>JBGGME010000317.1:0-39055 GCA_041288195.1 Hyphomicrobiaceae bacterium
GCGACGCCCGGTCTGTCGGCGACCCTGACCAGGGATACCTTGGCCTCGTCCTTGGCGTAGGCGATGCCGCTGACGACGTGCTGCTCCACGATCTCATCCTCGCTGCAGATGACGGTGCCGATCTGGTCCCAGGTTTCCGGCCGTGCGGGCTGCAGCGCCTCCGGCGCCACGAAGCTCGACAGCACGCGCACGCGCAGCCCATGTACCATAGCGAGCTCGACCGAGCGCGTCTGCAGCACCTTGGAGCCGAGCGAGGCCATCTCCAGCATCTCCTCGTAGGAGATCTTGGCCAGCCGCTGGGCGCGGGGCACGATGCGGGGGTCGGTCGTGTAGACGCCGTCGACGTCGGTGTAGATGTCGCACAGGTCCGCCTTCACGGCGATGGCGACGGCCACCGCGCTGGTGTCGGAGCCGCCACGGCCCAGCGTCGAGACGCGGTTGCGCTCGGGCTCGATGCCCTGGAAGCCGGTGATGACGGCGACCTCGCCCTGCTCGAGGCGGGCGCGGATCTTGTCGCCGGGGATGTCCTTGATGCGGGCGACGCCGTGCGCGTTGTCGGTGATGATGGGGATCTGCCAGCCCTGCCAGGAGCGCGCGGAGATGCCCATCGCCTGCAGCACGATGGCGAGCAACCCGGCGGTGACCTGCTCGCCAGTGGCGACGACGGCGTCGTACTCGCGCGCGTCGTGCAGCGCGGAGGCCTCGCGCACCCAGGCGACCAGCTGATTGGTGACGCCCGCCATGGCCGAGACGACCACGGCCACTCTGTTGCCGGCATCGACCTCGCGCTTGACGTGGCGGGCGACGTTGCGGATGCGCTCGACGTTGGCAACCGAGGTGCCGCCGAACTTCATGACGAGGACAGACATGACGACCCGATCGGTGCCGCCCCGTGACACCAAACACCCAGCTCCCCTGGACCCCTGGGGCCCCTGGGGCCCCCGGCGCCTACGAGGTGCTGGCCGCGCATCTGGCCTCGGCAGCCGGCGTTACCCCCGCTTTCGCGGCTTTGACGGGCCCACTCTTAGCCACAAGGTCGGCGTCCCGCAACACTGCAAGTCGAGGCCTTGACACGTCGATGCCGCGCCGCGCCAATGCGCCTCATGCCAGGCCTGCCAGGGGATAGCCGCACGCTGGACCGCGAGGAGGTCGACCGCTTCGCGCGGCTCGCATCCGAGTGGTGGGACCCTACGGCCAAGTTCCGGGCGCTGCACAAGATCGGCCCGGCCAGGCTCACGTTCCTGCGCGACCAGATGGTGCGGCATTTCCGGCTCGCCGGCGGCGGACTGCGGCCGCTCGCGGGCCTGCGGGTGCTGGACGTGGGCTGCGGCGGCGGGCTCATCTGCGAGCCGCTGGCCCGGCTCGGGGCGCGAGTGACGGGGCTCGATCCGGCGCCCGAGGCGATCGAGGCGGCGCGGCGGCATGCCGCCGGCCAGGGGCTCGACATCGATTACCGGGCGGGGCGAGTGGAGGAGCTGGCGGCGGGCGAGGCGGAGGCCTTCGACGCGGTGACCTGCCTCGAGGTGGTGGAGCACGTGCCGGACCCGGCGGCGTTCCTGGCGGCCTGCGCGGCATTGCTTCGGCCGGGCGGGCTGATGCTGCTCTCCACGCTCAACCGCACCCTGAAAGCCTATCTGCTGGCCATCATCGGGGGCGAGTACGTGCTGCGCTGGCTTCCGGTGGGAACGCACCAGTGGGAGCGGTTCGTGACGCCGGATGAGCTTGGCCGCTACCTCGCTGCCGCGGGACTAGGCGCGCCTGCGATCAAGGGTCTTGTCTACAACCCATTCGCGGATGCCTGGTCGCTCGGCGGCGACACCGACGTCAACTACATGGCGGCGGCGGCGAAGGCTGGGTGACTCGGTTCCCCTCCCCCTTGTGGGGAGGGGTTAGGGGTGGGGGGAATCCAGCCGATGGAGGATTGGAGGGTCCCCCCTCCCTATCCCTCCCCCACAAGGGGGGAGGGAAGCGGACGCAGCTCGCGGACATATCCCCTTTACCCAAGCCATTCTCGGCTCTCGCGCGAGGGGCGGATTTCTGGTCTGTCTCGGCCATGGGTGGAAACGGCAAGAGCCGGGGCGTGATCGTCACCGGGGCGGCGCGCGGCATCGGGCGCGCGGTGGCGGCTCGGCTGGCGCGGCAGGGCTGGCAGGTGGCGCTGGTCGACGTCGACGGCGAGGCGCTGAGCGCGGCTGCGGGCGAGACCGGAGGCATCCCCATAGAGGCCAACGTCGGCAAGGAGACGGACGTCGAGCACCTGGTGGCGGTGGCGCGCAGCCGGCTGGGGCGCCTAGATGCCATCGTCTCTAACGCGGGTTTCGGTAGGACGGCGCCGCTGGCCGAGACGGCGCTCGCGACCTGGAACGAGGTGCTCGCCACCAACCTGACGGCGACGTTCCTGCTGGCGAAGGTGGCGGAGTCCGATCTCAGACGAGCCCGTGGAGCCATCGTCACGATCGCCTCGACGCGCGCGCACATGTCCGAGCCCAATACGCTCGCCTACTCGGCAAGCAAGGGCGGGCTGGCGGCGCTGACGCATGCGCTGGCGATGACGATGGCGCCACAGGTGCGGGTCAACTGCGTGTCGCCCGGCTGGATCGACACGGGGCGGCATGGGCCCCTCAAGCCCGGCGACCACGCCCAGCATCCCGTCGGCCGCGTCGGCGTGCCCGACGACGTGGCGGCGGCGGTCACCTACCTGCTGTCGGAGGAGGCAGCCTTCGTGACTGGCGCCGAGCTGATCGTCGACGGCGGCATGACCCGCAAGATGATCTACACGTGAGGGGCGGCGAGGCACTCCGTATCCTCAGACGTCATGCCGGCGGAGGCCGGCACCCAGGACACAGGCGAAGGCGTTAGTGGATGCCCGCTCGGCGCTTCGGTTGGTGGGTATGATGGTAGCAGCCGGCAGGGGGTTATTTGTCGAGGGGGCGGGAGGCCCATTCGGCGGCGCGGCGGCCGGTGGCGTCGGTGCTGCGGGCGAGCTTGCGGTGGTCGACGTACTGGAGAATGGCGCGCTTGATGCGGGCGATGAGGCCGGGGCCCTCGAAGACAAGGCCGGTGTAGAGCTGCAGCAGGGTGGCGCCGGCCTCGATCTTGGCGATCGCCGCGGGGCCCGAGTCGATGCCGCCGATGCCGATCAGCGGCACGCGGCCTTCGGTCAGGCGATAGAGGCGCGCGAGCATGACGGTGGAGCGGTGGAACAGCGGCCTGCCCGAGACGCCGCCGGCCTCCCGTGCGCGCGGCGCATCACCGATGCCGGCGCGCGACAGCGTCGTATTGCCGAGCGCGATGCCATCGACGCCGCGGCCCAGCAGCACCTCGGCCACCGGGGCGAGATCGGCCTCGGCGATGTCGGGCGCGAGCTTGACGATGATCGGCCGGTTCGATCGGCCCTCGGCCAGCATCTGCGCGCGCACCTCGAGCACGCGGGCCAGCAGCGCATCGAGCGCGGCGGGCGCCTGCAGGTCGCGCAGGCCCGGTGTGTTGGGCGAGGAGATGTTGATGGTGAAGTAGCTCGCCACGTCCCAGAAGCGGCGCACGCCCTCGACGTAGTCGGCGCTGCGGTCGGCTGCGTCCTTGTTGGCGCCGACGTTGACGCCGACGATGCCCTGGGGCCGGTGGCGCTGCAACCGGGCCAGGGCGGCGGCGTGGCCCTCGTTGTTGAATCCGAGCCGGTTGATCAGCGCGCGCTGGGCGACGAGGCGGAACAGCCGCGGGCGCGGATTGCCGGCCTGCGGCAGCGGCGTGATGGTGCCGATCTCGGTGAAGCCGAGGCCCATGCCGAGCACGGCCGCGCACACGCGCGCGTCCTTGTCGAAGCCTGCGGCGATGCCGAGCGGATTGGGAAACGTCAGGCCAAGCGCCTCGACAGCCAGCCCCTTGTCGTCGGGCCCGGCGCCGCGCGGATAGAGCCCGGCCTCCAGCGATCTGAGAGTGAGCTCGTGCGCCCGCTCGGGGTCGAGCGTGAAAAGCAGAGGCCGGACAAGTGCGTAGGCGGCAGCGGGCATGATGCCCTCTCTCGGTCGTTGTGGCGTGCAGGCAACTGGCGGTTGGACCCGACGACGGCGCGCAGCAAGCCCCTGTGTCGCGGAGCACAAACCCCGGGCACGTGCAAGTGCGATGTTCGGTTGCAGCCGCCACTTCAACTGTGCACTCAATTGCAGGTTCAACCGGTGAGCGCGTTCATGCCGTCCAATGCGCAAGCGTTGCCATTCACTGCCCTGACGATGTCGGTCGGAGACCTGCTAGCAAACCCCTTCTACATCCAGGCTCCGCCCTACCAGCGCTCGTTCTCCTGGGGCGAGCAGGAGGCGGGCAAGCTGCTCGAGGACATCACCTCGGTGCCGAGCCTCGACGCCGGAGGCGACAACGGCGTCTACTTCCTGGGCGCCATGCTGTTCATCGAGCGCGAGCGGCCCCAGCCGCCCTCGCGCCTGAAGCCCTGGCAGCGCCCGCAGATGCGCAGCCTCGAGGTCGTGGACGGCCTGCAGAGGCTGACGACGCTCACCATCCTGCTGTGCATCCTGCGCGACCTCGACCCGGAGCTGCCCAATATCCGCGTGCAGGCCGCGATCGGCGGCGCGCTGGGAGCCAAGCCGCACCCGCGCCTGTCGATCGGCGAGCCCGACGAGGCCTTCTTCCTCAAGCACGTGCGCGCTCCCGGCGCCACCCGCCTCCTCCCCGAGCGTACCGACCTCTCGCCGTCGCAGCAGCGCATCGTCGACGTGCGCGACCACCTCGTCGCGGCGCTGACGGGCTACGACCTGGCCGACCGCCGCAGGCTCGCGCAGTTCCTGCTCGAACGGTGCTGCATCGTGCAGATGGTCGCGCCCGACATCGATCAGGCACACCGGCTGTTCGAGGTGCTCAATGCCAGAGGCAAGCCGCTGGCGCGCAATGACATCCTCAAGGCCGAGCTGCTCGGCAGCGTGCCGGAAGCCTCGCGTCCGGCAGTCAAGGCTTTGTGGGACGAGGCCGAGACGCGCGCCGACAGCGATTTCGAGCAGCTCTTCACCCACATCCGCGCCATGTACCGACTGCCCGAAGGCAAGGTGATCTCCGACATCAGGGCGATTGCCACCGAGACAGGCGGCGCACAGCCGTTCATCGAGCGCGTCCTGCGGCCCTCGGCGATAATTCTCGACGACATTCGCAGCGCGCGGCACGCGGGCTCGCCGCACTCCGCCGCCGTCGGCAGGTATTTGCGCTATCTCGGCTGGCACTCGTTTGCCGACTGGGTGCCGCCGGCAATGCTGTGGTGGCTCGAGAAGGGCAGGGATGCGGACGGCCTGGCGCGCTTCCTGGGCAAGCTCGACCGTCTCGCCTTCGCGGTGCGCATCCTGGGGATCGGGGGTTCCAAGCGCGCGCGCCGGTTCGGCGCGGTGGTGGCAGCGATACGCAACGGCCGCGACCTCGACCGGGCCGACAGCCCCCTCGAACTCACGCGGCAGGAGCTCCGGGCCGTTCAGCACAACCTGCGCGACCTGCACGAGCGCAACGCGCCGGCGGCCAAGCATCTGCTCATGCGCCTCACCGAGCAGAAGACAGGCGGCACGCCGTTCAGCCTGACGCCCAGCGAGGTGACCGTCGAGCACGTGCTGCCGCGGAAGCTCGGCGCCAACAGCCAGTGGCGCGTCTGGCATCCCGACCCCGCGGAGCGGGAGCGATCGACGGAGTCGCTCGGCAATCTCGTGCTCGTGACGAAGTTGCAGAACGATCGCGCCGGCAACCAGGACCTGGCGCGCAAGCTCGACGTCTACTTCAATACTGCTGGCGCGCCGATCCCGGCCATCAACGAGGACCTGCGCGGGCGCAGCCAGTGGCTCGCGGCCGACATCAAGGCGCGCGAGGCGGAGCTGATCCGCCTCATCGAGGAGCTGTGGAGCTTCGATCTGGCGAAGCTGAGCGAGCCGCCGCCTGAGACGCCGCCGCGCAAGGGCAGACGCGCCAAGCGGTCGAAGGAGCCGGTCTCCTGACCGGCTTTCCCGACGGCGCCTATCCGGGCTGCGGCGGGAAATGCTGGTGCCAGTGGCGGGCGATGTCGATGCCGCGGCAGAACCACACGCCCTCGAACCGGCGCATATGCTCGATCAGCCTGATGAGGCCGACGGCGCGTCCCGGCCGGCCGATCAACCGGTCGTGCAGGCCGATGGAGAGGAGCTTGGGCGAGCCCCGCTCGCCCTCGCGGTAGAGGAGATCGAAGGCGTCGCGCATGTAGGCGAAGAAATGCTCGGCCGTCGAGAAGCCGCTGTTCTCGTTGCAGCGGTTGTCATTGGTCTCGTAGGAGTAGGGGATGACGAGGTGCGGGCCCTCCTGCATGCGCACCCAGTAGGGCAGCTCGTCGGCAAGAGAGTCGCGGTCGTAGAGGAAGCCGCCGGCCTCGGAGAGAAGGCGCCGCGTGTTGGGTCCGGGCCTGCCGGTCATCCAGCCGAGCGGCCTTGCGCCGGTTAGCTCCGTCAAGCCGTCGATGGCGAGCCGCATGTGCTCGCGCTCGACCGCTTCCGGTACGGACCCGTAGTCGATCCAGCGGTAGCCGTGGCTGACGATCTCATGTCCGCGATCGACGCAGGCCTTCGCCAGGGCCGGGTTCTGCTGCAGCGCGCGGACGACGCCGAGCACGCTGACGGAGATGGAATGCTCGCGGAAGATGTCGAGGAGGCGCCAGGCGCCGCGCCGGCTGCCGTACTCGAACACGGATTCCACGAGCGGCACGCGGCGGCCGCTGAACGTCGGCACGCCGATGTCGTTGAGCATGCCCTCCGAGACTTCGTCGCCGTTGGCGAGGGTGGACTCGCCGCCGCCCTCGACGTTGAGGTTGAAGTTGACGGCGATGCGGGCGCCGCCGGGCCAGGCGGGATCGGGCGGGAACTCGCCATAGCCGACGAGATCGCGGGCGACCATCCCGTCGGGACGCGGCGCGAAGGTGTCGGGCTTGCTCATGGACGCTTTGCCTCGCTCGTGTTGCCGGGCCTTCAGGCCGGCTGGGTCAGGGGCGCCGTGCAGGCGTCGTAGCAGAAGAACCAGTCGGTTTCGGTGGGCCCGCGCAGCCAGCTGTTGTCGACGGAGATCTGCTGCACCTTGCCGACGCGCGGGATGCGGGTGGCCTCGTAGCATCGGAACGCCTCGGCGGGGTCGTCGTCGCCGATGGTCGCGAGGCAGCGGCTCAGGATCGCCGCATCCTCGATGGCCATGGCCCCGCCTGCGGCCATGTAGGGGCGCACGGGATGGCAGGCGTCGCCGAGGAGAACGATGCGCTCGCCGCTCCAGCGGTCGTTGCGCTCGCGGTCGCAGATGGGCATGACGGTGACCTCGGTCGCGGCCTCGATCACGCGGCGGATATCGGGATGGAACTCGCCGAACGCGGCGACGAAGGCCTCGCGCGGCAGCGGCAGCGACGGTTCCGTGCTCTCCCACGCTGCGGCCGGGACGCTGCCCATCAGGTAGACCTCGTCGCGCCTTGTCGTCATGAAGTAGGCGAGCAGGTGGCGGTCGGGGCCCCACCACTTCGTGCAGTCGCGCATGGTGGCACCGTTCAGGCGCGCGATCGGGAAGATGGCACGATGAGCGACGCGCCCGGTGAAGCGTGGAGGCTCCGGGCCGAACAGGCTCTCACGCACCTTCGACGTTATGCCGTCGGCGCCGACGACGATGTCGACCTCGTGCCGCGCGTCGTTGGCGAAGACGAGCTCCAGGGCGTTGCCCTTGCGATCGAGGCCCGTGAGGCAATGGTCGAAGGCGATCGTGCCGGGCGCGAGCGCCGTCTCGAGCACGCCATGCAGGTCGCCGCGATGGATGTTGATGTAGGGGGCGCCGAAGCGGGCCTCGCCGGCGGCATCGAGCGTGAGCTCGTGCAGCGTGGCGCCGGTATCGGAGGCGCGGCTCACGAAGGCGTCCGGCCGGATGCCCACGTCGAGCAGCCGGCGCTCGAGTCCCAGGCGGCGGAGCACCTTCATGACGTTGGCGCTCAGGATGATGCCGGCGCCGATGCGCGAGAAGGCGGGCGCCTGCTCGTAGACGGTGACGGAGAAGCCCGCGCGCTGCAGGAAGCCCGCGCAGGTCAATCCGCCGAGGCCCGCGCCGACGACCGCGATCCGGTTGCTGCGATGCAATGCTGCCCTGCCGCCCTGCGAATGCTCGATGCGATTGCTCCGAGCATAGTCGCATGCGACCTGCAATCGCTCAACCGCGCGGGTCGGGCATGCAGGTCCGTCCGACTTGTACGATGACTTGCAGGACTTGTACGATGACTTGGGCGTCCGCCTGCACTATGGTGGGGCGCGGCCCTGCGGGGCTAGGTCGGGGAAGGGAATGCGCGGGAAATGGTGACGATCAAGGCGGGGCCGCTGACCGAGTTGGTGAGCGAGATTTTTGCAAAGGCGGGATGCTCCAAGGCGGAGGCCGGGCGCATCGGCAAGTACCTGGTATCTGCCAATCTGACAGGACACGACAGCCACGGCGTGGCGCGCGTGCCGCGCTATCTGAGCTGGAAGCGCGACGGCGTGGTGCACCCGGACAGGACGGCCAAGATCGTGACCGAGACGCCGGTGCTGGCGGTGGTCGACGGCCTCCACGGCTTCGGTCAGACCGTGACGCCGCAGGCGGTGGCGATCGGCATCGAGAAGTGCAAGGCCATGGGATTGTCGATGGTCGCCCTGAAGAATGCGGGCCACATCGGCCGGGTCGGCGACTGGGCCGAGATGGCGGCCGAGGCCGGGCTCGTCTCGGTGCATTTCGTCAATGCCTCGGGCAGCGTGCTGGTGGCGCCGTTCGGCGGCACCGAGCGCCGGCTCTCCACCGCGCCGTTCTGCGTGGGCATACCGAGGCCCGGCGAGGCGCCGGTCGTGCTCGACTTCGCCACGTCCGTTGTCGCGGAGGGCAAAGTGCTGGTGGCGAGCCAGGGCGGCAAGAAGCTCCCCGACGACGCCCTGATCGACATCGACGGCAAGATCAGCGGTGATCCGCACGTGCTGTACGGCCCGTATACGGCCACCAGCCTGCGCACGGCCGGCACCGGCACGGGCGCCATCCGCGCCTTCGGCGACCACAAGGGCTCGGGGCTCGCCTTCATCTGCGAGCTGCTCGGCGGCTCGCTGACCGGCATGAAAGCGACGGGCCTCGGCGGCGAGCGCGGGGACCGCTTCCGCGGCAACGGCATGCTGTCGTTCTACGTCAACCCTGCCGTGATCGACCCCGAAGGGCTGTTCTCGCCCGATGTCGCCCGCTACGTTGCCTACTTCAAGGGTGCCAAGCCGGTGACGGCCGGCGGCGAGGTGCTGATCCCCGGCGAGCCCGAGCAGCGCATGCGCCGGCAGCGTCTTGCCGAGGGCGTGCCGCTGCCCGACGATACGTGGGCCGCCATCGTTGCCGCCGCGCGCGAGCATGGTGTTGAGGAGGGGCGCATCCAGCAGGCGGGGGCGGCATGAGTCACCCGGCTGCGCGTCGCCCGCGTCATCCCGGCGCTTGCCGCCGGAATCCAGCGGGCCGATCACGCCGTCGCTTGCAGATGGCTGGATACCGGGGACAAGCCCCGGTATGACACGTTTCGATTTATCGTCCGCCCAATTGTACCGGGAGAGTCCTGTGATCGACGCTGCGCTGCTGGAGAAGCTCAAGACCTACGACACGCCCACCATCTGCAACGCGCTGGAGATCGTCGATCCCGGCCGGCGGCTGACGGGCTTTACGGTGAAGCCGCTGGTGTGCCCGTTCCCGCAGCTCCCCCCGATCGTCGGCTACGCCAAGACGGCGACGATCCGCACCACGCACGCGCACGAGCTCGACGGCAAGAAGCAGCGCGAGCAGCGCATCGCCTACTACGAGTACATCGCCGCCAAGCCCGCGCCCGGCATCATGGTGATCCAGGATCTCGACGGCGCCGACGTGGGTTTCGGCGCCTTCTGGGGCGAGGTGATGAGCGCCGTGCACAAGGGGCTCGGGCTGCTCGGCGTGGTAACGGACGGCTGCATCCGCGACATCGACCAGTGGGCGCCTGGCTTCCAGGCGCTCGCGGGCTCGATCATGCCGAGCCATGCGCATGTGCACTTGCACGACTTCGGCAAGGAGGTGCGGGTCGCGGGCATGCTGGCGCGGTCGGGCGATATCGTGCATGCGGACCGGCACGGCGCGGTGACGATCCCCGAGGGGTTGGCGGCAAAGATCCCGGCGGCCTGCGATCTGCTGGCGCGCAAGGAGGCCGTGATCCTGGAGATGGCGCGCGCGCCGGGCTTCAATGTCGCCAAGCTGCGCGAGGCGCTTGCCAAGCAGGACGAGATCCACTGAGGGAGTGAAACGATATGAAAGCCAATCTGCTCAAGAAGAAGATCGCTGACGGTGTCAACTGCGTCGGCGGCTGGGCGGCGATCCCAGATCCATTCGCGTGCGAGGTGTACGCGGCACAGGGTTGGGACAGCGTGACCATCGACATGCAGCACGGCGCCGGCAACATCAACGATGCGGTCGCGATGCTGGTGGCGATCCAGAGCGCGGGCGATGCGACGCCGCTCGTGCGCGTGCCCTGGAACGATCCGGGCCAGATCATGCGCGCGCTGGACGCGGGCGCCATGGGCATCATCTGCCCGATGATCAACACCAAGGCCGAGGCCGAGGCGCTGGTGCGGGCAGGCCGCTATCCGCCGATGGGCGAGCGCAGCTTCGGGCCCTACCGCGCATCGCAGTACGGCGCCGACTACTGGCAGAAGGCCAACGAGGAGGTGCTGCTGTTCGCCATGGTGGAGACGCGGGCCGCCGTCAACAACCTCGAGGAGATTCTTTCCGTCAAGGGCATCAGCGGCGTCTACGTCGGCCCGTCCGACCTGTCGCTCAGCCTCGGCAAACCGCCGACCTTGGACCCCACCGACAAGGAGGTGCTGGCTGCGATCGACACCATCGTCAAGACCACGCGCAAGCGGGGCCTGATCGCCGGCGTGCACACCGACGGGCCGGCGACGGCGCTGAGGCGGTTCGAGGCCGGCTTCCAGATGTGCACGATCCTCAACGATGTGCGCCTGATGGCGGTTGCGGCACAGCAGGCCGTCAACGAGGTGCGCGGCAAGGGGCCGGCGGCGAAGGCCAAGACGTATTGATGTTGTTGGGCGGCGTAGGGCGCAATAGCGAAGCGCATTGCGCCGCCTTGCCGTGCAGTCGGAGCCAACGGCGCAATACGGCTGACGCCTATTGCGCCCCTACGACGGTCGCGATGACACCCGATCTCGTGCACGTGTGCGATATCGATGTGGAGGTGGGGCCGATCCGCGACCTCGGGCCCACGCCGCACGGGCGGCGGCGCATCATCGCCGTCCTGGGCGGGCGCGTGACGGGACCCAGGCTCGAGGCCGAGATCGTCCCCGGCGGCGCCGACTGGCAGTACGTGCGCGGCGACGGCGTCGTCGAGCTCGAGGCGCGCTACTCGATCCGCACGCGTGACGGCGCCGAGATCGCCGTCACCAACCGCGGCCTGCGCCGCGCGCCGCCTGATGTCATGGAGCGAATGAACCGCGGCGAGGCCGTCGACCCGGCGCTCGTCTACTTTCGAACCGTGCCAACCTTCGAGGCGCCCGCGGGCCCGCACGACTGGCTCAACCGCAGCGTCTTCGTCGCCACCGCAGCGCGCCTGCCCGACCGGGTGCAGATCCGCGTGTTCGAGATGCTTTAGATTAGCTCAAGTGGAGCGGCGCAGCTCGGAGGGAGAAGGTCTTTCTCCACTTCGGCCGAGAAGGCGGGCGAGCAGGGCCTTGGCATCCTGCTCGTCACCAGCCTGGCAGGCATCGAAGGCACGCAAGGCCATGCGACTTATTCCCGCCAGCTGCTCCGGCGGGGTTCGCGCATAGGTCTGCGGATCGCGGGTTTGCCAAAAGTCCTTGTAGAGCTTGCCGCAATCGAGCCTGCTGTGCTCCTGCGGCGCCGGCTGATGGGTCACCGACCAGACGACCGCCAGCGCAAGGCAAGCTGCGAGCGCGCTGCCTCCAACGACAAGCGCCCAACGCCGGCCAGATGTCCGGCGCAAGGCCACGACGTCGGATGCTGGTGCCGCCTCGCCGGTGACGCGCGACACGATCCCGTCCAGCAGATGTGGGGGCGGCGTGATGCCCCGTCCTTGCTCGTTCAGGGGTGCGAGCCGACGTTCCCACGCTCCGATGGCCGCGGACAGGGCTGCGTCCGTTTGCCTGCGCACGTGGATGCGATGGCGCTCGGCTGGGTCCAGGGTGCCCAGGACGTACTCTGCCGCCAGCCCGTCGATGTCTTCTTCTTCGCTCATTGCATCAAAGATACGCGCAGATGCTCGCAAAGTTTCAACCCTGCTCGCAAACGCGGCGCCGCTTGGTGCCGCGTTTGTGATCAGGCGAGAGATGGCCGGCTGAAACTATCCGTTCCTGGGCCCGTATCTGTGTTCAGCTGGCGGCGGAGTTCCGGCGCTGCTGAAGATAGGGAGACTACAATGAAGCGTATCGCTACTGCCTTCGTTGCCCTTGCCGTGCTCGCCTCCCCGGCCGCGATGGCCCAGGGCAAGATGGACTGCGGCAAGGCCTACAAGGGCTTCTTCGAGAAGCTCGACCGCGAGAAGTATGCCAAGATCTCGCCTGAGCAGCTCGCTGGTGTGAGCCGCTTGGCCCTGCGAGCTTACGATGCGTGTCAGGCCGGCGACGAGCTCGATGCCAAGGCCCTGTTCGACAGGCTCGACAAGATGAAGTTCTGAGCGTCGATCCGTCTTGGATTCAAGATGGGGATCCAAAATGGGCTCCCGGGATCGTCCGGGGGCCCATTGTGCTTTTCGCGCCGAGGTCATCGACCCCCTTCCAAAGCGCCGCCACAGCTCCGCCCAAGCTGCCGCAATTCCGGCAATCCTGATCCCTAGAACGGCCGCGGTTCGAGGGAAGGGGATCAATGCTGGGCCGGGGGATGCTTGTTGGCGTCATTGCCATTGCTGCAATGACGGCCGGTCACCGCACCGACGCTTCGCCAGCCGTGCGGGACGCGAGAGACGGCACGCTGGAGATCGCCGGACGCATCGTTCGGTGCGGTCGCGTGCGCAACGTGCTCGACGTCCGCCTCCCCAACCTCGGCATCTCCATCCCTGACAGGGGTGTGCTCGTCATCAACCCGAGCATGCTCCAGCGCTATCCCGAAAGCGTGCGGTTGTTCGTCTATCACCACGAATGCGCTCATCACCATGTCGGCGGCAACGAGATGAAGGCCGACTGTTGGGCAGTGGACCGCGGCGTTCGCGACGGCTGGCTCGACAAGGTGAAGCTCGCGGAGGTGTGCCGCTCCTTTGGGGGCGCACCGGCGACGCCGACGCATCCCTCGGCGGCAAGCCGTTGTCGAAATCTCGAGCGATGCTTTGCCGCGACAGCGACCAAGACCACACCCGCCATCGGCGCTCCTTCGCTGCGCTCCGGCCCCACTTTGGTCCGCTCCGGCTTCGTGCCGTGATCAAGCTGTCGTTTCCCCCAAGGTCTGGAGCTTCGCCGGGCAACATTCGCTAACACCATTTGAGTCGCGGCGTCGGACCACGGGGTCTAGACGGCTGGCTTCAAGCCGTGACGGGGGAAGCTGCATGACGCTAGAGAAGCTCGCCTTGGTTCGCGCACTCGCTGCTCAGCCGAACCGGAACCTCACTCCGGCTTTGCTGCCGCTGGTCCGGCAGCTCGCCGACGAAGGATACGTTGTCGAGGACAAGGCTTCGGGATGGATGGCGACTGCGCGGGGGTGCAGTCTCATAGAGCAGATGCGCGCGCATTCTATGTGAGGCATGCCCCCAAAGGGGAACCGTGCCTGACCTATGCCGTTTTCAGGCATGGAGCAGAAGCCGTCCACGTGTGACATCCGGACCCTGGAGCGCGAGATAGCGCTGCAGAAGGACCTTGTGCTGCGCAGTATTGCGCGGGGTTTTCCGAGCCAGGCTGACGAGGATCGGTTGCGGCAGCTGGAGCGGGAGCTCGCGCGCAGGCGGCGGCAGCCGGCCGGCTGAGCCAGCGCCGCTCTGGTCGGGCTCCTCGCCATTCAACTTGCGTCAGCGCGGTCGCGCGGGCCTAAGGGCCGCCGCTTCCCTGCTGAGCCTCGTGATCCAGAACGCGCCACCAGCTGGTGGAGCCTGCTGGGTATGCGTCGGGGTTCGACCAATTTCTGGGGCCGGGCGGATAGATCACCGGAGGCGGCGGGACGTAGTTGTAGACTGGAGCTGCGCTGTAGACGACGGCGGGTGCAGGTGAGGGGCTCACGGTCACCGCCGGCAACGCGGTGTAGCCGTAGACCCGGGGAACTGCCCTGCGGGCCGCGCCGCGGTAGCCATAGATGCGCGCATTGTCGGCCCAGCGGCACCGCCGGGTGCCGCCCTCCGTCCAACAAAGCCGATACGCGACCTGATGGCGGCTGGCACCTGCCTCGGCGGCAGATCGCAAATCACCTGCTGCGCTGCCGGGGGGCGCCGCCTGGACGCTTGTCCCTGTCAACGCCAATGCGAAAGCCCCAAGAATCGCGGTCATACAGCGCATGCGAACCTCCGGTTGGCTGGAATTGCGGTCCAGGAGGCTGTGGAGCCTAGCTTCGCGGGTGGCGAAAAATATAGGGAACTACCCCAGGGCGCCGAGGCGCAAACCCTGCTGTCGCCGCATCTTTTCGATCAAGAGCGCAGCTACGAGGATGTAATGGGGACCAAAGAGTGTTGGGGTCCTCGCGACAACGAATGCGCAGCGTGCTCCGGCGAGCACTCCCCCGTCATCTATCCGTCATTGAAGTGTTGCCAAGCCTCAGCGACTCAGTTTGGAAGTGCACGGTAGAAACAGGAGGCCAACATGAAGATCATTGCGGGTCTATCCTTGAGCGCTGCAGCCGTGCTCGTTGCCAGTCTCTTTAGCGGTCTGGCGGCCCCGCTCAACGCGCAAAGCCAGGCAGAGAAAAGCAAGGAAGAGACCAGGGTCTACGCCTACCAGAAGCGGTTGCCGGAAACGCCTCCAACCGATGCTGTTGCGGCCGTTCAAAGGCGGCAGGCGCCCTCTCCATCCTATCTGTCGGACGAGATCACATACGGGGCGCAGGGCTGGTGGCGCGAGCACGAGCGCCTCTCTGGCGGCGCTGGCGGCAGCGAGTAGCCAAGGCCGTTCAAGTTTGTCCGGGTGAAATCGGACGGGGCCGCGCAGACGCGTCCCCGTCCGATTTGCGTTTGCGCAGAACCCGAACTGGCGTCCCTCGAGGAGGGGATGCAGCTCAGCGTGGGCAGGTCGGGCAGACGATCAGCCGGCAGGCGCTGTCGGCGGAGAGCTTCTCCTCGAACGATCTCGGTTTGTCGCCGACGAGGTATTCGCGGTACCGGTCCCAGCACTGGGCGTGAAGCTGATCCTTGGTCTGGTCGGACTCGGCCATCGCCGCTGCCGGTGTGCGAGCCGGTGGCGGCGCCGGAGCTGTGACGGCTGCGGGGGCAGGGGCAGGCGCGGCAACGGCTGCGGGAGCGCGAACCGCCGGTGCGGCGGCCCCGTGGTCCTTGAGCGACTGCCTGGGCGCCTCCGTCCGGCACGCCGCGAGCGCCGCGACGAGCGAGCAAACCAGCAGGATGCGGGCGGAGGCCATAGGGGCCCTTAGCTCGATTCTGAGATCGGCTACCACGCGCTGTCCCTGAGCGTGCACAGGCAAGTCATGATGGCGCAACTCGTCCGGCGTCAGCAGTGGCTATCGAGGCCCGGTTTGATCTGCCTTCGCCTGAGCTTGGGTGGGCGAACGAATCATGATCAGGATCGCTGCATCGGCAATGGCACCTGGCCCCGGCGATGTCTCCGGCAATGTTTGGCGCGCGCTACCTAGACACACTCAACGCGGAGCAGCGGTGCGCCGTCGAGCACGGCGTCGCCGGCCGCGGCGCCAACATCGCCGCGCCGCTGCTCGTTATCGCCGGTGCCGGCTCCGGCAAGACCAATACGCTCGCGCACCGGGTCGCCCACCTGATCGTCAACGGCGCCGACCCTGGCCGCGTCCTGCTGCTCACGTTCTCGCGCCGGGCCGCCGCCGAGATGACGCGCAGGGTCGAGCGCATCGCCGCCGCAGCGCTGGGTGAGACGGGCCGCAGCGGGCGCAATCCGATCCGCTGGTCGGGGACCTTTCATGCCATTGGCGCGCGTATCCTCAGGATGCATGCGGCCTCGGTCGGGCTCGATCCCGCCTTCACCATCCACGACCGCGAGGACTCCGCCGACCTCATGAACCTCGTGCGCCACGAGTTCGGCTACTCCGAGCAGGCGCGGCGCTTTCCCCTCAAGGCCACATGCCTCGCCATCTACTCGCGCGCGGTCAATGCGACCGAGCCGTTGGAGGCGGCGCTGAAGCACTTCCCTTGGTGCGCGGAGTGGAAGGACGAGCTGACCGGGCTGTTTGCGGCCTACGTCGAGGCCAAGCAGGCCCAGGGCGTGCTCGACTACGACGACCTCCTCCTCTACTGGGGCGAACTGATGCGGGTGCCGGAGCTGGCCGTAGAGGTCGCCGCCCTGTTCGATCACGTGCTGGTCGACGAGTACCAGGACACCAACGCGCTGCAGGCCGCGATCCTGGGCGGCCTCAAGCCGGACGGCAGGGGCCTCTCCGTGGTCGGCGACGACGCACAGGCGATCTACGGCTTCCGCGCCGCCACCGTGCGCAACATCCTCGACTTCCCCGGCCGGTTCGACCCGCCGGCAACGATCGTGCGGCTCGAGCAGAACTACCGCTCGACCCAGCCGATCCTCGCCGCCTCCAACGCTGTCATCGGCCTCGCCCGCGAGCAGTTCACCAAGAACCTGCGCTCATCGCGTGGGGATGGCGAGCGGCCGGCGCTGGTCTCGGTCGCCGACGACATCGGCCAGGTCGGGCTGATCGTCGAGGCCGTGTTGGCAAACCGCGAGTGCGGCATGGCGCTCAAGGAGCAGGCCGTGCTGTTCCGCACCTCGCACCATTCGGCCATGCTCGAGATCGAGCTCACGCGCCGCAACATCCCGTTCGTCAAGTTCGGCGGCCTCAAGTTCACGGAAGCCGCACACGTCAAGGATATGCTGGCGGTACTGCGCTGGGCCGAGAACCCGACCGACCGCGTCACCGGCTTCCGCGTCGTCCAGCTGCTCCCCGGTCTCGGCCCCGCCACCGCCGCCAAGGTGCTCGATGCCATGGCCGGACGTTCCGCGATCGATGCGCTGGCGACGTTCCGCCCGCCCGCCAAGGCCGTCGATGCCTGGCGCGATCTGGTGGGGCTGATGCAGGGTCTGTCTGCGCAGGCGGGCTGGCCCGCTGAGCTCGAGCTGGTGCGGCAATGGTATCAGCCCCATCTCGAGAGCCGCTATGCGGATGCCGTCGTGCGCTCCGGCGATCTCGAGCAGCTCGTGCGCATCGCTGCGGGCTATCCCTCGCGCGAAGCGTTCCTCACCGACCTCACGCTCGATCCGCCGGGAGCGTCGAGCGCGGAAGCCGGCGCGCCGCTGCTCGACGAGGACTACCTGATCCTGTCGACCATCCACTCCGCCAAGGGTCAGGAATGGAAGGCGGTCTATGTCCTCAACGTCGTCGACGGCTGCATCCCCTCGGACATGGCCACCGGAAGCGTCGAGGAGATCGAGGAGGAACGGCGGCTGCTCTACGTCGCCATGACGCGCGCCAAGGACGCGCTGGTGCTGGTTGTGCCTCAGCGCTTCTACGTGCACAATCAAGCAAAGCGCGGCGACGGCCACGTCTATGCCGCGCGCACGCGCTTCATACCGGCAGCCATCGCACAGCACTTCGAGCTGCGGTCCTGGCGTGCGCCGACCGCATCCGCTTCCGGCGACCCGCGGCGCCCCACGACGACAGTGGACCTTGCCGCACGCATGCGCGGCATGTGGCGGACTGGGACCTGAGAGCCGGCCAGGCTCTAAGCAGGCCGCTGCGCGCCCTTGGCGGCGTCGGCCATCAGGCGTCCGAGCTCCTGGGCCTGCTTGGCATAGGTCTGCGTCTGCTTGGCGGCGTAGCGCTGCTGGATCGCCATCAGCTCCTTGACGTCGCGGGCGCGCGCCAGGTCGGTGGCGAAGGCGAAGCTCGCGTCGACATTGCTCTCGGCATAGCCTAGCGCCTTGGCCTGCACCTCGCGCGCGCCAGCCGCCATCGCGTCGGAGGATTTGGCCGCCACCTCCTGGGCCTTGCGCGCCGCATCGATGAATTGCGCGTAGGCCGCGCGCGCCTGCTGGACGTTGCGCTCGGCGAGCTCCCGAACCGTGGTTGGGATCTCGAAGGAGGCCTGGTCGGTCATGGGTCATCTCCTGCAGATTGTTTGGCGCGGGCCGGCCGAAGCAGTCCGCGCCGCGTGCCTACACCAATATTGTGCACTGCACACAAGGGCGCGCGAGTTGCGAACAAGAGAATTGGCTGCCGCCTGCGCCGCCGATGGACTGAGCGCCCGATTCGGCGTTACCCAGGCTTGCAATCCCTTGATTCGAGCCTGTTTTCGAGGCGCGTTCCGCAGGCATGTGCCCGGCCCCGCAAAGCCCGATTGGTGACGTCCTGGACGAGGAGCCCGCACGCGGCTCGACCACGAGCACCGGACGCCCCGCGCTGGTCATCGACGCCAATGCCGGTCTGCTGCTCGACGCCAACAGGGAGGGGTGGGCGCTCTGGGGCCTCGACCCGGCAAGAGCGGCGCCTCCGATCGCCATCGATTGCGCCATGCCTGCGCTGCAGCGCCTGCGCGAGATGGCTCGCGCACAAGCCGACCACGTCGACGAGCCGGCATCCCTGACGTTCTGGACCGCGCGCGGGCTCGTGCAGCTTGCTTGCCGCGTGGAGCGGCGGGAGATGCCGGGGGCCGGCCCCGCCATGCTCGTCACGGCATTGCATGCGGCGCCGACGGCAGCCAAGCCCGAAGCGAAGCCCCTGGCCGCACGGCCGCAGTCCCCCGTCTCCGGCCTGGCGCGGCGCGGACACGGCGTGGACCTCGACGTGGCGCTCGATGCCTGGCTCGCGCACGAGCTGCGCACGCCGCTCAGCGCCGTTATCGCCTACGCCGAGATCCTGAAGTCGGAGCATTTCGGCCCGATCGCCAACCCGCGCTACAAGAGCTATGCCTGCGACATCTACAGCAGCGCCCGCCATGCGCTGGGCGTCGTCGACAGCATGCTGCAGGGTGACCGAGCCCGCACGGCGCTGCCGACGCTCTCCTTCGCCGACCTCGATCCGGCGGCCGTGGTCGAGGGCTGCCTGACGGTGGCGCGTCCGCTTGCCGAGCGCGCCGGCCTCGAGCTTGCGGCCGACGTGCCCGCGCACCTGCCGCGCATCGTCGCCGACGAGCTCGCGCTGCGGCAGATGCTGCTCAACCTCCTCTCCAATGCCATAAAATTTGCGCGCGCGGGCGATCGCGTGGCCGTGCGCGTCGTCTACACCTGCGACGGCCCGCTCACCATCTCGGTCACCGACACTGGACCGGGCATGGGCCCCAGCCCAGGCATGGGCGAGCCGCCCAAGGCAGAGCGCGCGGGCCTGGGGCTCGGCCTGCCGCTCACGCGCGCGCTCGCCGCCGCCAACGGCGCCAAGCTCGCCGTGGAAAGCACGCCGGGCCAGGGCACCCGCGTCACCATCTCATTCGGCAAGGACCGCATCGTGCCGGTGTAACTCGCTTCGTCATCACGGCGCCGCGGGTGACGAATCTTGACGCAAGCCTGCAAGTTTTCGCTGGTCGGGCCTTGACGCATGGCCGTCTTCGCCCTTTCCAATCGGACATGGCCGACCTCGCGCACCAGGGCAGGAACACGTCCGGCGCCTCTCGCCCCTGGGCGCGATGGCTGCGCCGGCCGGGCGACGCCTGTGGCGCGACGCTGTTCGCCGTCGCGGTCGCCGGCATCATGGCGCTGCCGCTCGCCACCATCGTCGTGCTCTCCCTCGACGTCCGCGAGAGCGTGTGGCCGCATCTGGTGCGCACCGTGCTCCCGGGCGCGCTCGCCGACACCGGCCTGCTGCTCCTCGGCGTCGGCGTCCTGACGCTCGGCATCGGCACGGGCACCGCCTGGCTCACCACCATGTACCGCTTTCCCGGCCGCGGCCTGCTCGACCGCCTGCTCGTGCTGCCGCTCGCCATGCCGACCTACATCATCGCCTACGCCTGGGTGGAGCTGCTCGACTACACCGGGCCCATTCAGGGTGCGCTGCGGGCGGTGTTCGGCTGGCACACGGTCAAGGACTACTGGTTCCCCGAGGTGCGCTCGCTCACCGGCGCCGTGCTCATCCTGTCGGCCGTGCTCTACCCCTATGTGTACCTCTCGGCGCGCGCCAGCTTCGTGCAGCAGTCCGTCTGCGTGCTCGAGGTGGCGCGCACGCTGGGGCGCACCTCCGCTGGCACGTTCTGGTCGGTCGCCTTGCCGCTGGCGCGGCCGGCGCTCGCGGCCGGCGTGGCGCTGGCGCTCATGGAGTGCCTCAACGATCTCGGCGCCGTGCAGTATCTGGGGGTCTCGACCCTGACGGTCAGCATCTACGTCACCTGGCTGCAGCGCTCCAGCCTCGCCGGCGCGGCGCAGATCGCGCTCGTAGCGCTGCTGGTCGTAGTGGTGCTGCTGGCGGCCGAGCGCGCGGCGCGCGGAAGGAGCCAGTTCCACCACACCACCGGGCGCTACCGCTCGATCCCGTTCTCCGATCTGGAGGGTTGGCGCGGGATGCTGGCTGCCACAGCATGCGCCCTGCCGGTGCTGCTCGGCTTCGCCGCGCCGTTCGCCGTGCTGCTCATGCAGGGTCTGGCCCACATCTCGGACGCCTACGCTGCGGGCTTCTGGCGCGCCACGCGCAACAGCGTCGGCGTCGCGACGGTGGCCGCCGTCGTCACGGTGCTGACCGGCCTCGGCTTGGCCTATGCGCGACGCCTGGCGCCCACCGTGCTCGTGCGCACGGTCGTGCGGGCCGCTGGCGTCGGCTACGCCATGCCCGGCACCGTGCTGGCAGTCGGCCTGCTGGTCCCGCTCGCCGCGCTCGACAACCACGTCGATGCGTTTCTGCGTGCGACCCTCGGTGTGTCGAGCGGCCTGCTGCTGTCGGGCAGCCTGCTGGTGGTGGTGCTCGCCTACTCGATCCGCTTTCTCGCCGTGTCGCTCGGCGCGCTCGAGGCCGGTTTCGAGCGGCTCTCGCCCAATCTCGACGCGGTGGCGCGCACGCTCGGCGAGACGGCTTTTTCCGCGCTCCGGCGCGTGCACATGCCCCTACTGCTACCGGCGTTGGGCGCTGCCGCGCTGCTGGTGTTCGTCGACGGCATGAAGGAGCTGCCAGCCACATTGCTGCTGCGACCGTTCAACTTCGAGACGCTCGCAACCCACGTCTATAGCTATGCCGGGCTCGAGCAGTTCGAGCAGGCGGCACTCGGCGCACTCACCATCGTCCTCATCGGCCTCGTGCCGGTGCTGCTGCTGCATCAGGCCGTGGCCGGCGGCCGGGCCGGATCACGCTGAGGCCGGCCTGCGGACCGCTGTGGGCCATCGACCTTCGTAGCGTGCTACCCCGTCGCACACGTTTACATATTGCACTGCACAAAGACCGCACCATATACATATGGACGAGCTATCTTTGCGGCCATCGGACCGCGTACCTCACAGGCCTACATGACCAAGAAAATCAAGAAGCTGAAGACCGTAGACACCCTCGAGAGCAACGACTGCCGCTGGCCGATCGGTGACCCGCGCCACCCGGAGTTCCACTTCTGCGGTGCTCCCCGCATCGGCGGCCGTCCCTACTGCGCCGCGCACTGGCAGATGGCGTTCCAGCCGGCCAGGCCGCGGACCCAGCCCGCCCCGCTGATTCTGCCTGACCGCCGGGCTGCCTAGCCCCACAGCCAGATCACATTCGCGCACCAGGCTCCAGGTCTCCCCCATTGTGGGGATGGCAGGGAGCCCGGCGGGTTGCGATCTGTCGGCCGACAGCCAATGGAGCAAGTGATGCGGAAACACATGCGAGGCAATGGCGTGCTGGTCGGCAAGGACGCGAAGGCGGAAGCCGTGGCTTTGGACGATGGCTGGGTGTGGGGCGTGATCTTTGCCACCACCGCGCTCGCGGCGTTGGCTCTGGCCACGCTCTTTACTGTCGCTACCGGCTGACGTTGGAAGCGCTGCCCTGGCCGTGCGGGCTGGGATGATTTGTCGTGGTCTCGCGCGGCAGGCGGGATTTGCGCGAGGGCGCCGATGCCGGCATAGTCCGAGCCTCCATTCGCCCTTCGCAGCTCTCCCCCGCACGAGGCCCCGACATGCCCGCAAACACCAAGCGCGTGTTCTACGTGACGTATGTGGCGCACCCCATCTTCACGCAGATCCTGGGCGCCCGTCCCGACGTGCGGCTCGACAAGCTCGAGAACGAGAGCACCGACGCGACGGTGGCGCCGATCCTCGCCGCTGCACACGCCTTCCAGATCGGCGCGGCGCGCGACGAGCTGGCCGCCACCTACCATGTCACCAAGAGCTTCCTGGCGCGCACGCCCAACCTGCTGATCGTGTCGAGCAACGGCGCGGGCTACGATACGGTCGACGTCAAGGCCTGCACGGAGGTCGGCGTGCTGGTGGTCAACCAGTCGGGGGGCAACCGCCACTCGGTCGCCGAGCACGTGCTCGCGATGCTGTTGACGCTGTCGAAGCGCATCATCGAGACCGACCGCGTCATGCGCCGCGAGGACGGCATGAACCGCAACACCTACATTGGCAACGAAGCGCAGGGCAAGACCATCGGCATCGTCGGGCTCGGCAACGTGGGGAGCCGCGTGGCGGAGCTCTGCCGCGGCCTGTTTGCCATGCCGGTGCTGGCCTACGACCCCTACCTCTCCGCCGAGGAGGTCGCGCGGCGCGGCGCCAGGAAGGTCGAGCTCGATACGTTGATGGCCGAGGCCGACTTCGTGTCGGTCAACTGCCCGCTCACCGAGGAGACCCGCGGCATGATCGGGGCGAAGCAGTTCGCGCGCATGAAGCCGACGGCGTTCTTCATCAACACCGCGCGCGGCTTCATCCACGACGAGAAGGCGCTGGAGGAGCTGCTGAGAGCCAAGAAGATCGCCGGCGCCGGGCTCGACGTGTGGGACAAGGAGCCCCCGCCCACCGATCATCCCCTGCTGAAGTACGACAACGTGCTGGCGAGCCCGCACACGGCCGGCGTCACCAGGGAGGCGCGCGCCAACATGGGCAAGATCGCCGCCGAGCAGCTGCTCGAGGCTTTCGACGGCAACGCGCCGCCGCGCCTCATCAACCCGCAGGCCTGGTCGCTCTACGCGCGCCGTTTCGAGCAGATCCTGGGTAGCAGGCCGATCGCGCCGCCGCGGTCCATTTGAGGGTGGGGGTCGGTCAGCGCGTTCCCGTGCGCTGGGCGAGCCAGATGCCGCCGATCACGAGCGCCAGGGCGGCGGCGTGGAACGGCGCGAACGGCTCGGAGATCAGCGTGACGGCCATCACGGCCGCGAACACCGGCACCAGATTGACGAACACGCCCGCGCGCCCCGGCCCGATCAGGTCGACGCCGCGCAGGTAGAAGATCTGCGACAGGAACGAGGGGAAGATCGCCACCCACAGTGTCACCAGCAGGCCCATGGCGGTCGGCAGCTTGAAACCGGTCATGTAGGACTCGTAGCCGACCAGCGGCAGCGAGGTCACCGCCGCGATGATCGCGAGCAGGGCGAAGAAGGCGTTGCCCGGCATCGCCGGGCGGTCGCGCAGGGCCACGGTGTAGAGCGCGTAGAGGCCGCACGCCGCCAGCATGGCGAGGTCGCCCTTGTTGAGCTCGACCTCGAGGATCGCCAGCGGCGCGCCGCGCGTCGCCACCACCACAACGCCCAGCGCCGTGATCAGCACGCCCGCCCACTGGATCAGGCCCGCGCGCGAGCCGTGGGCGAGGTAGGCGCCGGCCAGCACGAAGATCGGCATCGAGCCCTGCAGGATGCCGATGTTGATGGCGCTCGTGTAGTGGGCGGCGACGTAGTAGAGCGCGTTGAAGCCCGTCATGCCCAGGATGGCGAGCAGCGCGATCCAAGGCAGCCGCCGCCGGATCTCGCCCCAGTGCGCGCGGATCTCCCCTCCGTAGATCGGCCACAGCACCGCCGCCACCGCTATCCAGCGCAGCGCGGTCAGCATGAAAGGATCGATCTCGCCGATGGCGAGCCGAGCGGCCACCGTGTTGCCGGCCCAGAAGATGGCGCACAGCACGAGCAGCAGCACCGGCATGCGGTAGAGGCGCTCGCCTGCGCGTGTGAGGACGCTGGTGGTCAAGGTCGCAAGCCCAAGCCGGTTGTCGATTCGAGTGAAGCCACGGCTCCTAGCACGTGCAGGCGCCGTGCGCGATCTCAGGGCAGTCCGCGTGGCGCGGAGCTTTCTTCCCTGTCGCGCATGGCTGCCGCCGCCGTGAGGTGGAACACCCAGAGCAGAAGGGGACAGGCCGCGAGGACGGCGGCGCCGAAGGCGAAGGTCGCTCCAATCGTTCCGGCCTGCGCGGCAATCCAGCCCGCAACAGAGGGGCCGACCCCTACGGCGAAGTAGAACATCGTGTAGTAGAGCCCCATCCCGACCGCGCGCGTCTCGGCCGCCAGGACCCGAGCGGGCAGGCTCATGATCGCACCCGCCGGCAGGCCGACTATGATCCCGATCGCAATGAAGGCCGGCAGCGGCTCGACGCGCGTGGCGAGAAGCAGAAGCAGCGCCGAAGCGAGGCATCCTGCCACCAGTATGGCGTAGGGCCGCTTCGTGCGATCGGCGAGCACGCCGCCCAGCGGCACCGACGCGAGAGCCAGCCAGAGCACGGTGCTGGTGATGGATCCGGCCGCCGTCAGCTGCATCCCGCGCTCCGTCAGCAGGGACGGGCCGAAGCTGAAGATCATCGCAAACCCGAGATTGTAGAGGCCCCAGATCATGCCCGAGAGGATGACGGCCGCACTCGTGGTCAGAGTGGGCATAGCGCCCGGTAATCGTGCCGCGGCGGACGCCGGAGCCGAGTAGGTGAGCGCGAGCAGCGCCGCGCCGAAGGCGATGAGCGCGACTGCCGTCAAGAAGACGGTCCCGGTGCCAAAGCTGGCGGCGAGAGGCGGCAGCGTAACGAGCGCTATGGCGATGCCCGCCGGCCACGAGTTGACGAAAATCGCCATCGCCGTCGCAATCTCGCGGCCGCCGAACCAGTCGGTCACCATCTTCGACATCAAGACATTGAGAAGAACTCCGCCGACACCGGAGAGCAGCCGGCCTGTGACTTGCGCGCCCCACGACGGCATGAGCGCCATGACGAGCCCGCCGACGATCATCAGGCCCAGCCCCGCGAGCACGACCCGCTTGTCGCCGAACCTCTGTCCGATGGCTCCGCCGGGCAGCGCCAGGGCAATTCCGGGAGCGAGATAGAGACCGATCAGCAGTCCGACGTCGGCAAATCCCAATCCAAGGTCGCGGCCGAGGAGCGGCGCCACGACGGCCACGCTCTGGAACTGGAATGCCATGGCGGTGCGAACGGCAAACAGGATGGCGAGTATGCGCCATCGTCGCGAGTCATCCATTTCCGATATTGCCTTCAGTCTTGGGGAGTGACTCAGCCCCCGGCGATCTGCGGGAGGATGTGGACGTCGCTGTCGGGGCTGATCTCCTGCAACAGGGCGTCCTGGTAGATCTGGCCGTCGATGGCGACCGCGGAGCCCGTCTCCAGATGGGGCAGGAGGTCGGGATACTTCTCGCCGAGCCTGGCGAACAGCTGGCGCACGTTGGCCGCCTCGACGTCGAGCTCGGTTACGCCGCCGGTGAACTGGCGCAGATTGCCGATCAGCGTGACGTGAGCCATGGGTCGGCACACTACGGGTTCCCTCCCCCCTTGTGGGGGAGGGTTAGGGAGGGGGGTAATCCTGACATCGGCCGACGTGGCTCCCCCCACCCCTAACCCCTCCCCACAAGGGGGAGGGGAAGGCGCGCGGGGCGCCCACCTCAGATCTTCGCCGTGCCCTTGGCTCGGGCCGCGTCGAGTGCGGCCAGAACCTTGGGCGGCGACATCGGCAGCTCCGTGAAGCGGACGCCGGTGGCGTTGGCGACCGCGTTGGCGATAGCTGCCATCGGCGGCACGATCGGCGTCTCGCCGACGCCGCGCACACCGTAGGGATGGCGCGGGTTCGGCACCTCGACGATCACGGTGTCGATCATCGGCAGGTCGGAGGCCACGGGCACGCGGTAGTCGAGGAAACCCGCGTTCTGCAGCTTGCCGTCGTCGCCGTAGATGTACTCCTCGTTCAGCGCCCAGCCGATGCCCTGCGCCACGCCGCCCTGATACTGGCCTTCGACGTAGCTCGGGTGGATGGCGCGGCCCGCATCCTGGATCGCGGTATAGCGCACGACCCACACCCGTCCCGTGTCCGGATCGACCTCGACGTCGGCGATATGCGTCGCCAGACTCGGTGCCGCGCCGGCCGCGTTGATGCGCGAATAGCCGCCGATGGGCCCGCCGGTCTTGCCGGCGATGGCCGCGACCTCCTTGAGCGTCATCGGATTGTGCTTGCCCGCATTGGGCCCCGCGGGACGCACGGCGCCGTCCTTGTACTCGACGGCCTCCACGGGAAGCTCCCACAGCTTGGCAGCGCGCTTGCAGGCCTCCTTCACCAGCTCGCGCGCAGCCTCCACGGTCGCCATGCCGCTCGAGAAGGTGGCGCGGCTGCCGCCGGTGAGGAAGTTGTAGCCGAGCTGGCCCGTGTCGCCGATCTGGACGCGGATCTTGTCCATGTCGACGCCCAGCTCCTCGGCCGCCATCATGCACAGGGAGGCGCGCAGGCCGCCGATATCGGGCGTGCCCGCCGTCAGCGCCAGCGTGCCGTCCTCGTTGAGGGAGAGCGACACGGAGGTCTCGCCGCCGATGTTGAACCAGAAGCCCGAGGCGATGCCGCGGCCCTGGTTCTTGCCGAGCGGGGTGCGCCAGTGCGCGTGCGCCTTGGCCGCCTCCAGCGTCTCGATCATGCCGATCGGACCGAACTTCGGCCCGTAAGCGGCCTTGGTGCCCTGCTTGGCGGCGTTCTTGAGCCGCAGCTCGATCGGGTCCATGCCGATCTTGCCGGCGATCTCGTCGATCACGCTCTCGACCGCGTACTCCGAGATCGGGCCGCCGGGGGCGCGATAGGCCGCGACCTTCGGCCGGTTGGTGACGACGTCGTAGCCCACCACCTTGACGTTCTCGAGGTCGTAGGGGGCATAGGCGCACATGGCGCCGGGCTGCACCGGCGAGCCGGCAAACGCGCCCGCCTGGTACTTGAGCTCGGCTTCCGCGGCGACGATGCTTCCGTCCTTCTTGACGCCGATCTTGACGCGCACGTGCGCGCCCGAGGTCGGGCCGGAGGCGCGGAACACCTCCTCGCGCGTCATCACCATCTTCACGGGACGCCCGGCCTTCTTGGAGAGGGCGAGCGCCAGCGGCTCGAGATAGACGACGGTCTTGCCGCCGAACCCGCCGCCGATCTCCGAGGAGGTGACGCGGACCTTGCTCACATCCCAGCCGAGCAGCCGGGCGCAGTGCGCGCGCACGATCCAGTGACCCTGCGTCGTCACCCACACGTCGGCCTGGCCGTCCTCGGAGACGGTCGCGACCACGGCGTGCGGCTCGATGTAGCCCTGATGCACGGGCTTGGTGGTGAACTCGCGCTCCACGACCAGATCGGCCTGCTTGAAGCCGGCCGCCACGTCGCCCAGCACGAACTCGACGCGCTTGGCGACATTGGACGGGGTCTTCGGCGCGGGGTCGACGCCTGCCGTGTACATGTCCTCATGCAGCAGCGGTGCGCCGGGCTTCATGGCCTCGACCACGTCGATGACGTGGGGGAGCACCTCGTAGTCGACCTTGATGAGCTTGAGCGCCTCCTTGGCGATCGCCGCGCTGGTGGCAGCCACGGCCGCGATCGGATGGCCCTCGTAGAGCGCCTTCTCGCGCGCCATGACGCTGCGCACGACGTCGCGGTAGTTGATCATCATCTCGCCCGCCGGGATGAACTCGGAGGGTTGGTCCTTGAAGTCCTTGGCGGTGACCACGGCCTTGACGCCCGGAAGCTTCTCGGCGGCGCTGGTGTCGATGCCGCGGATGCGGGCATGCGGATGCGGGCTCCGCAGCACCTTGCCGACCAGTTGTCCGGCCATCACGAGGTCGGCGCCAAACTTGGCGCGGCCTGTGACCTTGTCGACGCCGTCCGGCCTGTCGGGACGCGTGCCGACCCACTTGAACTCCGAACCCGGCTCTTTGACCTTCTCTTGCATGGCTCAGGCTCCTCTCATCTCGGTGGCGGCGTCGAGGACTGCGCGAACGATCTTGTCGTAGCCGGTGCAGCGGCAGAGATTGCCGGCCAGCCAGTAGCGCAGCACGATCTCGGTCGGGTTGGGCGTCTTCTCGAGCAGGGCCTTGGATGCCACCAGGAAGCCCGGCGTGCAGATGCCGCACTGCAGGGCGGCGTGCTCGATGAACTTCCTCTGCAGGGGATGCAGCTCGTCGCCCTTGGCCATGCCCTCGATGGTGCCGATGGACTTGCCGTTGGCCTCCACGCCGAGCACCAGGCACGAGCAGACGAGACGGCCGTCGACCGTGACGCTGCAGGCGCCGCAGTCACCCGTCGAGCAGCCTTCCTTGGTGCCGGTCAGCCCCAGTTGATCGCGCAGGCAGTCGAGCAGCGTCTCCTGTGTCTCGCACAGGAACTCGACAGCATCGCCGTTTACAGTCGTTGCTACGTGATGTTTAGCCATCAGGCTTTCCTCGCCCTTTCGAGTGCAATGAGTGCAGTGCGCCGGGCGAGCACGCCCGCGACCTTGATGCGGTATTCCTTGGTGCCGCGCTTGTCGTCGATGGGCTGGCACGCCGCGCGCGCCGCCGCATCGAGCTTCTGCAGCGCGGCATCGTCGACGCTCGTGCCCACCAGCGCAGCGGCGGCCGGCGCCACCAGCAGCGGACGAGCCGCCACGGCACCGAGCGACACGCGCGCCGCCGTGCACTTGCCGCCGGCGTCGAGCGTGAGGCACACGCCGCAGCCAACCACGGCGATGTCCATCTCCGTGCGCGGTATGAAGCGCAGGTACGCATCGCCGGTGCGCGCCGGCTTCGGCGGCAGCAGGAACGAGGCGATGATCTCGCCCTTCGTCAAGCACAGCTTGCGCGGGGCGAGCATCACATCTTCCACGGGAACGTCGCGCCTGCCCTTGGGACCTACGATGGTCGCCTTGGCGCCGGCCGCGATCAGTGCCGGCACGCTGTCGGCGGCCGGCGAGCCGTTGCAGAGGTTGCCGCCCATGGTGGCGCGGCCCTGGACCTGGGTGGAGCCGATCAGATTGGCCGCCTCCACCACGCCGGGCCATACCGACTTGAGCTTGGCATGCTCCTTGAGCTCGGCCCCCGTCACGGCGGCGCCGACGCGGAAGCCGCCCGCCTCCTCCTTGATCTGCCGGGTCTCGGCGATGCCCTTGATGTCGATGATCAGAACGGGGTCGAGAATGTCGGTCCGCATCTGCACCAGCAGATCCGTACCGCCTGCCAAAATCCGCGCGTCGCCACTCTCCTTGGCGAGCAGCGCGACCGCCTGGTCGAGCGAACTCGGCGCCTCATAGCGCATTCAATTATCTCCCTAACCGGTTGTGCAGCCGCAGCATGGCACAGCGGCGCGCCCGACGCCAATCCCGGTCGGCAAAATCTCCTCTCCGCTGGTCGGGTATTTCGGCGCCGAGCTCGGCTGAGAATCACTGCCGCCGGCAAGGTGCGCTGCGCGCGCCGTTGCGCTAAGAGTTACTGAGAACGCATCCCAGGGAGGAAATAAATGACTGTCTCTCGCCGCAAGTTCCTGGCCGCTGCCGGCGGCGCCTTGGCCGCGCCGGCCGTGGCGCGACCTGCGCTGGCCCAGGCGCAGGTGACCTTGAAGCTGCACCACTTCCTGCCACCCGTCTCCAACCCGCACCAGAAATTCCTGAAGCCCTGGGCCGAGAAGGTCGAGGCGGAATCGGGCGGCAAGCTCAAGATCGAGGTGTTCCCCTCCATGCAGCTCGGCGGCACGCCTCCCCAGCTCTACGACCAGGCCAAGGACGGCGTCGTCGATATCGTCTGGACGCTGCCGGGCAACACGCCGGGGCGCTTCCCCTCGACGGAGGTGTTCGAGCTCCCCTTCACCGCCTCGCGCCGCTCGCTCATCAACTCGAAGGCCTGCGCCGAGTTCGCCCCCAATCTCGCCAACGAGACCAAGGACGTGAAGCTGCTGGCCTTCTGGGCCCACGACCACGGCCTCATCCACGCCAACAAGCAGGTCAAGACCCAGGACGACCTCAAGGGCCTCAAGCTGCGCTTCCCCACCCGGCTCGCCGGCGAAGCGCTCAAGGCGCTCGGCGCCACCGCCATCGGCATGCCGATCCCGCAGGTGCCGGAGAGCCTGGCGCAGAAGGTGATCGACGGCTGCGTAGTGCCGTGGGAGGTGGTGCCGGCCATCAAGGTGCACGAGCTCTTGAAGTTCCACACCGAGATTCCCGGCTCGCCGACGCTCTACACGACGACGTTCTTCCTCGCGATGAACAAGGCCAAGTACGAAGGCCTGCCCGCCGACCTCAAGGCCGCGCTCGACAAGCACTCGGGCATGGCGGCCTCCGAGATGGCCGGCAACCTGTGGGACACGATGGGCCTGCCGGTCGCGGAGATGGTCAAGGGCCGCGGCAACACCATCACCGTGCTCTCCGCGGACGAGAAGGCCAAGTGGCAGAAGGCGACCGAGCCGGTGATCGAGGCCTGGATCAAGGGCGTCAAGGACAAGGGCCTCGACGGGGGCAAGCTGCTCGACACCGCCAAGGGGCTTCTCGCCAAGCACGAGAAGGCCTGAGGGCGCAACCATGGCGGGCGACGCCGACACCGGCCCGGCGGCGCCGCCGCCGGGTCTGCTGGACCGCGTAGTCACCGCGCTGGCGATCGCCGGCGGCGCGCTGGCGCTCGGCGTTGCGTTCCTCGTCACGGTCAGCGTCGGGCGGCGCTGGTTCGGTTTCCAGCCGATCCCCGGCGACTTCGAGTTCGTGCAGATGGCGACGGCGGTCTCCATCTTCTCGTTCCTGCCCTACTGCCAGCTGCGCCATGGCAACATCGCCGTCGACACCTTCACGAGCTGGCTGCCGGCGCGCGGCAACGCGCTCATCGATGCGTTCTGGGATGTCGTCTACGCGGCGATGATGGCGCTCGTCGCCTGGTGTCTCTTCAACGGCGCCGGCGACATGTACCGCAACGGCACCACGACGATGGTGCTGGGCTTGGCCGTGTGGCCGGCGGTCGCGCTCTGCACGGTGCTCGCCGCCGTGCTCGCGCTCACATCCTGCGTGACCGCGGTGCGGCTGGTGCGCGGGAGGCGCGCATGAGCGGTGTCGGCATCGCCGCCCTCGGCTTTGCGGCGATGCTGCTGCTGATCGCCGTGCGCATGCCGGTCGGCCTGTCGATGCTAGTCACGGGCGCTGCCGGCTACGTCTACCTCTCGGGCTGGTCGCCGTTCCTCGCCTACATGAAGACGAACCCGTACTATCAGTTTGCGAACTATACGCTGTCCGTCATTCCGCTCTTCATCCTGATGGGGGCGCTGGCCGAGCGATCGGGCCTCTCGACCGCGCTGTTCAAGGCCGCCGAGGTGTTTGCCGGACGCATGCGCGGCGGGCTCGCCATGGCCGTCATCTGGGCCTGCACCGCCTTCGGCGCCATCTGCGGCTCCTCCGTCGCCACGACGGCCACGTTCGGCCGCGCCGCGCTGCCCGAGCTCACCCGCTACCGCTACGACCCCGGCCTTGCCACCGGCACCATTGCCGTCGGCGGCACGCTCGGCATCCTCATCCCGCCCTCCGTCATCCTCGTCGTCTATGCCATCACGACCGAGCAGAACATCGCCAAGCTGTTCAAGGCCGCTCTCATCCCTGGCCTTCTTGCCGCGGTCTTCTACTGCATCGCGATCGCCGTCGTGGTGCGCCGGCGCCCGCATCTTGCACCCCCCGCGTCGGTCGAGGTCGGCGACCGGTTGGGCGCATTGGCCTCCATCTGGCCCGTCCTTCTGGTCGCCTTGATCGTCGTCGGCGGCATCTACGGCGGCGTCTTTACCCCCACCGAGGGCGCCGCGTTGGGCGCCGTTGCCATGCTCCTTGTCGGCGTGGCGCAGCGCTCCTTGTCCTGGCAGGGCCTCATCGACAGCCTCAAGCAGACCGCCGAGACCTCCGCGATGATCTTCCTGATCCTCCTCGGCTCGGAGGTATTCGACGCCTTCCTGGCCCTCTCGCGCCTCCCCGAGACCGCCGCCGACCTCGTCTCCAAGTCCGGCCTCTCCCCCTACGCCATCATCGTCTCGCTGATGGTGTTCTACATCCTCCTCGGTGCGGTGATGGACGAGCTTGCCATGCTCCTCCTCACTCTTCCCGTCTTCTTCCCCATCGTGCAGGCCCTCGATTTCGGTCTTCCCCCCGACGAGGTGGCCATCTGGTTCGGCATTCTTGTCCTCATTGTCGTCGGTATTGGCCTCACTGCTCCCCCCATTGGCCTCAACGTGTTCGTCATCAGCTCGATCGCCAAGACTGTCCCCATCGCGGCGACCTACCGGGGGGTACTGCCGTTCATCGTCATGGACATCATCCGCCTCGGGCTCGTCCTCGCTTTCCCCGGTCTCGCCCTCTGGCTGGTGCGTTTGCTAAGCTGAGCCGGTATCCCCTTCTCCCCGCTCTTCGCGGGGAGAGGGCGGGGCCTGCCCTCGGACTTGTTCCGAGGGTGAGGGGCGGCACCACGCACCGCGCAAGAATGGGAGCAAATGACATGGCCAAGAAGGGCTACTGGATTGCCCACGTCGAGGTGACGAACCCCGAGCGCTACAAGGACTACGTCGCCGCCAACGCCGCGCCCTTGAAGAAATACGGCGGCCGCTTCCTCGTGCGCGGCGGCGACTGCATCATGCCCGAGGGCAAGACCTTCGCCTCGCGCCGCCACGTCGTCATCGAGTTCGAGAGCTACGCGGTCGCCAAGGCCTGCTACGACTCGCCCGAGTACCAGGCCGCCGTCAGGATCCGCGAGAGCGCGAGCATTGGCGACATCGTCATCATCGAGGGCTGGGACGGCCCGCAGCCCTGAGCAGGAGCATGACGCAGTGAGCGAGAAGCACGCCACAGGCAACACTACCGGCCCGCTCGCCGGCATCCGCATCATCGACCTCACCTCGATGCTGTCGGGCCCCTGGGCCACCATGATCCTGGCCGACCAGGGCGCCGACGTCATCAAGGTCGAGGAGCCGCGCGCGGGCGACCACACGCGTTCCTACGGCAACCGCCGCAACGGCTTCTCCGCCTCGTTCCTCAACCTCAACCGCAACAAGCGCTCGCTCGCCGTCGACCTCAAGGCTCCGCAGGGCGCCGACATCGTCCGGCGGCTCGCCGCCGGCGCCGACGTGTTCGTGCAGAACTTCCGCCCCGGCGTGGTCGAGCGGCTCGGCCTCGACGAGGCCGCCATCCGCAAAGTCGCACCCGACATCGTCTACGTGTCCATCAACGGCTTCGGCGAGAATGGCCCCTACGCCCACAAGCCCGCCTACGATCCCGTCATCCAGGCCTTCACGGGCCTCACCTCGGTGCAGGCCGGCGCCGACGACCGCCGCCCGCGCCTGATCCGCACGGTGCTGCCCGACAAGCTCACCGCCGTAACCGCCGCGCAGGCCATCGCCGCCGCCCTGGTCGGCCGCCTCAGGACCGGCAAGGGCCAGCACGTGCGCCTCTCCATGATGGACGCGGTGCTGGCCTTCCTGTGGGCTTCCGACATGGGCGGGCAGACCTACGTCGGCGAGACGGTGCCGGCGCGCACGGCCGCGAGCTTCATCGACCTCATCTACGAGACCAGGGACGGCTTCATGACCGCCGCCGTCATGACCAACAAGGAGTGGACGGCGCTCACCGCCGCGCTCGACCGCCCCGAGTGGCTCGAGGACGCGCGCTTCAAGACGCCCGCCCTGCGCGACGCCAACATCGACGCGCGCCTCGAGATGACGCAAGCCGTGCTCAAGACGCGCACCACCGCCGAGTGGCTCGAGCGCCTAGAGAAGGAAGGCGTTCCCTGCGCCCCCGTCCTCACCCGCGACCAGATCATCGCCCACCCCCAGGTGGCCGCCAGCGGCATCATCCTGGAGAGCGACCATCCGACGGCAGGCCGCCTGCGCCAGACCCGCACCGCCGCCCGCTTCGCCACCCCCACCCTCATCCGCCACGGCGCGCCAAAGCTTGGCCAGCACACCGCCGAACTATTGTCGGAGCTCGGCCTCTCCCCAGCCGACATCGCCGCCCTCGCCGACCAACGCGTCATCGCCGCAGCATAATTCTGCGTCCCCGGACACCGCGCCCCTGGCGCGGCGATCCGGGGTCTTGCCGGTCAACCAAAGGAACCGCCGCCCTCACCAACCAGCGCATCGTCGCGTCGCTTGCGTAGTCGCTCGTCGTCTCCTTGCGTTCCCGGAAGCCGAGCCCTGGCCCGCAAGGGCCGAGGGCGAGGCTATCCGGGATCCTCCCCGTCAATCACAAAACACACTTCCTCACCACTCGAAGCCGTCGTCCCGCAGCACGTCGCCGAAGAGATCGCGTCCCGGATTAAATCCGGGATCGGATTGCTCTTCTCGACGAGCTCGATCTTCCAGTCGCGCCGCCATCGCTTCATGGCGCGCTCGCGCCGGGCTGCAACGCTCGCATCGTCGTGGCCCTCGAAGTAGACGAGACGATCGACCCAATAGCGCTTGGAGAATACCTCGAGCACATGCTCGCGATGCTTCCAGGCGCGGCCCGCAAGGTCGCTCGTCATGCCGACGTAGAGGACCCCGCGCGGCTTGCTGGCCATGATGTAGACGTGGAAGACTTTCGGTGGCCTGTCGCGCATAGCGCGCTCGCGCTGAAATGACCCCGCAAGGCCCCGGCTCTGCGCGCCACGGACTTCGTCCGCGGCGCTGCGACCGGGGATGCACGCGGAGAGGATTGCGCGCATTCACAGCGACAGCAAGTAGCGCAATCGATCGCAGGGTTCATCGGTTCCGCGGTATGAGGCCGTCGCCATTCTGGCGGACCCCTACCCACCCGCAAACCCCTTCACCACCATCCGGTTCAGCCGCCGCGCGAACGCGGCCGGGTCGTCGGGCACCAGCCCATCGAGGATCTGCGCCTCCGCCAGCAGCAGCTCGGCGATGTCGGCGACGTCCGCCTCCCGCGCCGCGAGCTTGGCGTCGGCCAGCGCCTTGACCAGCGCGTGGCGCGTGTTGATCTCCAGGATCGGCTTGGCGCCGACGTGGCCGGCCTGCCGCCCCAGCAGCCGGTCGAGCTCGCGGTCCGGGCCGGCGCCCGAGGCCACCAGGCACGCGGCGCTGTCGGTCAGGCGCTGCGAGGCGCACACGTCCGAGACCCGCTCGCCCAGTGCCGTCTTCACTGCGGCGATGGTCACGGCATCGTCGACCGCGCTCGCCTTCGCCTCGGTCGCTGCCTCGTCCTTCTTCTCCTCCAGCAGCGGCACCAGGCCGAAGTCGACGTCGCCCTGGCTCAGCGACTTGAGGGGCTTGCCCTCGAAGCCCAGCGGCATCGCCGTCCAGAACGCGTCGACGTGGTCGGTCAGCAGCAACACCTCCACGCCGCGGGCGCGCGCCGCCTCCAGCTTCGGGCTCGCCTTCAGCCGGTCGATGCTCTCGCCGACGAGGTAGTAGATGTCGGTCTGGTTGGGCCTCAGGTCCGCGACGTATTCCTTGAGCGAGCGCAGCCCCGCATCCTTGGTGGTGGCGAAGCGCGCCAGCGCGAGCAGCTGGTCGCGCCGCTCGCGGTCCTCGTAGATGCCCTCCTTGATGACGCTGCCGAACGCCTCCCAGATCTTGTTGAAGGCCGCCGCGTCCTTGCCCGCCAGGCTCTCGAGCTCGCCGATCACCCGGCCGGTGACGGCGTTGCGGATCGCCGCCACCTGCGGGTTGTTCTGCAGCATCTCGCGCGAGATGTTCAGCGGCAGGTCCTCGCTGTCGATGACGCCGCGCACGAAGCGCAGGTAGGGCGCCAGCAGGTCGGCATCGTCGGTGATGTAGACGCGGCGCACGTAGAGCTTCACGCGGCCCTTGCGCTCGGGTTCGAACAGGTCGAACGGCCGCTGCGACGGCGCAAACAGCAGCACCGCGTAGGTCTGGCGTCCCTCCACCTTGTAGTGCAGCGTCATGGCCGGCTCGTCGAAGGCGCCGGCGAGCGTGCGATAGGCCTGGGTGTAGTCCTCGGGCTTGATCTCCGACTTGGGCCGCTGCCACAGCGCGCTCGCCGAGTTGATCTGGCGCGTCTCGCCGGGCTTGGTCTCGAGCTCGATGGGGAACAGGATGTGGTCGGAGTACGTGTGCACGATGCGCTCGATCTCGGCCGCCTCGAGGTAGCGCTTCGCGTCCGCCTTGATGTGCAGCACGACCTCCGTGCCGCGCGTCACACGCTTGGCGGCATCCTCGCCGGCCGGCGCCACCTCGAAGCCCTCCCCGCCCGAGGAGCGCCAGGCCCACGCCTCGCCGGTACCCGCGTGCCGGCTCGTCACCTCGATGCGGTCCGCCACCATAAACGCCGAGTAGAACCCCACCCCGAACTGGCCGATCAGGCCCGTGCCGTCCTTGGCCTCCGCGAGCTTGGAGAGGAAGGCGCGCGTGCCGGACCTGGCGATGGTGCCGAGGTTGTCGATCAGCTCCTGGCGGTCCATGCCGATGCCGGTGTCGGCGATCGTGAGCGTGCCGGCCGTCTCGTCCGGCCGGATGCGGATCGCGAGCGCGGCGCCGTCGCTCATCAGCTCCGGCTTGGCGATCGCCTCGTAGCGCAGCCGGTCGCAGGCGTCCGACGCGTTGGAGATCAGCTCGCGCAGGAAGACGTCGCTCTCCGAGTAGACCGAATGCACCATCAGCCGCAGCAGTTGCGCCACCTCGGCCTGGAACGAATGCGTCTCTTGGCTCGTCTGGGTGTTGTTCGTGGTCATGCGTCCCCTCACTCGATAGCGGATGCAAAACGGCGCGGAATTTGCCGCACGTCCGTACCGCTGTCCATCGCCCGGGGAGGCTTAGTTGTTTTGTGGATGCCTGCAAACCCGCTCGCAGGCGCAACCCTACCACTCGCGCTGCGGACGACCGGCGCTGAGGTAGAGCAGGCGGCGGATTTCGAGTTGGGTACGGATCACGGTGTCCAGGATGACCCCGCACACCATCATCACCATCGCCATGACCGTGAGACTGATGGACACGATCAACGTGGGAAACCGGGGAACGAGGCCCGTATCCAGGTAGGTCGTCAGGACCGGATAGAACAGTGCCGCACCCGCACCGAGCATCAGCCCGGCAATCACCGAAAAGAAGGCGAGCGGGCGATGCTGTCGCAGCAGCCGCGCTATGCTCCAGGCGATCCTCATGCCGTCCCGATAGGTTCTAAGCTTGCTTTGGCTGCCGCCTTGGCGGGCCGCGTAGTCGCAGACGACCTCGGCGACGGGCATGCGCAACATCAAGGCGTGGACGCTCATTTCCGTCTCGATCTCGAAACCTTCCGACAAGGCCGGAAACGACCGCACGTAGCGTCGCGACAACACCCGGTAGCCCGAGAACACATCCTGGAACTCGCTTCCGAAGCAGGCCCGCAGTCCGCGATTGAACAGGCGATTGCCCAGCTCGTGACCCTTGCGGTAGGCAAGCTTGTCGACCTTGCGGCGCACGGCCACCACCATCTCGAGCCGCTCCCGCACCAGCAGGTCGATCAGCTCCGGGGCCCGCGCAGCGTCGTAGGTGCCGTCACCGTCGGCGACGACATAGAAATCCGCATCGATCGCGGCGAAGGCGCGGCGAACGGCGCTGCCCTTCCCCCTCTGCTTCTCGACGATCACCTTGGCGCCGGCAGCTTTGGCCGCCAGCCCGGTGCCGTCCGTCGAGCCATTGTCGATCACAAAGATCGCCGCGCCGGGCAATGCCAGCCCGAACGCGGCTATGACGTCCGCAATGGCCGGAGCTTCATTCAGGCATGGCAGGATGACTGCTACCCGCGTGAAGTCCTCGGGATACTGGTCGCGGTATATCGGAGCGGCCCGTATCTCCGCGTCCATCGCGGCGGCTCCGTTCGTTCGCTCGGCGGTCTCCAGCATCTGCTGCCTCGCCCTTTCTCAGCCTGCGAGCCGGCGGCCCAACGCGCCGCTACTGCGCCCGAGCACTCGCTCGACCAGCCACGCCCCCGAGATCGCGTAGGGCAGGATCAAGATCAGATTGTAGCGGTCCTGGTTGATGGCGACGCCGGCATGGAACAGCAGCATGAACCACCCGGGCAAGGTGACGATGAGCAGGCCCAGATCGTTCCTGCGCACCGCCCGTATCGTGAGGACCGCGCATAGAATGCCGAGGATCAATCCCCAGTAGTTGTTCACCCACGCACCTGCGAGAGCGAACGGGACCGTCACCAGGAGATGGGTGAGGGGGGACGCCAGGACGTAGTTGCGAACGAGATACGACAGGTGGTGCTGCCACCCGCCCGCCGCAGCCACGGTTTCGTCCATGAAGGCGCCGTTGCCCACATTGTAGTACGAGCCCTTCTCCTTGGGGTCCCAGCTGAACGGGCTGCACGCGTCGCGCCCGAACAGACGCTGGGCAAGGCCGACGCCATCAGGCAGTCCGCACACGTAGAAAAGCCCGTATTCCCGCCAGCTCATCCGGTCGTACGCAACGCGCTGGGCAAGCGTGTGCGAATCGTAGCCGTAGGTCAGCGCCGGCCGCCCCAAGACGACCGCGTTGCGCGTGATCCAGGGCACCACCACGGCCGCGATGCCGGCCAGGAACGCCAGCAGCAGAGGCAGCTTCTGCCATCGCCGCTCGTCCCACAGTGCGACCGCCAGCCCCACCAGCGCCGCGGCAAGGGCGAGATAGAGGAACGCTGGACGGGTCAAGCAAACCCCCGCCACCAGCAGCCAGGGCAGCGGCGCGCCGCGGCGCGCGGCGACGCCGGCGCCAATCGCCGACGTGAGCAGAAGAAGCGCCGTCATCTCGTCATCACCAGATTGACGAAGCGCAGAAGGAAGGGTGCGGTCATCAGCGCGAACGCCAGCGCGACCCAGCCTGCACGCGGCGTTCCCAGCACCGCGCCCGCAATCCACCAGACCAGCG
>JBGGME010000318.1:0-3131 GCA_041288195.1 Hyphomicrobiaceae bacterium
GCGGCAGTGGCCGAGCGTGGACGTGGAGGACGTCGCGCTGCTGCAGTACACGGGCGGCACGACCGGCAAGCCCAAGGGCGCCATGCTGAGCCACGCCAACCTCAGCGCCGCCTGCTCGATCTACAAGCTCTGGAGCGATCCCCAGCGCATGTCCCTGCCCGGCGAGGACAAGGTGATCTGCGTGCTGCCGCTGTTCCATATCTACGCGCTGACCTCGGTGATGCTGCGCTCGTTCACAGAAGGCAACGAGCTGCTGCTGCGCGTGCGTTTCGACGTCGAGACCACGCTCAGGGACATCGAGGTCAAGAAAGCCACCGTGTTCCCGGGCGTGCCGACCATGTGGATCGCGCTCGCCAACACGCCCGGCATCGACAAGCGCGACTTCTCCTCGCTGCGCTATGCGGCATCGGGCGGCGCCGCCCTTCCCGTCGATGTCGCCGAGCGCTTCGAGAAGCTCACCGGCCAGCGCCTCGGCGGCGGCTGGGGCATGACCGAGACCTCGCCCGCCGGCACCGCCATGCCCAGGGAGTGGACGGGCAAGGCCGGCTCGGTGGGGCTGCCGCTGCCGGGCATCGTCATGGAGATCGTGGCGCTCGAGGATCCCCGCCGCGTGCTGCCGCCGGGCGAGAAGGGCGAGATCCGCATCAAGGGCCCCAACGTCACCAACGGCTACTGGAATGCGCCTGCGGAGACGGCCGCGGCTTTCGTGGACGGCTACCTGCTGACCGGCGACATCGGCATCATGGATGAGGACGGCTACTTCTATCTCGTCGACCGCAAGAAGGACATGATCATCTCCGGCGGGTTCAACGTCTATCCGCGCACCATCGAGGAGGCGATCTACGAGCATCCGTCCGTGGCGGAGGTTGTGGTGATCGGCGTGGCGGATGCCTATCGCGGCGAGGCCGCCAAGGCGTTCGTGCAGCTGAAGGCGGGCGCCAAGCCGTTCTCGCTCGACGAGTTGCGCGGCTTCCTCGCCGACAAGATCGGCCGGCACGAATTGCCGGCGCACCTGGAGTTCCGCGACGCCCTGCCGAAGACCGCCGTCGGCAAGCTGTCGAAGAAGGAGCTGATCGAGGAGGAGCGGCAGAAGGTCAGGGCTGCCGCGGAGTGATTTCGTCATTCCGGCGCTTGTCGCCGGGATCCATCCCTCAGCCAGCTCCGGAGCGAGCTGATGGTTGGATCCCGGGCACAAGGCCCAGGATGACAGCGAAGCGCAAGGACTAACGTTGGAGAAGGAAACAGAACCATGGTCGACGCCGTCATCGTCTCCACTGCCCGCACGCCCATCGGTAGGGCCGTCCGCGGCGCCTTCAACCTCACGCACGGCGCCGACATGGGTGGCCACGTCGTTGCCCAGGCCGTCAAGCGCGCCGGCATCGAGCCCGGCGATGTGGAGGACGTGACGATGGGCTGCGCCAATCCCGAGGGCGCCACGGGCGGCAACATTGCGCGCCAGTGCGCGATCCGCGCCGGCCTGCCCGTGACGGCGGCGGGCCAGACCGTCAACCGCTTCTGCTCGTCGGGCCTGCAGGCGATCGCGCTCGCCGCCCGCAGCATCGTGCACGACGGCGTGCCGGTGGCAGTGGCCGGCGGGCTCGAGTCGATCAGCCTCGTGCAGATGAACATGAACACCAAGTTCTACCGCGACGAGTGGATCGTCGAGCACAAGGGCGCGCTCTACATGCCGATGATCGAGACGGCCGACATCGTCGCCAAGCGCTACGGCATCAGCCGCGAGAAGCAGGACGAGTACGCGCTCATGAGCCAGCAGCGCACGGCCGCCGCGCAGAAGGCCGGCCGCTTCGACGCCGAGATCGTGCCCATGACCACGGTGATGGCAGTCGAGAACAAGGAGACGAAGGAGATCACCAAGCGCACCGTCACGCTCGAGCGCGACGAGGGCAACCGTCCCGACACCAACATCGAGGGGCTCGCCAAGCTCAAGCCCGTGCGCGGCGACGACCAGTTCATCACCGCCGGCAACGCCAGCCAGCTGTCCGACGGCGCTAGCGCCTGCGTGCTGATGTCCGACAAGGAGGCCGCCAGGCGCAAGCTCAAGCCGCTCGGCATCTTCCGCGGCTTCCAGGTGGCGGGCTGCGAGCCCGACGAGATGGGCATCGGCCCCGTCTATGCCATCCCGCGCCTGCTGCAGCGCACGGGCGTCAAGATGGACGACATCGGCCTCTGGGAGCTCAACGAGGCGTTCGCCGTGCAGGTGATCTACTGCCGCGACAAGCTCGGCATCCCCCCGGAGAAGCTCAACGTCGACGGCGGCGCCGTCTCCATCGGCCACCCCTACGGCATGTCGGGCGCGCGCATGACTGGCCACGCGCTGATCGAGGGCAAGCGCCGCGGCGTCAAGTACGCGGTCGTCACCATGTGCATCGGCGGCGGCCAGGGCGCCGCCGGCCTGTTCGAGATCGTCTGAGGGAGGATACGCAGATGGACCTTCGCTTCAGCGCCGAGGAAAACAAGTTCCGCGAGGAGCTGCGCACCTTCTTTCGCGAGAAGTTGCCGGCCGAGATCCGCAACAAGGTCATGGAGAGCCGGCACCTCGACAAGGAGGAGCTCGTGGCCTCCCACAAGATCCTGCACGCACGGGGCCTAACCGTGCCGCATTGGCCAAAGGAGTGGGGCGGCGCCGACTGGACGCCGGTGCAGCACTACATCTACACCGAGGAGCTGCAGTACAACGGCGTGCCGCAGCCGCTGCCCTTCAACGTGTCTATGTGCGGTCCCGTCGTCATCGCCTTCGGCACCGAGGAGCAGAAGAAGCGCTTCCTGCCGCGCATGGCGGCGCTGGACGACTGGTGGTGCCAGGGCTTCTCGGAGCCCGGCGCCGGCTCCGACCTTGCGAGCCTCAAGACCACGGCCGTGCGCCAGGGCGACCACTACATCGTCAACGGCCAGAAGACCTGGACCACGCTGGCGCAGTACGCCGACTGGATCTTCTGCCTGTGCCGCACCGACCCCGCCGCCAAGAAGCAGCTCGGCATCTCCTTCATCCTCATCGACATGAAGACGAAGGGCATCACGGTGCGGCCGATCCAGACCATGGACGGCGGCCGCGAGGTCAACGAGGTGTTCTTCGACGACGTCAAGGTGCCGGTCGAGAACCTGATCGGCCA
>JBGGME010000319.1:0-10333 GCA_041288195.1 Hyphomicrobiaceae bacterium
GGGGGGATGTCGGACAGCAGCAGGCCGGCCTCGCCCGCCTTCCTCCACACCTCGCGGCTGACCTGGCCCTCCTTCTCCCAGCGCTCGTAGTGGGGCGCGATCTCGCGGTCGATGAAGGCGGAGACGGTCTTGCGGAAGAGCTCGTGCTCGTCCTTGAAGATGGTGCGGGCCAAGCGTCTGCTCCCTTGGGTGTTGTGGTGTGTGTGCCGCAGGGTAGCCAAGCGCGGGTCGGCTTGCCACAGCAGACGACGCCGCGACGACACCCCCACCCGATGCGTCCAGCGGCTTAGCGCGGCGGCCGAGCGGGCTGCAAGGCTGGCGATGGCCGCGCTAAACCGCGGACGCATCTCCCTCCCCCCTCCAGGGGGAGGGGCGGCGTTGGCGCACGAGGGTGAGGGCGGTCCAGCCGGAGCGGGTGGCGCGGTGCAGGAGGTGGAAGCCGGCGGCGGCGTAGGTGGCGCACAGCTGGCGGGCCTGGTGGTCGAGGAGGCCCGATAGCACGGCGATGCCGCCCGGGCGGAGCGCGCGGCGCATGGCGGGGGCGAGCGCGATCAGCGGGCGGGGGAGGATGTTGGCGAGCACGAGGTCGACCGGGAGGAAGGCGCGCGAGACGGCGTGATCGAAGCCCGAGGCGGTCAGCACGCGGACGCGGGCGGCGGCGCGGTTGAGGCGCACGTTGGCGCGGGCGACGGCGGTGGCGATTGGGTCATTGTCGACGGCGAGCACGCGGGCGGCGGGAAAGACGCGGGCGGCGGCGATCGCCAGCACGGCGGTGCCGCAGCCGAGGTCGACGATGCGCCTGGGGCCCGACCGGCGCGCGAGGCGGTCGATGGCCTCCAGGCACAGCGCGGTGGTGGCGTTGTGGCCGGTGCCGAAGGCCTCTCCCGCTTCGATCTCGATGGCCGTGCGGTGCATGGCGAAACGCGCGCGGTCGTGGCTGCCGTGCACGATGAAGCGGCCGGCTGCGATCGGCGGCAGGGCGGCCTGGGACAGGGCGACCCAGTTCTCGTCGGGCACGCTCTCGACGGTCGGCGTGGCGAGGTTTGCGCGCAGCCCCTCGAGCGCCTGCACGACCGCCGAAAGCGGCGGCTCGATGTCGTAGTAGGCCTCGACGATGTGCGCGGGCGGATTACTTTCGAACAGGGTGACCGCCAGCGGCTCGGGCACGACGGCCTCGTTGAGCAGGCCGGCGATGGATCGGCCCGTGTCGAGATCGGGGACGGAGATGCGGAGCTTGAAGAGCATGAGGGATCGGAGCTACGGGGTCAGACCCCTTGCGAGCGCGCGAGGATATCACATGCGCCCCCGCGTTGGGGTCTGACCCCATGTCTCGCCGGCATGACGGCGGTGTCGGGCTGCGCTAAGCTGATCCAAACCTCACCAAGTGGAGCATCGAGATGCGCGTCGGCGTTGCAGGTCTGGGTCGCATGGGGGCGGCGATTGCGGCCCATCTGAAGGATGTGGGGCACGAGCTCATCGTGTGGAACCGGACGCCCGACAAGGCGAAGTCGCTGGTCGCGGCGGGGGCCAAGGCGGCAGCCACGCCGGCCGAGCTCGCCTCGCAAGCCGAGGCCATCATCACCATCCTCACCAACAAGGAGGCCATCGCCGGCGTCTACGAAGGCGCCTCGGGCCTGCTCGCCGGCAACGTCAAGGGCAAGCTCGTGATCGACATGAGCACGGTGCAGCCGGAGACGTCCGTGGCGCTGGCGGAGAAGGTGCGCGCCAAGGGTGCAACCTTCGTCGAATGCCCCGTGGGCGGCACGGTGGGGCCGGCGCGCGACGGCAAGCTGCTGGGCGTGGCGGGCGGGACGGCCGAGGACTTCGCGCGCGCCAAGCCGCTGCTGGCGCAGATGTGCCGGCGCGTCGAGCACGTGGGGCCGGTCGGTGCGGGCGCCAGCATGAAGCTCGCGATCAACCTGCCGCTGATGATCTACTATCAGGCCATGGGTGAGGCCTACGTGCTCTGCCGGCACCTGAAGCTCGACCCCAAGTGGCTGATGGAGCTGATGGCCGACACCTCCGGCGGGCCCAACGTGCTAAAGAACCGTGGCCCCAAGATCGCCGAGGCGCTGGCCGGCGGCGATGGCGGCGCGCCCGCCTTCGACGTCGACTCGATCCGCAAGGACCTCGCCACCATGGCGGCCGAGGGGCGGGCAAAGGGCGCGAGCCTGCCGCTGGTGGAGAAGACGCTCGCCATCTTCGACGAGGCTTCCAAGGACGGCTGGGGCAAGCGCGACGGGGCATCGCTGCCGGCCTACTGGCCGTCGAAGAGCGCGGGGCAGGGGAAACGCTGATGAAACTCTACACCTACTGGCGATCGCTCGCGACATTCCGGGTCCGCATCACGCTCAATCTGAAAGGCATCGCCTACGAGCCGGTCTATGTCGACCTCGATGCCGGGGTGCAGCGCCGGGAGGAGTATCGGAAGGTCAACCCGCAGATGGTGATCCCGGCGCTGGTGGAGGACGACGGCAACGTGCTCTACCAGTCGATGGCGATCATGGAATATCTCAACGAGGTCCATCCCGAGCCGCCGCTGCTGCCGGCCGATCCGCGCTCGCGGGCGCGTGTGCGGGCGCTGTCGCTGATCACGGTGGCCGACTCGCACCCGCTGATCGTGCCGCGCGTGCGCAACCACCTGGCCGCCACCTTCAACCTCGACGAGGAGGGCCGCATGGCCTGGGTGCGGCACTGGTTCGCGGCGGGCCTCGACGCCTACGAGGGGCACCTCTCCCGCGACAGGCAGACGGGCGTCTATTGCCACGGCGACGAGGTGACGATGGCCGACATCAGCCTCGTCAGCCACGCGGCGGGCTTTCGCGTGTTCAAGGGTACGCTCGACAGGCACCCGACGGTGGCGCGCATCGTCGCGAAGTGCCTGGAGGACGACCGCTTCGCGCGCGCCCAGCCGTTGCGCCAGCCGGGCGCGCCAGCGGCGCATTGACCGCGGGGACGCGCATTGGTGCCGGCCTTCCTCCGCGCGCGCCCTGGAGGGCGCTCGCGGCGCCGGCATGACGGCCCTTTAGCCGCACGCGCGCTCGGTGGGTCGCTGCCCTTGACGGCACGTTTGGATTCCATCCCGTCGTCGCCTCGGGGTCTTGGCCCGCGAAGCTACTTGTGTCGCGAGGCTCTCCTTCGCTGGCTGCCTTTCCGAATGCCACAGTTGAGTGCGATGTTATAACGTACTATTGATGACCAGCCGCCGCAGCCGGTCACATCCGTGCCTCGCAATGGCCTCACCCTTCGCAGCCATCGAGTCGCGGCCCCGCATGGGCGATCCGGCAAGGGCGGACACCGGCTCCGGAAACGCAGGAGAAGCGCATGGCAAGGCTTGCAGCAGCGATCGTCGGGCTCGCATTCGCCGTCGCGGGATCGACCGGACCGGCGGCCGCCCAGCAGCGCGAGCTCGGCGCCCATGAGCATGGAAAGGGCACGCTCAACATTGCGCTCGAGGGCTCGCGACTGACAATGGAGCTCGAGGCCCCAGGCGTCGATATCGTCGGCTTCGAGCACAAGGCGAAGTCGGCCAAGGACAAGGCGGTGGTGGCCAACGCCAAGAAGCAGCTGGCAAAGCCGCTGGCTCTCTTCAAGCTGCCGGCGGCCGCTGGGTGCGTTGTCAAGCAGGCCAAAGCGAAGCTCGAGGGCGAGGACGATCACGGGCACGCCCATGGCCACAGTCACGGCAAGGCCAAGGACGGCAAGCAGCCGGCCGGCAAGGCCGAGAAGGACGACCACGACCACTCGCAGTTCCATGCTGAGTACGCACTCGACTGCAAGAGCCCCGGCGGCATCACGGCCATCGAGTTCGACTACTTCGGTGCATTTGCCGGCGCGCAGAAGCTCGAGGTGAACGTCATCACGCCGAAAGGGCAGAGCAAGTTCGAGGTGACCCGCGCCAAGCCGCGGCTCGATCTCGGCGGCATGATGTAATGTGGCAGGCGTCTTCTCGGAGGTGTCGCAAGCAGTGCCCACCGATGCCGCGCCGGATATCGTGCGCCTCGCCAACGTCCGCTTCGCGTGGCCGGGCCGCGGCGCCTTCACGCTCGCGGTCGATGGCTTCGCCCTGCCGGCGCGCCAGCGCCTGCTGCTGATCGGCCCGTCCGGGAGCGGCAAGTCGACGTTCCTGAGCCTGCTGTGCGGGATCCTGGCGCCGCAGTCGGGCTCGATCGAGGTGCTTGGCACGGACATCACGAAACTCGGAGCCTCGGCGCGGGACGGATTCCGCGCCGAGCACTTCGGCATCATCTTCCAGATGTTCAACCTGCTGCCCTACGGCACGGTGATCGACAACGTGCTCCTGCCGCTCAGGTTCGCGCCGGGCCGGCGCAAGCGCGCCACGGCGAAGCTGAGCGCGGAGGATGAAGCCGCGCGACTGCTCGACCGGCTGGGGATCGAGGCTAGTCTGGCCCGGGGACGCTCGGCGGCGAACCTGAGCGTCGGCCAGCAGCAGCGGGTGGCGGCGGCACGGGCGCTGATCGGCGCGCCGGAGCTGATCGTGGCGGACGAGCCGACCTCCGCGCTGGACCGCAACCGCCAGGCGGCGTTCCTGGATCTGCTGTTCAACGAGGCGGGTGCGGCGGGCGCGACGCTCATCATGGTCAGCCACGACGAGAGCCTCGCGGGACGCTTCGACCGGGTGGTGCGGCTCGATGAGATCGCCAGGGTCGGCGAAGGAGCGCCGGCATGATCGTCCTGCGCCTCGCCCTTCAGTCTCTGATGAACCGCTGGGTCACAGCGCTGCTCACCGTGCTCGCCATTGCCTTCTCCATCGCGCTCCTCCTGGGCGTCGAGAAGGTGCGAACCGGCGCGCGTCAGAGCTTCGCCGACACCATCTCCGGCACCGACCTGATCGTCGGCGCCCGCAGCGGCAGCCTCAACCTGCTGCTCTATTCCGTGTTCCGCATCGGCAACGCCACCAACAACATCACCTGGGCGAGCTACAAGGACCTGGCCGGGCGGCCGGAGATCGCCTGGATCGTGCCGCTGTCGCTGGGCGACAGCCACCGCGGCTTCCGCGTTCTCGGCACCACGCCCGACTACTTCACGCACTACAAGTACCGCCGCGGGCACGGCCTCGAGTTTGCCGCCGGCAAGCCGTTCGCGGACCTGTTCGATGCGGTGATCGGCGCCGACGTCGCCGCGGCGCTCGGCTACAAGATCGGCGATCCCATCGTCATCGGCCACGGGCTCGGCACGGTGTCGTTCGTCGCCCACGACGACAAGCCGTTCCGCGTCTCCGGTATCCTCAAGAAGACCGGCACGCCGGTCGACCGCACGGTGTTCGTGAGCCTGGAGGCGATCGAGGCCATCCATGTCGACTGGCAGAGCGGCGCGCGCGTGCCGGGACAGTCGGTGTCGGCGGACGAGGTGCGCCGCATGAACCTCGAGCCGAAGGCGATCACGGCCGCCCTGATCGGCCTGAAATCGAAGCTCGCTACCTTCCGCCAGCAGCGGGCCATCAACGAGTACCGCGACGAGCCGCTGTCCGCGATCCTGCCGGGGGCGGCGCTGCAGGAGCTGTGGGGACTGGTCGGCACGGCCGAGACCGCGCTGCAGGCCGTGTCCGCCATGGTGGTGGCGACCGCGCTGCTCGGCATGGTTACCATGGTGCTGACCACGCTCAACGAGCGCCGCCGCGAGATGGCGATCCTGCGCTCCGTGGGGGCGAGGCCGCGCACCATCCTGGGCCTGCTGATGGCGGAGGCGGGCGTGCTGACCGTGCTCGGCATCCTGCTCGGCATCGCGCTCCTCTATGGCGCCCTATTGATCGCCCAGCCTTACGTCGACCGGGTCTACGGTCTGCATCTGGCGATCGATCCGCCGGGGCTCAACGAGTGGCTGACGCTGGGGGCGATCGCGCTCGCGGGTTGCGTGGCCGGGCTGTTGCCGGCGTTGCGCGCCTACCGGCTGTCGCTCGCCGATGGTATGACGGTCAGGACATGACAAGAGGGCTGATCATGCGGCGAGCATTCGGTGCGGCTGTCGTTGTTGCGGCGCTCGGCGCGATCCAGGTCGGGCTCGTCGCGGTGCCCGTGCATGCGGTGGAGCCGCCGCTGCAGCTCAAGTGGGACCAGCTCGTGCCGCCAGCGCCGCCCAAGGCGCTCAAGCCGTTCTTCGCGGGACGGCCGACCGATCCCAACAACCCGCACGGCAGCGGGCCAGCGCCGCAGCAGGTGCCCGAGGGCAAGTGGATGTCGACGCCGGCGGCGCCGACGGGCGCGGCCCCGCAGCCCGCTCCCGTGGTGCAAAGCCTCGACGGCAAACGCGTGCATATCGGCGGCTACGTCGTGCCGCTCGACTTCGAGGCGACGCGGGTGAAGGAGTTCCTGCTCGTGCCGTTCATAGGCGCCTGCATCCACGTGCCGCCGCCGCCCGCCAACCAGATCGTCTACGTCAAGGCCGAGCAGGGCTTCGACGTGAAGGCGACATTCGAGCCGGTGTGGGTGACGGGCACGCTCACCGTGACGCCCGCGTTCACGGGGCTCGCCGAAGCCGGCTACACGCTGACGGCCGAGAAGGTCGAGCCGCGCCCGCAGGGATAGATCGTTCGCACCTGTGGTTCCGTTGCCGACGGCCTCAAGCCGCCTTGACGCTGCGTGCGGCCTCGAGCCAGCCCTTGATCCTCTCGATGTCGGGCGGATCGCCGTTGCGCAGCACGCGCTGGCCGTCCTTGGTGGCCGCAAAGGCAAGCACGTCCGCGCACAGCTTGTCGGCCTCTGCCCCGGCGAGCGCATCGGCGGAACGGTAGCCGGCACCCACCAGCAGCTGGGCGTGCGTGCCGCGCAGGCCCGGGACCGTGCAGACGAGGCGGGCCTGGTCCTGCCAGTCGGCAATGGTGCCAGCCGCGACGTTGCGGGAATCGAGCATGACCGCCAGTGCGGCCGGCTCCGCGCGCATCAGGTCGCGGATGGTCTTGACGCCGAGCGGCTCGAGGCGATCCGCGGTCTTGGGGCCGATGGAGGGACCGTCGACGACGGCGCTGTCAAGGCTGAGGAAATAGCGCTGGCCCGGCGATGCCGCCGCGGCCGAGGCCTCGTTGCGCTCCGTCCCCACGGCCTCGAGACGCTCGGCAAGAGGCGCCTGCGAGGACATCTGCGCCGGCGCAGCCTCGGCGTGCCGTGCCGCCGGGCGGGGTGCGCGTGCGGGCACCTGGAGCGGCACGACGTTGGAGCCACCAACGCTTTGCGCGGCCCGGCGCTGGGCGATGCGTGTGACGACCTGCTCGCGCGGCTTGAAGGGGAACACCTTCGACACCTCCGGCTGCGGCGGTCGCTTGGCCAGCACTTCGGCGGCGTGCAGGTCGCGCACGGTGCGGTCGTCCTCGGTCAGGTTCCTCTCGACCGTGCCGGTGGCGAGCAGCTCGTCATACATGCGCTCCACGAGACGGCGCTCGTCCTTGTCGGCGATGCGCCGGGCGATGAGCTTGAACGGGGTCTGCGCCACCGCCGCCAGCGTCGCCGCTGCGAGCGAGACGTCGGGGGCGTGGCTGTTGGACTCCTCGATGGCGCGGCAGAGCACGGCGGCATACGTGAGGGTGGCGTAGCGGATCAGCTCGGCAACGACCCGCCTGGCGACGCGGTCGAGGCCGGCCGGCGGATCGATCACGCCGCGCTGGATGTCGTAGTGCGCGATCAGCTTCTCGTAGTGCCCGTTGGCCTTCTCCGCCCCGCGGCAGACGAGCTGGGCCAGCCAGTTGGGCCCGGGCGGCAGCTCGGCGTCGATGTTGGGAAACTCGATCTCGCCGAGCGTCCTGAGCTCGTCGTAGGCTTTGGAGATGCTCCACTCCACCGCGCGGTGGATGTTGTTCTCGGCCTCCGACTGGCCCGTGTGAAAGGGATGGATCGGGTCCGTGTAGTAGTGGCTGAGCACGCCCGCGCAGTAGACGGCGGTCGGCCAGTCCTGTTGCGCCAGCGCGTCGACGAGGTGGTTGTACCAGCTGCGCACCTTCTCGGGCGCCCCGCCCCAGTAGTCGTCGCGGGTGTGGAGGACGTGATTCTTGAAGTCCTTGAAGTCGTTGTCGGGCGCCTTGGAGCCTTCGAGGTAGAGCTTGGCGTTGGTGAGGAACAGGTTCTGCCAGTGGTCGGCGTCCACGCACTTCAAGTGCCGCAGGGCGTCGAGCGCGAGCTTGTGATGCGTGCCCGAGGCGTGGGCCGCGTAGACGATGCGGAAAAGGAGGTTCATGCCGGGCGCCTTGCCGATGACGCGAGGAGGGACCGCGCAACGCACACACCGAACCGTCGGAACGTAAGCCGAGTCGCGGCTAGGCGCGAACGCCGATATCCCCAGCCGCGTGGCGGGCCTGATGCGGCCGGCTTTGCGGGCTTGTCAGGACTGTCCGGTCGTGCCGGGCTCGCGGCCGAGCGTCGCCTTGTAGTCGCTGTTGGTCGTGGCAATGTGCCGGCGCAGCAGAGCCAGGGCATCCGCCTCATCGCCCGCGGCGATCAGCCTGTGCAATTCCGCATGCTCTCCGAGGGAGCGCTGGTTGAGGGCAGGCTCCTGGGACAGCTTGTTGCGCAGCGTCTGAACCCGGAACGCGATCCTGTCGTAGGCCTCGACGAGGTATGCGTTGCCGCTGTGGCGGATGATGCACTCGTGGAAGCGACTGTCGTGCTCGCGGTAGGTCGCAGCATCATGGCCGGCAAGCGCCTTCTCCATGTCCGAGACGATCTCTCCCAGCGCGGCGCCGAGCGCCGATGCACCCACGGGCATTGCCAGCGTGAGCGCCGCGCTCTCGAGCACGTCGCGGAACTCGCTCAGCGCGCGCACCTCGGCCGCTCCCATGCGGAAAACGAAGGTGCCGCGCTGGGGCTGGATGTCGACAAGGCCCTCCGTCTCGAGGCGCAGGAAGGCCTCGCGGACCGGCGTCTTGCTGACGCCAAGCTGGGCGGCAAGCGTGGTCTCGGAGAGCGCCTCGCCGAGCTGATAGTCGCCTTTGACGATGTGGCGACGGATATGCTCGGCGGCCTGGTCCGCGAGCGACCGCGATCCTCTGAAGGTCCTGGGCGACAAACGGGCCCTCCTGCCGGAGATCGCCTCTCCGGCAACTTTCGAGCAACCCGCACCAGTATCTGCCGCTAAGTCAGTTGCCTGCGGACTTTTGTACTAGTATACCACACACCGAGTCGGGCGCGACATTGATCAGCCTGAAGAATGCGAAACGCTAGAGCGGGGACACACCGCTCAGCCACTCGACTCAGCTGCACTACGAAGCGGGCCAAGAAATCCCAGTCGGCGCTAGCCCACAAAGCGGCGACCAGGGCTCCAATCCGGCGAATGAGCGCAGCCTGAGGGGGCGAACCGCATGAGTCAAGAACATGTAGCGCCGGGGCATCGCAGCCGCTGCCCCGTCTGCGGCCTGGAACTGCAGGTGGTAGCAGGCGGCGCGGCGCCCATGCTCGCCTACGACTTTCCGGAGTGGGCCCGGCTGTGCAAGCTGTCCGCTGCGGGCGGGCCGTCGATGTGTCTCGCCCTCACGATGGGGCCGGTCGCCGCCGCCCCTGCGCCGGTGATCGCAAGCGGGGATGATCCTTCGGAGATGGGCCGCGTCAAGGCTCGGCTCTGAGAGGTCGCGGAGGCGATGTCGTTCAGCGACGAGCAAATTCGCAGCCTGCTCAACGATCCTGCCAATCATCCGCCCTCGGCCCGACACCTGGGATTCGAGCTCATCGACTTCTCCGTCGATGGCGGCTGGGCGGAGATCGCCTTCACGCCGCGAGCTGAGTTCGCCAACCCACAAGGCACGGTGCAGGGAGGCTTCGTGTGCGCGATGCTCGACGATGCCATGGGCGTCACCGCCAGCATCTCGCAACGCTTCACGATCCTGGTGCCGACGCTGCAGATCTCGGTCAGCTACCTGCGCCCGACGCCGATGGCGCGCGTGATCGCCCGCGGCGAGGTCCTGCGCATGGGCAGCGCGACGGCGCATCTGCAGGGCAGCCTGCGCCTTCCAGACAGGACGTTGCTCGCCACCGCCACGGCCGCTGCCGTGCTGCGTCCGTTCCCGAAGCCCTGACAGGTGCGTTCACGCGGGCGGAGGACTGCTTCACTGCGGCCCAAGCTCCTGGTCTTTCTTCGGGATCAGGTCGTAGGGGAGCGCGAAGCCCGGCATCGCAGCCAGCCGCTGCGACCAAGCCTCGACATGCGGCCAACGCGCGATGTCCATGCCGCCCTCGGCCATGAACACCATGCGGCCCCAGCAGCCGACATCGGCAATCGTGCAGGTCTCGCCGACGAGCCAGCTGCGGCCTGCGAGCGCCTTGTCGATGAAGGAGAGCGCATCCTCCGCGAGTGGGCGGAAATGGGCCATGACGGCCGGGTCCACGACGCGGAA
>JBGGME010000320.1:0-5570 GCA_041288195.1 Hyphomicrobiaceae bacterium
CTGCCAGCCGCCCTACGTCGCCCTCGCGCACTCCATGGGCGGCAACATCCTGCTGCGCAACGCCTCGCTGTCGGGCTCGTGGTTCTCGCGCATGGTGCTGAGCGCGCCCATGATCGACATCGCCCCCGACAAGCTCGGCGCCCCGCACGCCGTCACGCGCCTCTACGCAGAGACGCTTGGGGCGATCGGCTTCGGCTCCATGTATACGCGCGGGGGCCACGATCGGCCGCTCGAGTTCGAGCCCTTCGAGGGCAACCCGCTCACCTCCGACCGCGAGCGCTACCAGCGCAATCGGCTGATCCTGGAGGCGGCGCCGGCGCTCGGCCTGGGCTCGCCGACGATCGGCTGGCTGCGTGCGGCGCTGCGATCGATTGCCAGGCTGACGTCGCCCGACTATCCGCTCAGGGTCGAGGTGCCGCTCTTGCTGTTCGGCGCCGGCATGGACACGATCGTGTCGACGCGCGCGATCGAGGAGTTCGCGCTGCGCCTCAAGGTCGGCACGCACGTGATGTTCCCGCAATCGCGCCACGAGATCCTGCAGGAGACCGACGAGATCCGGCAGCGCTTCTGGGCCGCGTTCGACGCCTACCTCGGTGTCGACGCCGCCGCGGCCTGAGGCCGGACCGCGCGCTCAGCTCGTCAGCGCCTGGTACACGAGGTTGCGCGACATCTGCCGGTAGCGCAGGCGGATCAGGCCAGGAGCGGCGGCCATGAAGACGACGCTCAGCTCCTCCTTCGGGTCGATCCAGAAATACGTGCCGTAGACGCCCGACCAGTAGTAGTCGCCGGCGCTGCCTGCCATGGCGGCGATGCCGGTCTGTCGCCGGACCGCGAAGCCGAGGCCAAAGCCGTAGCCGGTGGCAGCGGGGTCCATCTTGTCGGCGATCATGTTGTTGAAGGACTGGGGCAGGTGATCCGCCTTCATGAGGGCCACCGTCTCCCGACCGAGGACCTCGGCTCCGCCGAGCCGGCCGCCGCGGCGCAGCATCTCGGTGAAGCGCAGGTAGTCGGCAGCGGTCGACACCGAGCCACCGCCGCCCGACTCCCATTTCTGCGTCCGGTCGGTGCCGTGATGGATGCTCGGGTTGGCATTGCCCGTGACGGGGTCCTTGGCAAGCGCCAGCGCATAGCGGGAGCGCTTGGCTGCCGGCAGGGCAAAGCTCGTGTCGGTCATGCCGAGCGGCGCCCACAGCCGCTCCTGCAGGAAGCTCCCGAGCGCCTTGCCCGTCACGGCCTCGACGACGAAGCCCAGCACGTCGGTGGAGAAGCCGTACTCCCAGTTGCTGCCGGGATCGAACAGCAGCGGCGACTTGGCGAGGGCGGCGATCGTCTCCTCCTTGGACAGCCTCTCCGCCGCCCACACCGAGGAGCCGGGGTAGAGTGCGTGCGCCGGCGTCGTGCCGCGATCCTTGTAGGTGAGACCGGAGGTGTGCCGCAGGAGGTCCTGGATCGTGGGGATCTGCTTGGGCGCGCGCGTGCCCCCGCCCGGCTCGGCCACCTTCAGCTCGGCCAGCGGCGGCAGGTACTCCGACACCGGATCGCCGAGCAGGACCCGCCCCTCCTCCACCAGCATCATGATGGCCACCGAGGTCATGGGCTTGGTCATGGATGCGATCGAGAACACCGCATCGGTCTTGAGCGGCTCCCTGGCTGCCGGATCGCGATAGCCGATCGCCTCCAGGTGCGCGAGTTTGCCGCCGCGCGCGATGGCGACGACGCAGCCCGGCATGCGGGCAGCCTCGACCTCGCGGCGCATGGCCTCGCCGAAGCGACGCAGTCGCACCGACGACAATCCAACGGCCTCGGGCTCGGCGCGGGCGATATCGGCAGCGGTCATGGCTCCACCTCTCATCTGGAATGAGCGGGAGCATAACCCGCGCGGCCGCGACCGCAAACGGCGCCGTCTCCCTCCCCATTGCGGGGAGGGGTTAGGGGTGGGGGGGTCAGCGTTGGCCGATCACCAGGAGGAGAATGGGCCGCTATAGCCGTAGGGCGAGCGCCGGTAGAAGCCCTCGCCGCCGTAGGAGCTGCGACGGCGGCTCTTGATGCCGCCCTGCGGCTCGCCGCTCATCACCACCACGAACTCGGTGCCCTGGCTGGTCTCCTTGCTCGGGGGCTCGTCGGAGATGATCAGCGAGGAGCCAGGGCCGATGAATTCGGCGATGCGCTCGACGACCTCCTGCGGGATGCTTACGCGCTCGATCGCGGCCTTGGCAGCGGCGGCGTCGGTTGCGGCCGGCTCGGCTCGGCTGGACCCGCCACGGCGTTGCGCCTTCCCGCCAGCGGTTTGCGGCGTCGCGGTCGCGCCCGGGTACATGGCAAGCGCCGTCCAGCTTACGTCCGCGCCGTCGTCGATGTAGTTCACCGCCGTGAAAATGGTGGTTCCGATCGGAGCGTCGGGATCGCGGATCGTCACCGGCGTGTCGAAGATCGGACGGAAGCCCTGCCGGACATAGAGCGTCTGCGTCTGCCGGCTGATGAGCACCGCCACCGGCGCCAGCTTGTTCTCCGCAATCTTCGCCGCGGTCGCCGCATCCGACCTTGCGGTCTCCGCCGCCCGCGCTGCCTCGCGGGCCGCAACAACCGCAGCTTGCTTCCCCTGCACCTCCGCACGGAAGGTGTCGACCTGCGCCTTGGCCTCGCTCAGGGTCGTGCCGACTGCCGCCTTCTTCTCCTCGAGCTCCGGGCTGCTCTTCTCTCCCATCTCGCGCTCGACCTGGGCAAGCTGCATCTCTGCACGGCGCACGGTGTGCTCGGCGATGCGCACCGACTTCATGGTGCGGGCGAACTCGGCGTGGGCCTTGACGGCGGCCCGGCGCGCCTCCTCGGTCTTCTCGCTCAACCTCTCGGCCTCCGCGCGGCGAGCGGCGGCAACCGCGCGCCAGGTCCGCGGCGCCTCTGTCGCTGCAGGCGGCGGCGCACCGAGCCGCATGCGTCGCGTCTGCAGATCGTCCGCCGAGGTGTCCACTGCGGGCGCGGCGGCCGCGACTTGCGCGCGGATCGGGCCGGGCTTGAAGAGCGCCGGATGGGAGAACTGGACGGGGCGCATGTCGTCGCGCACCACCACCACCCTGAGACCGAGCTTGGTCATGTCGAACAGCTGCTCGGCGAAACCCACCGGCATGCGGATGCAACCATGCGACGCGGGATAGCCGGGCAGCGCGCCGGCATGGAGCGCGATGCCCGACCAGGTGATGCGCTGCATGAACGGCATGGCCGCATCGAAATAGAGGTTGGAGTAGTGCTCCCGCTCTTTCTGGATCACGCTGTAGATGCCGGCCGGCGTCTCGTAGCCACTGCGGCCGGTGGAAACCGGTGCCTGCAGGATCTTGCCATCCGCGTCGTAGACCGTGATGCGCTGGTCGCCGATAGAGACGACGGCCATCAGGGGCGGGCCCGTCAGCCGCGCGGCTGCGAGCTCGGCGGCAGCCTCCTCGCGCTTGCCCCTGGCATCGGCCGGCCCGGCGACCGCCACGGCCAGGAGGCCTGCAAGACCGGCAACGCCGAGACTGGGAAGGAGCCTCTGTGATGTACGCGTCATGTGCGGATTGCGCCCAGGAAGAAGCAGCAATGCTGCCGGTTGTCATACATAGTTGGGTTCGCAATCTCTACCAAGGATGGCCTAAGCTCTGGTTAGCGATTGTCGTTTTCCGATGCGGGCCTGCAATAGCCTTGCTTGACGGTCGGGAGAGCCCGACTGCCGTCAAAATGCATGGGTGACGCACCGGACCGCTCACATTGGCCCTCGACAGGCGCGACCGGTCGGGGCAAACGAAACCAGCGCGGGCATTTCTTCGGCGAGTTAGGAGACAGCATGAGCCGCAAATTTGAGAGCATTCTCGGGACGGTCGGGAACACCCCCGTGGTGAGGATCAACAGGCTCGCCCCCCCGGGCGTAAACCTGTACGTCAAGATCGAGGCGTTCAACCCGCTGGGCTCGGTCAAGGATCGCCTGGCGCTCGGTGTAATCGAGGCGGCGGAGAAGTCGGGCGAGCTCAAGCCCGGCCAGACCGTGATCGAGGCAACCAGCGGCAACACCGGCATCGGCCTTGCCATGGTGTGCGCCCAGAAGGGCTACCCTCTGGTCGTGACCATGGCGGAGCAGTTCAGCGTCGAGCGTCGCAGGCTGATGCGCTTCCTCGGCGCCAAGGTCATCCTCACGCCCCAGGCGCAGCGCGGCTTCGGCATGGTGGTCAAGGCCATCGAGCTCGCCAAGACGCACGGCTGGTTCCTGACGCGCCAGTTCGAGAACGAGGCCAACCCCGACTATCACTCCCGCACCACGGCGCGCGAGATCGTCGACGCTTTCAAGGGCGAGAAGCTCGACTACTGGGTCACGGGCTACGGCACAGGCGGCACCCTGAAGGGCGTGGCCCGCGTGCTGGCCAAGGAGATGCCCGACACCAAGATCATCGTCTGCGAGCCCGAGGACGCCCAGCTCATCGCCAGCGGCACCGAGCAGGCCCGCAATCCCGACGGCTCGCCGGCCGCTGCGCACCCCGCCTTCAAGCCGCATCCCATGCAGGGCTGGACGCCCGATTTCATTCCGAAGATCACGGGTGATGCGGTGGCCATGAAGATCATTCACAAGCTGGTGCCGGTGCCGGGCGCCGAAGCCATCCGCATGGCCAAAGAGCTGGCGACCAAGGAGGGCATCTTCGTCGGCATCACCTCGGGGGCGACCCTCGCCGGCGCGTTGCGCATTGCCAAGGAAGCGCCCAAGGGTTCCACCATCCTCGCCATGCTGCCGGATACGGGCGAGCGCTACCTGTCGACGCCGCTGTTTGCGGACATACCCGCGGACATGACGCCGGAGGAGGTCGCCATCTCGAAGTCGACGCCGGCGGCGCAGATGGGCTGAGATCGTCGCCGTTCCCGCATTGGCTGGGCCATGAACATCGACTAGCCTCCGTCACTCTTGTGGTGGCGGAGGGGAGCCCATGTGCGCGGACCGCAGCAGCCAGCCGATCGTCCACCTCGTCGGCAGCATCCCGCTGCCCGATGCCGAGACCGTATTCCGCACGCTGTCCTCGGCGGTCGGGCCGCATCTCGTCCGCGTCCCCGACGGCGAGACGGGCATCCGCCGCACCTGGATCCGCTTTCTCCAGGACGTGCTGGCCGACAACCCTGGCATCGAGGTCGCGCGCGACGTGCCGCCATTCCGGTTCGTGCAGTGGGACGGCAAGCTGATCCGCGAGATCCCGCGCCTGCGCCTCAAGCGCGGCCTGCCACCCGATCCTGCGAGCTTCAAGACCGGCTATGCCGACATGGCGATCGAGTCCTGGGGTGTCTTCCAGCGCCTGCAGAAGGCCGGCGTCATCCCCGACCGCGTGAAGTTCCAGGTCAGCCTGCCCACGCCCATCGCCCCGGTCTACAACAACATGCTGCCCGTGGACCGGCCAGGCATCCTGCCGCCGCTGACGCATCACATGATCGGCGAGGTGGCGAGGATCGCCGCCGCCGTGCCCCACGATCGGCTGGCGCTGCAGTGGGACGTCTGCCAGGAGGTGCTGGCGTGGGAGGGCTACTACGATAAGGGCCCGATCGATTTCCGCAAGGAGACGATCGAC
>JBGGME010000321.1:0-13569 GCA_041288195.1 Hyphomicrobiaceae bacterium
GACAAGACCTACCGGACGACGCGCCTGGTCGACTGGCTGTCCCAATACCGAGGGATGCACACGCTTCGGGACGACGACATTGCGACGCTGGCAAAAGACCCGCCACTGCTGTTCTACGTCCAGTTCGAGGCCTGGGAGGACGCGGGTCCGGATGGCAAGGAATTGAGGGGTGAGCACCTCGGAGTGCTGGGCTCCGTCATCGTGGCCGATGCGGTCTTTGGTGCGCTGGCCGATCGGCTGCAAGGCGAGGACCTGGACCTGCCAACCGCACTGCAAAGCCTCAGCGAGAAGTTCTTCGGCAAAGGGCGCAATGTCTTCGCGGCGGCACGCCCGCTCGACACGATGAGCGAGCTCATCGTCTACATAGCGAGGCTCAATCGCTTCGAGAACGCTCAGCCGGCATTCCTTTGATTTTTTGTGGCAACTGAAGAAGCAAGGAGCAGAACGATGCCAAACATGCCGATCACGAACTATGAGAGCTGGGGCAACCTGGTGATTTCGTGGGCCCGAGACGAGAGCAAGCGGCCCAAGACCGTCAAGGAGCTGAACGAGCAAATGGCGAAGGCCAACGTTGGCGGCAACTTCTCCGAGCAGGACTTCGAGAAGGTGCTCTTTGCCCAGGCGCCAAACGACGTCACCGTCCAGCTTTTCCTGCCGACCGCCAAAGCTGTCGACCGCGCGATCCAGGAGCTCAAGGGTGGCGGTAGGTGGATGTTGCCGGACTTCTACAGCAGGGACGCTTTCGACAATCACCCCGTCAACGTGAAGGACCAAGACAAGCTGAAGTTCTTGGCCGAACGCATCGGTGACTATGCCATCGGCCAATGCGGGTAGCGTTGCGTACGATCACCACGCGTGGTGATCCATGCCGCCGTCTGGGAGCCCTGCGCCCCTCAATCCATCGCGCAGGCGCTCCCAGTCTCCGCGATTGGAAATCGGAAACGAGTGGAGCACCCAGTTCACAATTGCAGCGTCGGTTGCCGGCGCAGAACCGTGCCAGTTGGCACTGGCGAGATCCGTGAACCTGCGCGCTTCGACACGGGCATCATCCTGACGCCCCAAATGGTGGAGCGCCGCCGCAGTCCATGCAGGCAGGTTGACGATGACGTCACTGGCCCGCCTTGCGGCACCTACGCAACCCTCATAGTCGCCCCACAGGAAGCGGCTGGTGACGTCGTATCCCCACATGGTTCGGCTGGTTACCAGCGACAGGTCGAACGCCAGCTTTGCAAGCTCCTTGGCCCGCTCCGAAGATCCAGAGAACGAATGCGCCAACGAGGCCGAGATGAGTGTCCATGGGTCGCTGTCGTTCAGCTGACAGGCCAGGTCGAAATGCGTTGGAGCCTGCTCGTACTGCTTGGCCATCATGTACGCCCAGCCGAGGCTGAGGTGCGCCCGTGAATCGAGCGGGTCGAGGCGCACGGCCATTCTGCCCAGATCGATGGTTTCCCGCTCGCGCTCGCGCGTACGGTAGACGCCGGGCTGCGCGATGTGCATCAGGTTGCTGATTTGAGCCAGGCTGCTGTAGGCCGAGGAAAAATTCGGGGCTGCACGGATCGTGTCCCGAAACAACTGCTCCGCACTCTTCCACTTGTCGGACCGAAAACCTGTAATGACGGCTTGACCTCTCAGCCAGCGATCGTAGGCGTCGAGCGACACATCCAGTTGAGCGGACAGACGGTTGAGCCGCTCCTGCGATATGTTCACGTTGAGCGCCGTCGCAATGCGCCGCACCACCTTCTGTTGCGTCTCGAACCACCGCTCCAGCACCAGCTCGAACGTGTCGCTCCACACATAGATATCGCTGCTGCTCTCTTTGAGCGTCAGCACAAGCTCGAGCGTCGTCTCGGTCTGGAAGGCCGTTGCCTGGATGTCGTACTGTGACGAGGCCGGGGGGGCGCCACTCGCTGACGCTCGGCGCTGTCCAAAGGGATCCTCCACATACGGCTCCTGGAGCCGCGCCGGCGAACCCCGCTGCCCGAAGCGATCCGTCACATACCACTCGCGAAACCGCACCAGCGATGCGACGAGGTGGTGTCGGAAGCCCTGCACCAGATGCACCTTGTCGGGGCTCACGCCGTCGATGCCGAAGGCATCGAGCGCGAGGGCGATCTTGCCTGTGGCCGCGGGCGCGGCCGGCATGGGGCGGACCGGGGTTGGGGGTGCCGCCGTGTCGAACGCCCCCGTCTTGATGTCGGCGACCAATTGCTGCGTGGCGGTCGACGGCTCCATATCGTATTCGGCGCCGAGCAGGTCCCACAGGCTCTTGTAGACTCTGAGCGCGCCGGTCACGTCGCCCTGCTCCGCTCGCGCGCGCATCTGTGATCGGCATGCCTCCTCGTGCGTCGGATCGAGATTGAGGATCGCCTCTGCCAGCTCCAGCTTGCGTGCGTTGTCCGAGCCCTGATCGTGCAGCCCGTGTTCCAGCCCGCGGACAATTCGGTCGTGCAGGATCTGCCGCTTGGCGCGCAGCCAGTCCTGAAACGAGGGATCGAGGTCCTCATAGCCCGCAAGCAGCATTTCGCTCAGACGCGGCGTGCTGAGCAGCAGCGGGTGCGCGCGATGCTCGACCTCGGCGGCGTGCAGAACGGCGTGCATGTCCAGCTGCAGCGTGCGTCGGTCGATCTCGACGGTCAGCTTCTCGGCCGTCAGGCCCTCGTAGCCGCGGTCAGCAAGCTCCCGCCTCAGTTGATAGAGGGTCTGGCGAAGCGAAACGCGGGCATTGCCCTCCGCAACATCGCTCCAGAATTGCCCCGTCAGCTGATCTCGCGAGCACGGCGTGCCCTCGATCGCCAGAAATGCCAGGAGCCCTTGTGTCTTCCGGCTTCTCAGCTTGATCTCGTGGCCGGCGCAACGGATGCTCATGCCGCCGAGCACGGAGATCGAAAGCAGGGGGCTGACAGCTGGTTTGCGGCTCATGTCGGCGACTACCGGGTGACGCACCAGCACCATAGTGCGCAACGACTTTTGTCGTCTAGAACGAGCGGGTTATAGCAAAGGAATGCCACCGGTATGTCGAGCCCCGCCACCGGTGTCGGCAATTGCCACCCGCAACCGCGGCGTATCGATGTCGGAGGGCAACGGCTGCAATGCCGGAGCAACCGCGCGAACAACCTGTATATCGTTCTGCGGCCTTGTAAGATCGACCAAGGCAGCCTCGACGCCGGCTTGCATCAGCATCCGAGCGATCGCGGGCAGTTGAGATTGATCGGTCGGCTCGTCATACAGGCCGGGAGCTCCGAGCGGATGCAGGAGCTCGCAACTATTGGCGTCGAGCTCGGTCGCCCTCGCCAGGCATTGCCGGTCCGCGACGGTAAGGCTCGCTTCCCCCCTCTCGGCGAGTCTTGCCTGCGCCAGGAGGATCGCTAGCTCCATCTGACAGAGCTCCAGCACGGCAGCGCGCGCCGCCGCCATCAGGCTCGTGCGTGATGCCAACCCGCAGGCAAGCCCGCGTCCATTGTCGGAGCACGACAGCGCGGCGATGACGGGAAGACCGATGTCGGTGCTGATGTCGAGCAGCCAGGTGCGCCGCGCGCGCGTGTCTTGGCGCAGCGTACCGAGCAGCCGGACGAGTGCCGGCAGGCTGGGATCGTCCAGCGCCACCGGGCGCCCGCGGCATCCGCCGATCCACCACAGACCAGCCGCATCTCTCTCGACAAGCTCCAGAAGCGCACGTGACGCCGCCCAGTCCCAATCCGGGCCGGCGGCCACACCCGTGCCGAGCATTGTCGGCGGCCGCAGGCGAACCCTGGTCGGCGAGCGCCGCAGGCTCCAGTCCGCGGGAAGTAGAACCGGAGAGCCGACGTGCTTCTCGCCGCCAGGCTCGAGCATGTACCCGTCGATCCACTCCAATGCGGCGTCCCCGGTCGGAGTGTTGGCGAGCTGGCGCTCGATGAGGGGCACGAGGGAAGGCATCACCCGGTCGCGCAGCTCGGGCAGGGCCGCACGCGCGCGCACGTCGCCTGAGCGCTCGAATTGTGCGCGGCGCTCGATGCCCTCGCCGATGCATGAGACAAGCGCCTCCTCCAGCGTCTCGCCCGTCCCGCTCAGGCTGAGCGTCTCGAAGGGATTGCCATCGTCGTCAGAGCCCTCGAGTTTCGTCTGACCACCGACAAACCGCAGCCCAGGGGCCCAAGGCGAGCGCAGCAGGAACAGTCGGCTGGCAATGCCCGCGGCTTGCACGATGGTCTCGCCATAGCGGTCGGCTGCAGAGCGCAGCAGTGCGAGCCCCTGCTCGGAGGCAAGATCGATCTCGCGATAGTCTGGCATAGGCCCGGCTTCGATCATGGTCACATCATTAACCATCGTCGTCGGCGAATGCGCCTCGACATTCTATCCGGCGAGCAAGGCAGCTCGTGTGCGTTAGGGCACACACATTGCGCCAGCCGCGCTTGGCGACCGGCACCCTTTCCACTGGTCACGCTCCCATCACGCCCGCATCACGCGTGCCCGACTACCTTCCTCCGTGTTGATGAACGAGGACGTTGTCTCGTTCGCATGGCTCTGCCGAACGGAGAAGTAGCCATGAAGATCGTTCGCCTCCCTTCGCTCGTCCTGGCGCTCCTCGGCATTGCGCTCCTCCCCACGACCGGCGGCTTCGGTTCGATGCAAAGCTTCGGCGTGATGGGCGGCGACCCGATGCGGTGGAAGTCCGCGCGAACCGATGACGTGGCCCTGCGTGACGATGCTATTGCCAATGCGGGAAGTGCAAGCACCCTGCGGCCCGTGACCAGAGGCATGCGCGCTCCGAGAATTGAGACGCAGCAGCTTGCCCTGGCAGCGTCCAAGGCCGGGGCGGCGTCGAAAAGCATGAAAGACAAGTCTGCCCTCGATCGACAAGACATCGTTATCGACGTGCTCGTCGCCTACACGCAGAAGGCTGCAAGCCACTACGGCGATATCCAAAGCGAGCTCATCGATTTCTCCATCGAAGAGACAAACGCGTCCTTTCGTTTGAGCAACCTCGGCCATATCAGATTGCGGCTCGTGCATGCTTATGCAACGGACTACGTCGAAGAGGGAATGCATTTCGATCACGTTTGGCGGTTCGCCGACAAGGGCGACGGCTACATGGAGGAGGTCCACGGCCTGCGCGAGGCATATCTCGCCGATGTCTCGATCCTGATCGTGGATGACCCGAAGGGCTGCGGGCTGGCGACACGCATACACGCCGACGCCGCGGAAGCATTCGCCGTCGTGCATCACGAGTGCGCCGCCCGGAACTACACGGTGGCGCACGAGCTCGGACACCTCATCGGTGCAAGCCATGATCTCAGCTACGTCAATGGCACCAGGTGGAGAGACATCATGGGCAGCAAAGACAGCTGCGGCGGCTGCCCGCGCGTGCCCGTGTGGTCGGGCCCATCGGTGCTTTTCAACGGCGAGCGCGCCGGGACTGTGCTGCTCGACAATGCGCGGATCATCGCCGAACAGGCCGCGCGAGTTGCTGCCTTCAGATGACCAAGAGAAACGTCATCACGCCTGTCGTCCAACTCGCGCCCTGACCTCACGAGGGTCGCTGCGATCGGACTGCGCTGCCCTTACCCAACCCGCACACGTTGCTTGTTGCACTCCAAGAGTCAGTTCTTGGCGGTGCGCCTCGAGGGCGCGAGCGGCTGCGGCAGCTGAGAGGCGCACCAATCACTTCTCTTGTCAGGGTCGCGTGACCGCGCCGGGGTGTCAGTTCGCCCCCGAGACCGCGCACCAGCGGGCCCTGGAAATCACGCTGCGATAACGCCGCGATCTACGGCGGCAGACTTCCATGCGGGCAGTGCGGGCATGGATTTCCGAGCCCGCCCGCAACCGCACACGGGAGCCAATGTGCCATGCAAAAGATCTCTTTCGGTCTGTCGGCCTGTCTGCTGCTTGCCGTCGCAACCAAGCCGAGCGCCGCCGGGGAAGCTGTGATAGGGGCAGCAGCCCCTCCCGCAGCGTGCACGGAGTATTTCGAATGCCTCGAATACGGGACGCTCTCGCCGGAAGAAGCGCGCAAGGTCCGCGGCCATCCGCAGTTCGTGGAACCGACAGCTGCGCCGTCGCGCGATATCGGCTCTGCATCGGCGCGTCTCGATCGAGCATCGAGCCCCTCCGCGACGTCGCAGCAATAGTCGACCAACGCAGAGTTTTCGAGGAGCACACGACCATGTCCCAAACCGAGGCCGACGGCGATCGAGGCATTGGCACGCCGGATCAACCCCCAGTGGAGCTTTCAGGCGTGAGGCCAACCTCGGGGAGCGCTGCACCCCAAAGGTGCGACACGAATTGCACAAATCATGCAGTTGGTTGCGCATCGGTCAGGGAGCGCCTTGCCTGGGATCGAATCCTCGCGCTCCACCGCGAAGGCCAGGCTCAGGCAGATCCGGCCAAGGTCCCCGAAGCCACCGACCCTGGCCAAGGCTTCCATGACCCATGACGGTACCCCATTGGTACTGACGGCGATTGAGAACTATTGATCCGGTGGGAGATGACGCGGGCGGCAATCCAAGACTCTTGCTCGAGGTCGACGACACTTGCGTGGAGCTTGGTGTGCAACTGCCGTTCTCACAACTCAGCGAGTTCGGCAGCTGTCAGGGGTCTGTCTGCCGTACCTCCTGCCGGCGCAAGGCTGGGTATGATCGGTGGGGAATGCATCGTGCGCGCACGTGCGCGGGATCGTTACTCACGCAGCTGCGGATGAGGACGCTGCCGTGCTGGCGGCGCGCTTCGCGCACACGCATTCCGCGCCGGTGTCCATGAGGGGACAGTTGCCTTTCCAGTCCCGGTTGCGGCCCCTCAGCCGTTCCTCCAGCGCAGTCGGCTCAGCGACATCCGACGTGAGCTTACTTAGGTTGGCCGGCTTGTACGGTTGCTTGCCGAGGCCATCCACCAACGTAGTTGGCCACGCGCAGCGCTCGGGCACGCTCCAGTGCAGCTTCTCGTTGATGCGCCGGATCTTGACGTCGGATTCTGCGCCTTTCAACCACCGCCAAGTGCGCCCCAGCCGGGAGCGCACGAGGCTGAACTCACCGGGCAGTATGTTGCGCGCGGCCGCGAATGCCCCGCCTTTGCTGGAGCGGTACAGGGTGGCCGCCGTACACGGCCACACCGTCCGCATCATCTCTTCGTCATTGAAGCGCAGGCCGGTCTTTTCCTGCACGCGCGCAATCATCCAGGCGAGCGCAACATCGGACAGGCCGCTGTTGTCGTAGCCGCCGCCGATATTGGAATGCACGCCCGGAAACCACACCTGCTCAACCTCCTGCACTTTGGGTAGATCACGACCGCCGCGCACGGTCCAGAAGGTCGGAACGAACGGCTTGCGCATCTCGTCGATGGCCACAGCGTGCAGGCCGAGCTGCACCTTCTCGCCAATGCGGGTGTCCCGGAAGCCGCGGGTCCAGTAGGTGAAAACTCGCGGGAATATGCCGTTGGCGAAGCCCGACGGGATGCCGTAGGCACCAACCGTGTCCCACACACCGACGCAGCGGATCGGTAGCTCGGAACCCTTGTAGCGCGTGACCTTGTCCAGCTTGGTTTCGAGCGCTTTTATCTGCGCGTCGTAGGGTGCTCGTTTTGGAGAACCGTTGCTGTATCGGCCGCGCTGGTCCTTGAGCTTGGCGATCTCTTGATAGAGAACCCAGTGCTCCTCGGTCTGGCTGATATCGAGGGGAATGCCGGCAGTCCCAAGCACGCCGGCCACCGCGCGGGCGGTATAGCCGCCGCGCGAGAAGCCAAACAGATAGATCTCATCCCCCTCGTTGTAGTTCAGCGCCAGAAAGGCGATCCCGCGCTTGACGTTGGCCTTGAGCCCCGCTCCGAACGCGCCGCCAAGGAAGCGGTCCATACGTCCCCCGCTGCCGACGCCCGAGTTGTAGTAGGTGATCTGATCGACGCCGTTCTCGTCGCTGACCGTCACAAGGTTGGCGAGGCGCACGACGTTGGTGACGGTCTTGGGACTGACAACAGCGTTCCAGGTTCCGTCAAAGCACAGCACGAGACGCTTCATGGCGACCACCCCGAACAAACGTTACCCAAATAGCTGTATCGGCGTGTTTAGCCGCCTGACCGCGTCGCTGCAACGAGTACCGTGGGCCCTCGCGTCCGCATCTGTCGCGAATGCCGACATTCGACACTCATCGGCGGCGAAACACATCCAGACTAGCTAATGCCTTGTGCGCACGGAGGTGCTCGGGGCGCACGGGTCGAGCCGCTCTCGTTCGAGATCGACCAGACCAGCATCGGCGCGGCGACGGTAGGAGATGTCAGATGGCAAGCAAGGTTGCGCCGACTCCGCCGGGGCGGCCGGCGGGCTGCGAGAGAACTGATCTGTTCACGCACCTTGCTGCGCATGCTCGGGTCTCGAATTGGCACGAGCGCGGCCAGACGCTCGGCAAAGGCGCGGCCAAGACCGCGACCTGCCCCCGTGACGAGCGCAACCTGGCCTTCGAGCATTCGGTGGGCATTGCAGTCTCCCCAGTCAGTCGAGTGTCAGCGTCAATCCTACGGCGAGGCTCTGCACCAGGCACATGGGTCCAACCATCGTGCGCAAGGCGGCTTCCGGCAGATCGGGGATCTCGAACACGACGTCGGCGCCCTCGACAATGGGGCTGAGCAGGCTGTCCGTGATGGAGACCGCCGGCAGCCCCCGTGCGAGCAGCGCAGGAAACATGCGGACGGTGTCGGGATTGTAAGTCTTGAAGCTGATCGCGATCAGCGCGTCCTTCGGCGTTGCGGCCGCCGCCTGATCGCCGAGCGCGCTGCCGAGCCCGTCCAGGATCACGACCCGTCGGCCGAGCTTGCGCAGCACGTATGTGAGATGCGCAGCCACGGGAAAGGAGCCGCCAAGCCCCAGCACGTAGATGGTCTGCGCGCCGCCCAGCAGCGATATGGCACGGGCCAGGTCTTTCTCCCGCACGCCGTCCTGCAGGCTCTCCAGGGCGACCTTGCCCTCCGCGGCGAAGCGCGCAAGCACGGCGCGCGGGCTCTTGGCGTCTTGGAAGCGCCCGTCGCGGCGCAGGCCAGAGATGCGCTCCTTGTAGCTCGGCGCCACGCTGGCAACGAGCCGCGACCGGAACACCTGCTGCATCTCGGTGAAGCCGCCGTAGCCCATGGCGCGCGCGAAGCGGACGATGGCGGAGGGTTGCACACGCGCGCGCTCCGCCACCTCGGCCACTGTGCCGAGCGCCATGTCTGTCGGGTGGTCGAGCGCGAACTCGGCGATCTGCTTCAGGCGATCGGCAAAACGCGGATGACGCCTGGCGATCTCCGCGCGTAGCGCCTCGTAGGATTCGTGTTGGGGGGTGGGGTGCCTGACCGTCATGTCGCCTTCTGCATACCTATGCGCTCCGCGGAATGCGATTGACCTGTTTATTTCACTTCCCATCATCCTATAGAATGTTTATTCTATGCTGCAAGAAGGAGCCGCCGTCAAACGGCAGGCGGCCAAGAGCAGGTGGAGGAGGAAACGATGAAGCAGCCCAAAATCACACGTCGTGGCCTTGTGAAGGGAAGCTTGATGGCGGCGGCAGCCGGCGGCACCGCCACCCTCTTCGGCCCGTGGCAGCACAATCGCGCCTGGGCCCAGGGCGCCAAAAAGCCGATCAAGCTCGGGCTCACGTGCGACGCCAGTGGCCAGTACGGCAATAGCGGCCAAGACGATGCGCTCGGCATCCGCCTTGCCGTCGATGAGTTCAACGCCAAGGGCGGCGTGCTCGGCCGCAAGATCGAGTGGATCACGGCGGACACGGAGACGAACCCGGCGACCGGCACGCGCGTGGCGGAGCGCTTCATCTCACAGGACCAGTGCTCCTTCCTGATTGGCGCCGTGCACTCGGGCGTGGCGAACGCCATCACTCAGGTCGCCAACAAATATGGCACCATCTATCTCAACACCAATTCCTCAGCGCCCAGCGAGGCCGGGGAGAACTGCTCACGTGTCAAGTTCGTGTGGGACGGCAACGGCACCAACTTCTCTAAGGCCGCGGTGCAGAACGCGGTCGAGAAGATCGGCAAGCGCTGGCTGCTTCTCACCAACGACTACGTCTGGGGCCACACCACCTCGGCAGCCACGAAGGCGCAGGTCGAGAAGGCCGGCGGCCAGATCATCGACAACCTGCTGGTGCCGCAAAACACCCGCGACTTTGCCTCCTATCTCCTCAAGGTGCAGCAGGCAAAGCCCGATGTGGTGGCGACCGCCGTCGGCGGCGACGACATCAAGGCGCTGCGCCAGCAGGTGAGCGACCTCAAGCTCGAGGACAAGGCGGCCTGGATCAACAACCAGCAGGACTGGCCGGACGTGTGGGGGGCGCCGCAGACGCTGTTCGGCGTGTTCGGAACCACCTGGTATCACAAGCTGCCGCTGCCGGGCGTCGCGGAGTTCGTCAAGCGCTGGCAAACGGCCTATCCCAAGTCGCCCATCCCGGTGCCGGGCAACGTCTCCTACAACGGCTACATGGCGACGCGTGAGCTGTTGAGAGCCATTGAGCGCGCCGGCTCCACCAACAACATCGCCGTCATCAAGCAGCTCGAGGGTCACAAGATGTCGGCGCAGGACCGCATGCAGCACTTCGACGCCTACATCGACCCCAACACACACCAGGTGCAGCAGACGATCTATCTGGCGCGGCGCAATGCCAAGCCCTCGGACAACACGGACCTTTTCGACATCGTCAGCTGGACCAAGCCCGAGCTGGCGCTCGACGACGCCGCGCCCGGCAAGTGCAAGCTCAAGGCCTACAACGAGGTACCGAGCTTCGAGCTGTGAGGCCAGAGCCCTCTCCCTGGCGACGCGGGGAGAGGGCTCGCTTCCTGAACGAGGACGCGCTTGTGCTCAACCTGCTGCCGCATCTCGTCAACGGGATCACGCTTGGCCTGCTGTTCAGCTTGCTCGCGCTCGGCTTCATGCTGATCCTCGGGCTGATGGAGCAGATCAACCTTGCGCACGGCTCCCTGTTTGCCCTCGGTGCCTACTTCGCTTACGCGATCGCCACTCCTTGGCTGCCGCTGCCGCCGGACATCTTGAAAACCTGGGCCGATGTACCACTCGCGTGGCGCTTCGCGGCCGCGCTCGTGCTTGCGCCGATCCTGGTTGCGCCGTTCGGGGTGGTGCTGGAGCGGCTGATGCAGCGCACGTACGGGCGCGACCCGCTTTATGGGCTGCTATTGACCTTCGGTGCCGCCATGGTGCTCGAGGAGCTCATCCGCCAGGTTTGGGGCACGCGCGACTACATGCTGCCTGTGCCGCGCGAGATGTCGGGCGGCTTCATCATGCTCGACCTCATCTGGTCCACCTATCGCTTTTGGGCGGCAGGGCTTGCGCTAATCGCCATGGCGGGGGTGTGGTTCATCGTCGAGCGCACTCGCTTCGGCGCCATGGTCAAGGCCGGCGCGCACGACAGCGAGATCGTGCAGGCGCTGGGGATCGACCTTGCGCGTCTCAGGGTGTGGGTGTTTGTGCTCGGCACCATGCTTGCGGCCGTCGCCGGCGTGATCCTGGCGCCGCTGTGGGGCATCCGACCGCACATGGGAGTCGATGCAGTCGTTCCGGCCTTCGTCATCATCGTGCTGGGCGGAGTCGGCAGCTTCTGGGGCGCCGTGATGGCCGGTCTACTCGTGGGGGTTGTCGTCGGCTTGTCCGGCGCCTATGCCTCCGAGTGGTCGCTCATGTCCATGTATTTGCTGCTGATCGTCGTGGTGACGTTTCGCGCACGCGGCCTGTTCGGCAAGAAGAGCATCCTGGAGGCGTGAGATGCTGCCGGGCCGGCCTGTCCCGACCTTTACCGCGCCGATGCTTGTCGCGTGGCTGCTCTTTGCGACGGTTCCCTTTTGGATCGAGCGGGTCGGCCTCTACCAGTATCTCGGCGTCGAGATCCTGATCTGGGCCACCTATGCGCTCGCCTACAATCTGGTGCTCGGGCATTCCGGGCTTCCCTCGTTCGGGCACGGCGCCTTCTTCGGGCTCGGCGCCTATGCGTTCGGTCTTGCCCAATTCAATATCGCGGCCAATCTCTGGCTTTGCCTCGCAGTTGCCATGCTCACGGCTGCTGCCGGTGGCGCCCTCGTCGCCCTTTTCATCTCGCACCGGCGCGGCATCTACTACGCGCTCATGACCATCGCCTTCGGCCAGGTGTTCTGGTTCATCGCCATCAAGGCGCATGGGTTCACCGGCGGCGAGGACGGGCTCCTCAAAATCGCCCGCCTACCGGCGGAGCTCGGTGTGGCGACGATCGATCTCAAGGACAATGTCGCTCTGTACTACTTCGCGCTCGCTGTGTTCGTAATCGTATCGCTGCTTTTGTGGCGCCTCGTCCATTCGCCCTTTGGTCGCGTACTCAAAGCCATCAAGCAGAACGAGACGCGCGCCCGCTTCGTGGGCTACGACGTGTGGGCCTTCAAGGCCGCCGCGCTCGTCGTCTCGGCCGGCCTCTCGGGCCTTGCCGGCGGCCTCTTCGCCATGGCGCAGGCCTCCGCCTTTCCCGACGTCATGAGCCTGCACTATTCGGGCTATATCGTGATGATGACGCTGGTGGGCGGCGGTTTGGTATCCTTCTGGGGTCCGGTGATCGGCGCAATTGCGTTCTTCCTCGCCCGCGACGTCATCGGTGCGCTCACCACCGCCTGGATGCTCTGGTTCGGCCTTCTGTTCGTCGGTCTCGTGGTGTTCAAACCCGAGGGTATCGCCGGGCTGTTCCCACGGGCGGCAGACAAGCCCGCGCCCAAGCGCGTGTCACAGCGTGCTGGCGTGCCGCAACCGCAGCCGAGGTGACCGATGCCCCTGCTGGAGGCCCGGAACCTGCATCTGCGCTTCGGTGACCGCGTCGTGCTGGAGGACGTGTCGCTCGCCTTCGAGGAAGGCTGCCTGTCGGGCATCATGGGCCCAAACGGTGCCGGCAAGACCACCTGCTTCAACGTGCTGACCGGCCGCTACAAGCCCGATCGTGGCCAGGTGCTTCTCGAAGGGGTCGACATAACGGGGCGCTCCCCGCAGGCGATTGCGCGCCTCGGTGTCGCCCGCTCCTTCCAGATCATGAGCCTGTTCGATGAATTCACTGTCTTCGAGAACGTGGCGATTGCGCTGCCCGGCTTGCGCGCCCGCGCGCGCGATCCCTTCGGACAGGCCTATGCCGATCCTGCGCTCGTTGCCGAGGCGCAGACGGTGCTCGGCATGGTCGGCCTTGCGGAACGCGCCAACGACCTGGCCAAGGCATTGCCCTATGGCGCCCGCAGAGCACTCGAGATCGCCGTGGCGCTGGCCGCCAAACCGAAGCTTCTCTTCCTCGATGAGCCCACCGCAGGCCTCGGCAGCGACGGCCGCGCCCAGCTTGCCAAGCTGGTGGCCAATCTCAAGGGCGCCGCCACCATCGTCATCATCGAGCACGATATGCAGTTCCTGTTCTCGCTCGCCGAGCAAATTTCGGTCATCCATTGGGGCCAGGTGATTGCGCGCGGAACGCCCGAGGACCTCAGGGCAAACCCCTGGGTCAAGGCCTCCAACCTCGGGAGGTTGCAGTGAGGCTCGAGGTTGTCGACATCGATACCTACTATGGCGAAACGCAGGCATTGTTCGGAGTGTCGCTGTCGGTGGGCGCGGGG
>JBGGME010000322.1:0-9897 GCA_041288195.1 Hyphomicrobiaceae bacterium
GAAAAGGTAGAAGCGAGCCAGCTCGAACGGATTGCTTGAGATGGATGGCACCAAAGAGCGACGCAGCCGCCTCCTCGGCGACGGCGACATCAACGTCTCCTTCGAGTTCTTCCCGCCCAAGACGGAGAAGATGGAGGAGGCGCTGTGGGCGGCGATCCGGCGGCTCGAGCCGCTGAAGCCCCGGTTCGTGTCGGTGACGTATGGCGCCGGCGGCTCGACGCGCGAGCGCACGCACGCGACCGTGGCGCGGCTCGCCCGCGAGACGACGCTGGTGCCGGCTGCGCACCTGACCTGCGTGCAGGCGACGAAAGCGGAGGTCGACGAGGTCGCGAGCAGCTACAAGGCGGCAGGCGTGCGCCATATCGTGGCGCTGCGTGGCGATCCCGCGGGCGGCGTCGGGACCAAGTATACGCCGCATCCGGGAGGCTATGCCAATGCCGCCGATCTGGTGGCGGGCCTGAAGCAGCTCGGGGGCATGGAGGTGTCGGTCGCCGGATACCCCGAGAGGCATCCCGACAGCCCGTCGCTCAAGGTCGATCTCGACAACCTGAAGGCGAAAGTGGATGCGGGCGCGAGCCGGATCATCACTCAGTTCTTCTTTGACAACGCGCACTACCTGCGGTTCCTCGAGGCTGCGCGCGCGCACGGCATCTGGGCGCCGATCGTGCCGGGCATCGTGCCGATCCACAACTTCAAGCAGGTGGCGGGCTTCTCCGGCCGCTGCGGGGCGACGATGCCGTCGTGGCTGGCGCGGCGCTTTGACGGGCTCGATGCCGATCCGCAGACGACGCATCTGGTCGCCGCGGCAGTGGCGGCCGAGCAGGTGATGGACCTCGTCGATCAGGGTATCCGGCAGTTCCACTTCTATACGCTCAACCGCGCCGATCTCGTCTACGCCATCTGCCATCTGCTGGGGTTGAGGCCGGTCTCGGCGGGCGGGCCCGCCGTCGCCAAGGAGGCGGTCAACGCATGACGCGAGACGAGCGCATCGCCGCCATCAAGGCGGCCGCAAAAGAGCGCATTCTGATCATCGACGGCGCCATGGGCACGATGATCCAGCGCCACAAGTTCGACGAGGCGGCCTTCCGCGGCGCGCGCTTTGGCGCGCATGACAAGCTCGTGCAGGGCAACAACGACCTGCTCGTGTTGACGCAGCCCAAGGCCATCGCCGAGATCCACAAGGGCTATCTGGAAGCCGGGTCGGACATCATCTCGTCCAACACCTTCAATGCCCAGGGCATCTCGCTCGCCGACTACGGTATGGAGAGCCTGGCCTACGAGATGAATGTCGCCGCGGCCAGGCTTGCGCGCGCGGCCGCGGATGCGCAGACGAAGGCGACGCCGGACCGGCCGCGGCTCGTCGCCGGCGCTCTCGGGCCGACCAACCGCACGGCCTCGATCTCGCCCGACGTCAACAACCCGGGTTTCCGCAACGTCAGCTTCGACGAGTTGGCAGAGGCCTATGCCGAGCAGACGCGCGGGCTGATCGAGGGCGGCGTCGACCTGCTGCTGATCGAGACGGTGTTCGACACGCTCAACGCCAAGGCGGCAGGCTACGCGGTGCACCAAGTATTCGATGAGATGGGGCTCGAGCTGCCGCTGATTGTGTCGGGCACCATCACGGACCGCTCGGGGCGAACGCTGTCGGGGCAGACGCCGGAGGCGTTCTACTTCTCGGTGCGGCATTTGCGGCCCTTCGCCGTGGGCTTGAACTGCGCGCTGGGCGCCGAGCTGATGCGGCCCTATCTGGCCGAGATCGCGGCGGTGGCCGACACGCTCGTGATCGCCTATCCCAATGCAGGGCTGCCCAACGCCATGGGGGAGTACGACGAGGGCCCGCACGACATGGCCTGCCAGATCGGTCCGTGGGCGAAGGAGGGGTTCTTGAACATCGTGGGCGGGTGCTGCGGCTCCACGCCCGAGCATATCGCGGAGATCAGGGAGCACGTCGGCAAATACCCGCCGCGCAAGCCGGCCAAGCTCGAGCGCAAGATGCGCCTCTCGGGCCTCGAACCTTTCGTGCACGGGTGAGCGGGATGGTGGTTGGAGCGCTCTGCGCGAGCCAAGCGCTCCGCCTCCCCCTCGAGGGGGGAGGATGGAACGCCACGGGCTTAGCGTGCCGATCGCGTCGCGCAGTCTCGGCGAGAACCGGCTCGCTAAGTCCGATGGCGTTCCCGGTGGGGGTGACGGCGATACACGTGCGACAGACACCCCCACCTGACGCGCCGTATGAGTTAGCTCCGCAGGGCTCGCACGCGGATCAGTCGGCGCAAGTCAGCGGAGCTAACTCATGGCGCGCCTTCCTCCCCCCTCAAGGGGGAGGGGTCGCCGTCGTGCGCTCGGAGTGCATGCAATGACGACAAACGCAAGCGCGGCGACGGCGTTCATCAATATTGGCGAGCGGACCAACGTCACGGGGTCGGCGAAGTTTCGCAAGCTGATCGAGGCGGACGACTACGGGGCGGCGCTGGCGGTGGCGCGCAGCCAGGTCGAGAACGGCGCGCAGGTGCTCGACGTCAACATGGACGAGGGACTGCTCGACTCCGAGAAGGCGATGGTGACCTTCCTGAACCTGATCGCCGGCGAACCCGACATCGCCCGCGTGCCGCTCATGATCGACAGCTCGAAGTGGAGCGTGATCGAGGCGGGCCTCAAGTGCGTGCAGGGCAAAGCCATCGTCAACTCGATCAGCATGAAGGAGGGCGAGGCGGCCTTCCTGGAGCACGCCCGCAAGGTGCTGCGCTACGGCGCGGCCGTCGTCGTGATGGCGTTCGACGAGCAGGGCCAGGCCGACACCATCGAGCGCAAGGTCTCGATCTGCGAGCGGGCCTACAAGCTCTTGACCGAAAAGGTGGGCTTCCCGCCCGAGGACATCATCTTCGATCCCAACATCTTCGCTGTCGCCACCGGCATCGAGGAGCACAACGGCTATGGCATCGCCTTCATCGAGGCGACGCGCCAGATCAAGGCCAAGCTGCCCTACGTGCATGTCTCGGGCGGCGTCTCGAACCTGTCGTTCTCCTTCCGGGGCAACGAGGGCGTGCGTCAGGCCATGCACTCGGTGTTCCTCTACCACGCGATCGCTGCCGGCCTCGACATGGCGATCGTCAATGCCGGGCAGATCACCATCTACGACGACATCGAGCCGGAGCTGCGCGAGCTGTGCGAGGACGTGATCCTCAACCGGCGGCCAGACGCCACCGATCGGCTGCTCGAGGTCGCCGGGCGCTACAAGGGCGAGACGGCCAAGACCAAGGAGAAGGACCTGGCCTGGCGCGATGCGCCGGTCGAGGAGCGGCTCAAGCATTCGCTGGTGCACGGCATCAATGAGTACATCGAGGCCGACACGGAGGCCGCGCGCAAGGCCGCCAACAAGCCGCTCGACGTGATCGAGGGGCCGCTGATGGCCGGCATGAACGTCGTCGGCGACCTGTTCGGCGCGGGCAAGATGTTCCTGCCGCAGGTGGTGAAGTCGGCGCGCGTCATGAAGCAGGCGGTCGCCTACCTGCAGCCTTACCTGGAGGCGGAGAAGAAGGCCTCGGGGCTCGACCAGAAGCCGGCCGCCGGCAAGGTCGTGATGGCCACCGTCAAGGGCGACGTGCACGACATCGGCAAAAACATCGTCGGCGTCGTGCTCCAGTGCAACAACTACCAGGTGATCGACCTCGGCGTGATGGTGCCGGCGGCCAAGATCCTGGAGACGGCCAAGCGCGAGCAGGCCGACATCATCGGCCTGTCCGGCCTGATCACGCCCTCGCTCGACGAGATGTGCCACGTGGCAGCGGAGATGGAGCGCGAGGGATTCGACATGCCGCTGCTGATCGGCGGGGCCACCACCAGCCGGGTGCACACGGCGGTGAAGATCACGCCCAACTACGAGCGCGGGCAGACCATCTACGTCACGGATGCGAGCCGTGCGGTGGGCGTGGTGTCGAACCTGATGTCCCAGAGCGAGCGCGGTCCCTACATGGAGGGCGTGCGCGCCGAGTACGTGAAGATCCGCGAGGCCTATCTCAGGGGCGAGACCAAGAAGACCCGGCTGCCGCTCGAATCCGCCCGCGCCAACCGTTTCAAGATCGACTGGTCGGGCTATGTGCCGCCGAAGCCGAAGCTCGCCGGCACGCGCGCGTTCACGAGCTACAAGCTCAACGAGCTCGTGCCCTATATCGACTGGACCCCGTTCTTTCAGACCTGGGAGCTTTCCGGCAAATACCCCCGCATCTTCGAGGACAACGTGGTGGGGGCCGAGGCCAAGAAGCTGTTCGCCGATGCGCAGGCGCTGCTGAGGCGCATCGTAGCGGAGAAGTGGCTGACCGCGAACGCCGTGGTCGGCTTCTGGCCGGCCAACGCAGTGGGCGATGATATCGAGCTCTTCGCCGACGGCGAGCGGCGCACGCGGCTTGCGGTGCTGCACACCCTGCGCCAGCAGATGGCGCGCGAGAACAGGCGCGACCGGGCCAACACGGCGCTCGCCGATTTCGTGGCGCCCAAGGAGACCGGGCTTGCCGACTACGTCGGCGCGTTCGCCGTCACCACCGGCATCGGCGAGGCCGAGGCGCTCGCGGCTCATATCGACAAGACCGACGACTACGGGCGCATCATGCTCAAGGCGCTGGCCGACCGTCTCGCCGAGGCATTCGCGGAGCGCATGCACGAGCGGGTGCGGCGCGAACTGTGGGGCTATGCGCCCAAGGAGAAGCTCTCGCGTGAGGAGCTGATCGAGGAGAAGTATCGCGGCATCCGGCCGGCGCCGGGCTATCCGGCCCAGCCCGATCACACCGAGAAGGCCACCATCTTCCGCCTGCTCGATGCCGAGGCGAAGGCCGGCATCACGCTCACCGAGAGCTACGCCATGTGGCCGGGCGCCGCCGTCTCCGGCCTCTACTTCTCGCACCCCGAGAGCCACTACTTCGGCGTCGGCAAGGTCGAGCGCGACCAGGTCGAGGACTACGCACAGCGCAAGGGCTGGAGCATCGCGGAGTGCGAGCGCTGGCTTGCCCCGGTGCTCAACTACGATTCCCGGTTGGCGCGCGACGCGGCGTAATTGCGAAGTGGCGTCGCGGTCGCTGCAGGCCGAATGCGATACCTCGCGCCCGGCGCAGAGCAGACGCTCGCGGGTCCCCGTGTGTGGCCCTCGCGTGCTCGCGCGCTGCCATTCCCGCTGATAGGCTTCCGGTAGGGCCGCGTTGCCGGTTGGGGGAAGCTATGTTGTCACGTCTCGTTCTACTTGCGGTGCAGCTGATCGTTGCCTGGATCGCTGCGCCCTATGTGGTGCGTTACATCCCGGGCATGGGGCGGCTGGAGATATTCGTTTACGCCGCCGTGTTCGCTGTCCTCGTGTGGATCGTGGGGCTGGTGCTGTCGCAGGTGCTGCGCGACACCGGCATGCCTTCGAGCGGCACGCTGGTCTCAGCCCTCGTCGTAGCGCTGATCGCGGCGGCAATCTATACGTGGCTGCCGATGTTCGTGCCCGATGCCAAACGCTTCATGCTGAACCTGCCGGAGAAGGCCTATCCGCTCATCGGCGCGCTGATTGGCTACCATATCCGGCGCTAGCGGGCGGCAGACGGCGACTGTCCGCAGACGACCGGCGAATTGCCGCCGTCGACATGAGAAAGGCGCGGGAACCGGAGTTCCCGCGCCCGTTGCCTCGAGTGGCTGTGGCTCTGCCGATCCCTGCTTCGCTGCGATCGGCTCCGTGCTGCATCCGAACTCAGAACATGCCGAAGACGACGGCGGTAAGGAAGGCGAAGGATATGATGGCAGCAAGCACGTTGAGCCTCGTCCGCAGTTCCATCGCTGCCTCCTTTGCCGGACAAACCCGGCGCTGACGCAAGTCACCCTGCGCCAAGCCCAGAATCTAAGTCGTTTGTGCCCGCCCGACCAACAAATTTCGATGCTGCATCGCAACAATTCCATGATAAAATTTGGAGTTTCCTTGGGGCCGCACCAGCTGGTGCACAATAACAACGGCGCGATAAGTCTTGTACAAGAGATTATACTGCATACCGTCCGTGTATTCACCGTAAATTAATCAGATATTCTTGGAACGGCTGCAATCCTGCCCCAAGTTCCGCCTGGATGTGAGCGAGAAGAGGCATGCAAGAGCCGATTGGGCCCCCGTGCCGAAATTGTTGCGGGCTTGACACATTGCGTGAGCAGGTCCGCCGGTGACGTTGGTGGAGCAACTTTGGCGGCAGGCCGCGTATGCTCGACAGTGCGGACGGCATGGCCTAACCAGGAACAGTCGCAACGATCGCCTCGGGGTCGGATCATGCAGCGTTTCAGGGCCTTGCTGGTTGCCAAGGGCGAGTCCGCACCCAGCCCCGCATGGACCGAGCTCAGCCTCACCGACCTGATGGAGGGCGACGTGGTCGTGCGCGTCAGCCACTCCACCATCAACTACAAGGACGGGCTCGCGATCACCGGCAAGGCGCCGGTGATCCGGCGCTGGCCGATGATCCCGGGCATCGATTTCGCCGGGGTGGTGGAAACCTCGAGCCACGGCGATTTCAGGCGGGGCGACGAGGTGATCCTGAACGGCTGGGGCGTGGGGGAGGGGCACTACGGCGGCTATGCGCAGATGGCCCGCGTCAAGGGCGACTGGCTGGTCGGGAAGCCGGCCGGGTTCACGGCGGCACAGACCATGGCGATCGGCACCGCGGGCTATACGGCCATGCTGTGCGTGCTGGCGCTGGAGCGGCACGGGGTGACGCCCAAGAGCGGTCCGGTGCTGGTGACAGGCGCGGCCGGCGGGGTCGGGAGCGTGGCGATCGCGCTGCTGGCCAATCTCGGCTACCAGGTGACGGCCTCCACGGGGCGCATGGCCGAGACAGACTATCTCAAGGGGCTCGGCGCCGCAGAGGTGATCGATCGGGCGGAGCTGGCGGGCAAGCCGCGGCCGCTCAACCGCGAGCGCTGGGCAGGGGCGGTCGACTCCGTGGGCTCGACCACGCTCGCCAACGTGCTCGGCATGATCAAGTACGGTGGGGCGGTCGCGGCCTGTGGGCTTGCCGGCGGCATTGACCTGCCGGCGTCGGTGGCGCCCTTCATCCTGCGCGGCGTGACGCTGGCCGGGGTCGACTCGGTGATGGCCCCGAAGGCGGCGCGTGTGGAGGCCTGGGCGAGGCTCGAGCGCGACCTCGATAGGACCAAGCTCGCGGACATGACGGTGACGCGGCCGGCAGCCCACGTGGTGGCGCTGGCGCCCGAAATTCTCGCTGGCAAGGTGCGCGGGCGCATCGTGCTGGAGCTGGGCTGAATTGGCGGCCCGTGGAGCAGTTTGCGCTTGCGTTGGACCAAAAGTTGAGGTTTTAGTGGCGGCGCTTGCGGTCCCATCGGCCGCCCGAGTGAGCACGCACGTGATCGGCAAAGGCACCCTCACCGCGAACTTGACGGCCGGACTGATGTCCGCCGCCGCGGCGCTGTGCATTGCGCTCCTCCTTACAAGCCCCTGAGCCCCGCTCGTGGCCGGTTCGCCGGCGCAGCCGCTCAGGGGACATGAAAATCTCGAAACCCGATCTGTAGACTTCGGCCGGCGCACCGAGCCCGCCCGCAACAGGACCACATCTCATGCCCCATTCCCGCAAGGCTGCCGCCGCACCCCAGACACAAGGCTCCGGCCAAGGCGCCGGTTCCAATAGGGAAGGCTCCAACAAGGACCGCGTCTTCATCTTCGATACGACGTTGCGCGACGGCGAGCAGTGCCCCGGCGCCACCATGACTTTCGAGGAGAAGCTCGAGGTCGCCGATTTCCTCGATGCGATGGGCGTCGACATCATCGAGGCGGGCTTCCCGATCGCCTCGGAGGGCGACTTCCAGGCGGTGTCGGAGATCGCCAAGAGGCTCAAGAACTCGGTGGTGTGCGGGCTGTCGCGGGCGGGCGAACTCGACATCGACCGCGCCGGCGAGGCCGTCCGCCATGCCAAGCGCCCGCGCGTGCACACCTTCATTTCCACCTCGCCAGTGCACCGTAAGTTCAAGCTGATGAAGTCGGCCGAGGAGGTCCTGGAGATGGTGCACTTCCAGGTGACGCGCGCGCGCAACTGGGTCGAGGACGTCGAGTGGTCGGCCGAGGATGCGACGCGCACCGAGATCGATTATCTCTGCCGCTGCGTGGAGACGGCGATCAAGGCGGGCGCCTCGACCATCAACTTGCCCGACACCGTGGGCTATGCCACGCCCGAGGAATACTACCAGATGTTCCGCACCGTGATGGAGAAGGTGCCGGGCTCCGAGAAGGTGATCTTCTCGGTGCATTGCCACAATGACCTCGGCATGGCGGTGGCCAACTCGCTGGCCGGCATCCGCGCGGGATGCCGGCAGGTCGAGTGCACCATCAACGGCATCGGCGAGCGCGCGGGCAACGCGGCGCTGGAGGAGATCGTGATGGCGATCAAGACACGGGGCGACGTGCTGCCCTACGAGGTCGGCATCGACGGCACCATGCTCAACCGCGCCTCCAAGCTGGTGTCGGCGGCGACGTCGTTCCCGGTCCAGTACAACAAGGCGATCGTGGGCCGGAATGCGTTCGCGCACGAGAGCGGCATCCACCAGGACGGCATGCTCAAGCATACGCAGACCTACGAGATCATGCTGCCGGAGTCGGTGGGCGTGTCCAAGACCTCGCTCGTCATGGGCAAGCACTCGGGCCGCAACGCCTTCCGCACCAAGCTCAAGGAGATGGGCTACGATCTGGGCGAGAACGCGCTCGAGGACGCTTTCAACCGCTTCAAGGCGCTGGCCGACCGCAAGAAGCATGTCTACGACGAGGATCTGGAGGCGCTGGTCGACGAGGAGATCGCTACCGCCCAGGACCGCATGAAGGTGGTGGCCTTGCAGGTGATCGCCGGCACCATGGGGCCGCAATCGGCGACCCTGACGCTCGACATGGGCGCGGGCCGGCAGGAGACGGTGCACGCGACCGGCAACGGCCCGGTCGACGCCACCTTCAACGCCATCATCAAGCTGGTCCCGCACAAGGCGAAGCTGGCGCTCTACCAGGTGCACGCGGTGACCGAGGGCACGGACGCGCAGGCCGAGGTGTCGGTGCGGCTCGAGGACGACGCGGTGGAGGGCGGCCGGGCCGTGACGGCGCGGGCCGCCGACCCAGATACCCTGGTGGCAAGCGCGAAGGCCTATCTCTCCGCGCTCAACAAGCTGCTCGCCAAGCGCGGCCGGCTGCACGCGCAGCAGAGTGCGTGAAGGACCGGGCACGCCACCAACCCTCGCCTTGACGGGCAGGGTGAACTCTGAAGACCTCCTGGACATCGAGGGAGGCGAGGGCATGGCACAGGGCAGGCTCAGCGACGCCACGTTCCGCGAGGACCACCGCGATGACGAACTCACGGGTCGAGGCTGAGTACCGCGCGCGCACGCGCCGTTCGGCCGACCTCTATGCCGAGGCCTGCAAGGTGCTGCCCGCAGGCCTCACCCACGACAGCCGCGCGTTGCTGCCCTATCCCATCTATGCCGACCGCGCCGCCGGCCCCCGCAAGCGGGACGTCGACGGCAACGAGTACGTCGACTACTTCGGCGGCCACGGCGCTTTGCTGCTGGGCCATGGTCACCCCGCCGTGCTCGATGCGGTCGCCACGCAGCTCCCGCGCGGCACCCACTGGGGCGCAAGCCACGAGCTCGAGGTGCGCTGGGCCCAGCTCATCAACCGCCTGCTGCCGTGCGCGGAGATGGTACGCTTCACCGGCTCCGGCACCGAGGCCTCGCACCTGGCGCTCCGTCTCGCCCGCGCCTTCACCGGCCGCTCCAAGGTGATCCGTTTCGTCGGCCACTTCCACGGCTGGCACGACGGCGTGGCAGCCGGAGCCATGTCGCATTTCGAGGGCGGGGTGCCCGCCGGCATCCCCGCCGGCCTGGTCGATCAGACGATCCTGCTGCCGG
>JBGGME010000323.1:0-25551 GCA_041288195.1 Hyphomicrobiaceae bacterium
ACAGCGGCAAGAGCCTGGCCGTGCTCTGCCTGGACCTCGATCGCTTCAAAGAAATCAACGACGCGCTCGGGCATGCGTGCGGCGACGCGCTGCTCAAGGGCATTGCCGAAAGGCTTCGCAGCTGCGTCAGGGACACCGACACCGTGGCGCGCATAGGCGGAGACGAATTTGCCGTCATCCAGATCGGCGGCGAGCAGCCAAGGGACGCCGAGACCTTGGCAACGCGGCTGATCGGGTTGCTCTCGGCCCCCGTCGACGCCCTGGGGCATCAGCTGACCGTAAGCACGAGCGTCGGTATCGCCATTGCACCGAGCGATGGAACCGAGGTCGATCAGCTGCTGCGAAATGCGGACCTTGCCCTGTATCGGGCCAAGAGCGACGGGCGCAGCACCTACCGATTCTTCGAACCCGAGATGGATCGCCAAATGCAGGCGCGGCGCAAGGTCGAGAACGACCTGCGCAAGGCCCTGCACAACGGAGAGTTCGAGCTCCATTACCAACCGATCGCGAACCTGGAGCGCGACGCGATCTGCGGTGTCGAGGCTCTGCTGCGCTGGAACCATGCCGAGCGCGGCAGGATCTCGCCCGTTGAATTCATACCGCTGGCCGAGGAAACCGGGCTCATCGTGCCAATCGGGGAATGGGTGCTGCGGCAGGCCTGCAGAGATGCGGCGGGCTGGCCCGACCACCTGAGGGTGGCGGTCAACGTGTCGGCGGCGCAGTTCAAATCCCCCAATCTTGCCGCCGCGGTCATCAACGCGCTCGCAGCATCCGGGCTGGTGCCCCAAAGGCTCGAGCTCGAGATCACCGAGTCGGTGATGGTGGAAGAGGCCGATGCGGCCTATGCGACGCTCACGCAGCTGCACGACCTCGGCGTGCACATCGCCTTCGACGACTTCGGCACCGGCTATTCCTCCCTGAGCAATCTGCGCAAGCTCCCCTTCGACAAGATCAAGATCGACCGCAGCTTCATCGCCGACCTGTCCGAGACAAACACCGATGCGGTTGCGGTCGTCCGTGCCATTGCCAGCCTGGGCATCAGCCTCGGCAAGGCGACCACGGCCGAGGGCGTCGAGACCAGGGAGCAGCTCGAGATGGTTCGCGCCGAGGGTTGCACCGAGGCTCAAGGATACTTCGTCGGCAAGCCACGCCGCGCGGCCGAGATCACGCGGCTGTTGGCACGGTCCTTCACGTGGGCCGTCGAGGCGGCCTAGCATCGGTCTTGCGTCGGCTGCAGATCGGCGTACCTTCACCAAAAATCATAAGACGCGAGGCGCGTGGGTGGGACGCTCGTCATGAATTTCGATTTCAGCGACGACCTGAAGGAATTGCGCGAGCAGGCGAGGAAGTTCCTGCGCGAGCGCTGTCCCTCGAGTTCGGTGCGCAAGGTCCTGGAGGGGCCGGAACCCTACGACAAGGCCCTGTGGGCGGAGATCGCCGCCATGGGCTGGACCGGCGCGGCGATCCCTGAGGAGTACGGCGGAGCGGGCCTGGGGCATCTTGGCCTGTGCGTGCTGGCGGAAGAGCTGGGCTCGGCGCTGGCGCCGGTGCCGTTCTCGTCCTCCATCTACCTCGCAGCCGAGGCCATCAGCGTTGCCGGCAGCGAGGCGCAGAAGAAGGCGTGGCTGCCGAAGCTGGCTTCGGGCGAGGCGATCGGCACGCTGGCCGTGGCCGAGGGGCCCGGCAAGGCCGATGTGCGCAAGCTGCGCACGACATTCCGCAACGGCACCCTGAGCGGGGAAAAGCTTCCCGTGCCCGACGGCGACGTGGCGCACGTTGCCATTGCGGTGGCGCAGGGTGAGCGCGGGCCGATCCTCGCGCTCGTCGACCTCTCGGCCCCGGACGTCAAACGCGCGGCGGTGGAGACGATCGATCCGAGCCGCTCACATGCCCACATCACCTTCGAGGGCGCACCCGCCGAGCCCCTGGGACCAGCGGGCGACGGCGAGCGCCTGCTGCGGCGCGTGCAGGACCGCGCGGCCGTGCTGTTCGCCTTCGAGCAGGTGGGCGGCGCGCAGCGCTCCCTCGAGATGGCGCGCGACTATGCGCTCGAGCGCTATGCGTTCGGACGCCCCATCGGCTCGTTCCAGGCCATCAAGCACAAGCTAGCCGACGTCTATGTCGCAACCGAGCTCGCCCGCTCCAACGCCTACTACGGCGCCTGGGCGCTCGCCCGCAACGCACCCGAGCTGCCGCTGGCGGCGGCCGCCGCACGCGTCTCGGCCAACGAGGCCTTCTTCCTCGCCGCCAAGGAGAACATCCAGGTGCACGGCGGCATGGGCTACACCTGGGAGTTCGACTGCCACCTCTACTACCGACGCGCCAAGCTGCTCTCGCTGGCGCTGGGCAGCTCCCGCCTGTGGAAAGACCGCCTCATCACCCAGCTCGAGACCGCCAACGCGCCGCTGTGAGCGGAGGATCCCATGGACTTCGACGACACCCCGGAAGAGGCCGAGTTCCGCAAGGGCGCGCGCGCCTTCCTCGACAAGACCGCGCGGCGCCGCGAGCCCGGAGAGGCCGGCGTCTATCGTGGCGGCCTCGAGAAGCCGGAGGTGCGCGCGGCGGCCAAGGCGTTCCAGGCCAAGAAGGCGGAGGCAGGCTACGCCGCCATCACCTGGGCCAAGGAGTGGGGCGGACGCGGCGGCAGCGCGATCGAGCAGGTGATCTATAACCAGGAGGAATCCAAGTACGCGATCCCGCGCGGCATGTTCGACATCGGGCTGGGCATGTGCATCCCCACGCTCTGCACCTGGGGCACGCAGGCCCAGCGCGACCGCTTCGCCAAGCCCGCGCTGCGCGGCGAGGAGGTGTGGTGCCAGCTGTTCTCCGAGCCGGCGGCGGGCTCCGATCTCGCGGGGTTGCGGACCCGCGCCGAGAAGGACGGCGACGACTGGATCGTCAACGGCCAGAAGATCTGGACCTCGGGCGCGCACTACTGCGACTGGGGCGTGCTGGTGACGCGCACGGACTTCTCGGCACCCAAGCACAAGGGGCTCACCTACTTCTTCCTCGACATGAAGTCGCCGGGGATCGAGATCAAGCCGATCCGGCAGATCTCGGGCGCCTCGCACTTCAACGAGGTGTTCTTCGAGAACGTGCGCATCCCCGACAGCCAGCGGCTCGGCGCCGTGGGCGAGGGCTGGAAGGTGTCGCTCACGACGCTCATGAACGAGCGCTACACCATCGGTGGGCGCACCGGCACCCTGGTGGATGTCGACGACGTGCTGGAGCTTGCCCGCAAGGTGGAGCTGGAGGACGGCCCCGCCCTCAAGAACGAGGCCGTGCGCGACAAGCTCGCCGACTGGTTCGTGATGAGCCAGGGTCTCAAGTATTCGCACTTCCGCACCATGACGGCGCTCTCGCGCGGGCAGACGCCGGGTCCTGAGTCCTCCATCGGCAAGCTGGTGACGGGCCCCAAGCTGCAGGCCATGGCGGCCTTCGCCATGGACCTGATGGAGCAGGGCGGCGTCATCACCGACCCCGAGCTGGCGCCGATGGCCGCGCTGTTCCAGCAGACGCTGATGACATCGCCCTCCTCGCGCATCGCCGGCGGCTCCGACGAGATCATGCGCAACATCATCGCCGAGCGCGTGCTGGGCCTGCCCGCCGATGTGCGCGTCGACAAGGACGTGCCCTTCAACAAGCTGCCGACGGGCAAGCGGTAGGTCGCTCAGCTCGCGGCGCGGATCTGCGGCGCGCGGGATGCCGGCGGGTAGAGGTGACAAGCCACCAGGTGACCCTCCACGAGGGCAAGCTCCGGCGCCTGCTGTGCGCAGTGCGGCATGGCCTGCGGGCAGCGCGGGTGGAAGTGGCACCCCGAGGGCGGGCGTAGCGGGCTTGGAACCTCGCCTGCGAGCACGATCTCCTCGCGGCGCTCATCGGGACTGCTGGGCAGGGCCGCGGAGAAGAGCGCCCGCGTGTAGGGATGCTTCGGCGCACGGGCAAGCGCTTGGGCCTCGCCGCTCTCGACGATCCTGCCGAGGTACATGACCACGATCGTATGGCTCATGTGGGCGACGGCCGCGAGGTCGTGGGCGATGAAGAGGTAGGACAGGCCGAGCTCGGCCTGGAGGTCGCACAGGAGGTTGAGGATCTGCGCGCGGATCGATACGTCGAGGGCGGAAACCGGCTCGTCCAGCACCACGAGCTTGGGCGACAACGCCAGGGCGCGGGCAATGGCGATGCGCTGGCGCTGGCCCCCGGAAAACTCGTGGGGGAACAGGTCCGCCGACCGGCCCGGCAGGCCGACCAGGTCGAGCAGCTGCAGCACGCGCTTCTTCACCTCGCCCGGCGTGAGGCGCTCGTTGGTGACCAGCGGCTCGGCAATGATGTCGCCGACGCGCATGCGCGGATTGAGCGAGGCGTAGGGGTCCTGGAACACGGCCTGCACGGACTTGCGGTAATGCCGCCGCCCGGCGGCGTCGAGGCTCTCGAGGTCGCGACCCTCGAAACGGATGCCGCCGCCGGTGGGCTGCTCGAGTCCCAGAACCAGCTTGGCGGTCGTAGTCTTGCCGCAGCCGGATTCGCCGACGACGCCAAGCGTTTGCCCGCCCTCGATGGCGAAAGAGACGCCGTCCACCGCGCGCACCACGCTGTTGCCGCCGCCGAAGAGCCCGCGCCGACCGGGGAAGTGCTTGCTGAGCCCATCCGCCTCGAGCACAACCATCACACCGCTCCTGTCTGCAAACTGACATCGGCAGCGGCAGTACCCGGCGCCGTCAGCCAGCACCGCACCGTGCGCCCTCCGCCCGTGGCGACCTCCGGCGGCGAGGCCCCGCGGCAGCGATCGACGACGCTGGGGCATCTGGGCGCGAAGGCACATCCTGGCGGCAGAGCGGCAAGATCCGGCGGCTGGCCATCGATGGCAGCGAGGCGCCGGCGGCTGTCGGTCATGCGCGGAATGGAGTTGAGGAGCGCCTGGGTGTAGGGATGGGCGGGGGATTTGAAAACCTGTCTGACTGGCCCCTGCTCCACCACCTTGCCCGCGTACATCACGATCAGTTGGTCGCACATCTTGGCGACGATGCCGAGATTGTGCGTGATGAAAATCAAAGCGAGGCCGTGAGCGCGCTGCAGCTCGCGCAGGAGGGCCAGGTACTGGGCCTGGATCGTCAGGTCGAGGCTCGTCGTCGGCTCGTCGGCGATCAACAGCCGCGGCTCGCAGGAGATGCCGATGGCGCCGACGATGCGCTGGCGCATGCCACCCGACATCTCGTGCGGATGCTGGAGCAGGCGAGTCTGCGGCGAGGCGATGCGCACGGCCTCGAGCAGGCCCCGGGCGCGGCTCCAGGCGGTCCTGCGGCCGACGCTCTCGTGCACCCGGATCGGCTCGGCCACCTGATCGCCGATCGTGAAGAGCGGATTGAGCGAGGCCATCGGGTCCTGCAGGATCATGGCGATACGCTTGCCGCGCACGTGGCGCATCTCGGTCTCGGATTTCTGCAGCAGATCCTCGCCCTCGAACATCATCCGGCCGCTGGCGATCTGCGCAGCCGGCGGGAGCAGCCGCAGGATGGTCAGCGCCAGCGTGCTCTTGCCCGAACCGGACTCGCCGACGATGCCCACGGTCTCGCCGGGGTCGATGCGGAGGTTGACCCCTTCGACGGCGCGCACGATGCGCGTACCCCGCGCGGAGACATAGTGGGTGGAAAGGTTCTCGAGCTCCAACAGCGGACCGGCACCCATCAAGTCACCTCATGTGCGGGGGGCGGATGCCTCACAGCTGGCGCAGCTGAGGGTCGAGCTTGACGCGGAGCCAATCGCCCAGAAGGTTTGCCGACAGCACCATCAGCATGATGCAGAGCCCCGGCAGCACGGTGAGCCACCAGTAGCCCACCATCAGGCCCTTCTTGCCGTCGGCGAGCATCAGCCCCCAGGCGGGCTTGGGCGGCGGCACGCCGACGCCGAGGAACGACAAGGCAGCCTCGGTGACGATCACCACGCCCAGCATCAGCGTGCCGAGCACGATCGCGGAGTTGAGGACGTTGGGCAGGATGTGGCGCCGCATGATGGTCCACTTGGAGCATCCCGCCACGATCGCCAGCCGCACGAACTCGCGCTCCTTGAGCGAGAGCACCTCGCCGCGGATGACGCGCGCGTAGCGCGTCCAGTAGACGAGACCCAGGATGATGACGATGTTCATCTCGCTGGGGCCGACGATGGCCGTGAGGAACAACGCGAACGTGAGCGCCGGCAGCGCCAGCCACGTATCGGTGATGCGCATGATGACCTGGTCGACCCAGCCGCCGAGGTAGCCCGAAAGAATGCCGAGCCCGGTGCCGACGACGCCGGCGAAGATCACCGCGGTGAAGCCCACCACCATCGACACCCTGGCGCCGAAGATCAGTCGCGAGAGCACATCGCGGCCCAGGTGATCGGTGCCGAGCAGGTGCTCGACGCTGCCGCGCGCCTCCCAGGCGGGAGGACGGAAGCGCGCCCCGAGCGAGCCGACCTCGGGATCGTAGGGGGCCAGCACGTCGGCAAACACCGCCAGGAAGGTAATGCTCGCCAGGATGAGCATCGGAATGAACGGGAAGCCCTCCATCCGGACGAGCGCATAGCGCGCGGGAAGCCCTGCGACCTCTGCTTGCGTAGCCATGGCCCTACTTCTCCAACCGAATGCGTGGATCGATGACGGCGTAGAGGATGTCGATCAGCATGTTCACGACCACGATCATGGCGCCCCCCAGCAGCACCACGGCCTGGACCACCGGAAAATCCCGGAACGTGATGCCCTCGTAGAGCAGCCGGCCGATGCCGGGCCAGGCGAACACCGTCTCCACCACCACGGCCACGTTGATCATGATGACGAGGTTGATGCCGGCCAGCGTCAGCACGGGGATCAGGGCATTCTTGAAGGCGTGCTTGGCGATGACGCGGGACTCCGGCAGCCCCTTGAGGCGGGCGAGCTTGATGTACTCGGAGCCCAGCACCTCCAGCATGGAGGAGCGCGTCAGCCGCATGTGCGCGGCGGCGAAATACCAGCCGAGCGCGAATGCCGGCATCAGGAGATGCCACACCGTGCCCGATCCCGACGATGGCAGCCACTCCAGGTAGACGGAGAAGAACAGGATCAGCACCAGGCCGACCCAGAACGAGGGCAGGGACAGACCAAGCAGCGAGAACACCTTGCCCGACCTGTCCCAGAAGCCGCCGACGCGCACCGCCGCCAGGATGCCGCTGGGGATGCCGATCAGCAGCGAGAAGACCATCGCCGCGAGCGCCAGCAGCAGGGAGTTCGGCAGGCGCGTCAGGTAGAGCTCGAACACCGGCGTGCGGTAGTAGAAGGACTGACCGAGGTCGCCGTGGACGAGGCTCACCATGAAGGTCCAGTACTGCACCCAGATCGGCTGATCGAGACCGAAGCGCACGCGCATGGCGTCGATGTCGGCCTGGCTGGCGCCAGGCTCCACCAGCAGCGTGGTGGGGTCGCCCGTCACGCGCACGAACAGGAAGATCGTGAGCGACAGGAGGAACAGCGAAAGCATTGAATAGCCGATGCGGCGAACGATGTAGCTGATCATGCCGTCCTCGTTGCCAGAGTGGGAGCAGGCCGTGCGCGCACCGGCCGAGGCGCGCGCAGGGCCGGCAGGGCAGCGGCGGTACGCGGATCGCAAGTCCCGCTCGTAGCGCGCCGCTGCATGTGCCGGCCTCCGCGATTGCCTACTTGGCCTTCAGCGTGACGTCCTCGTAGGGCGCCGAGTAGGCGTGGCCGGCGATCAGGCCGAGGCCCGACTCGCCCACTTTGGGCCCGGCGCCATTAATGAAGGCCAGCTGCCAGATCGGCGCGTAGATCGTTCGCTCATGAATGAGCTGCTGGACCTTGTGAATGAGACCCTCGCGCTTCTTGCGGTCGATCTCGGTCGCCTGCTGCGAGAACAGCTCGTCGATGTCGGGGTAGTTGCCGTAGACGTAGGTGCCGCCCTTCACCGCGAACGCCTCCAGCCGCGTGGAAGTGTTGCCGAAGGCGCCGCTCGCCCCCTGGATGATGTTCTTGAGCTTCTTCTCCGAGTACTCCTTGAAGAAGGCAGCCCGCTCGAGCGGCCGCAACCTGGCGCGGATGCCCACGGCCTGGAGGTTGTTGATCACCGCCTCGCCGAGGTTGGCGTAGGAGGCATCGCAGTAGTAGTCGCCGGCGTCGAAGCCGTTGGGGTGGCCAGCCTCCGCCAGCAGCTTCTTAGCCATGGCCGGATCGAAGACAGGCGCCGGGGGCGGCCAATAATATTCGAAGCCGTCCGGAATCATGCTGCCGGTGAGCTTGGAGTGGCCGAGCGTAAGTGCCTGGTTGATGGTCTTACGGTCGATGGCGAGGCTCGCGGCCAGCCGCACGCGTTGGTCATGCCATGGCGATTTGGGGTCCCACTGCTCGGGGAAGTAGATCCAGAATGGGGCGCTGATGACCGCGGGCTTGAGCGCGAGACCTTTCGTGCGCTCCAGCTCCTCAGCCAGCTCGCCGCGGATCGAGTAGACGATGTCGATCTCGCCCCGCTTGAGTGCGGCAAGCCGCGTCGACTCGTCGGGGATCGACTTGAACACCAGGCGTTTCACATTGGGAGTCTTGCGCCAGTATTGGTCGTACGCTTCCATAGTCAGCTCGATGCCGGGAGCAAACGAGACGAACTTGTAGGGGCCCGCGCCGACAGGTGCCTTCTTGTACCCATCGTCGCCCACCTTCTCGACGTACTTCTTCGGCACCACCCAGCCGGCCCCGGTGGCGCTGGCATAGAACGTCATGAAATCGGGCCACGGCGCCTTGAGCTTGAAGCGCACCTTCTGAGGATCGGGCGCCTCTACCGCGGCGACCCGGTCCTTGATCGCCTTGGCCGACGTGCCGCGATAGCGCTCGAAGGAGAACTTGACGTCCTCGGCGGTGACGGCCTCACCGTCGTGGAACTTGGCGCCCTTGCGCAAAACGAACTCGTAGGTGAGGCCGTCGGGCGACATGGTCCACGACTCGGCGAGGCTCGGCGCGAACGGGTTGCCCGGCATGGGCTTCACCATGGCGTCGTGTAACGCGTACATCACCATGAACGGCGTGATCATGCCCTGCGTGTCGGCCGGGTCGAACCACAGTGGGGCGAGCGAGACATGCACACCCCAGATGAGCTGTCCTTCCGGGGCGGCGGCCCTGGCAGGACCGGGAGCGCTGCCGAGCAGAACGACAGCCAGGAGTGCGAGCACGCCCAGGCGCAGGCTGTGGGCCAGGGAACGGTCGCGTCTTGTGATGCGGAAATGACTTCTTCGCGCCGGGACGAACCCGACTTGCAGGAGTGCCATGGCGTTTCCCTTCGATCGCAGTGCGCACGGAGAACGCCTGACCCGCCGGCTCTATGGCCGGTCGGAAGAAAGTCGATACTCCATGCGCGACGGACTGCTTTCTTTTTTGCCCGGAGCGAGCGGCCTCGCACCGGATGCCTACAGACTAGTCGATCGCGTTGCGCGTGCCCAGAGGCCGAATCCGCAACTTTCGGAGGAAAAGTTGGAGGAAGCCGACCGGGCACCCGAAATCAGGCTTCGCCGGCGGCAAGGGCGGGTGCTGACTATCGTGGACGAGCCTGCGCGCTCCCGCGGGCGAGCCGCTGAGCCTGCTCCTACTTGTCGAGCCAGGCATTCTCCATGCGCCAGCTGTTGTAGAGCGAGTTGTTGTGGCTGGTGACGCCCTTCACATGAGGATGCCAGCAGGTGGCGGCGCGGTTGTGCAGGATGATCGGGCGGGCGACGTCGGCGGCTATTCTGCGCTCGGCCTCCCACAGGAGCTGGCGGCGCTTCTCGGGATCGGTCTCGCGCGACTGCGCGAAGATCAGCTTGTCGACCTCCTCGTTGCAGTAGCCCGTGTAGTTGCGGTCAGATTTGCAGGTGTAGTTCTCGACGAGATTGACATCGGGATCGTCGACGCCGACGCCCGTCGTGTTGAGGCCGATGGCGTAGTCCTTGCGCTGCACCTTGGCGTGCCAGATGGTGGTGTCGACGACATCGAGCTCGCCATCAATGTGGATCTTCTTCATCTGGTCGATGAAGATCACGGCGGGGTCGCGATAGAGCGGGATGTTGCGGGTCGACACCTTCACCTTGAGCGGCTTGGCGGCGCTGTAGCCGAGCCCTTCCATGATCTTGCGCGCCTCCGCCTGGTTCTTGGCGAGGTCGGGATCGTAGCCCGTGATCTTCGCAAGCTCGCTGTCGGGCATCGCCCACTTGCCGTCGGGCGCCGGCAGCATCACCACGCCGATCATCGACTTGCCCTCGGCCAGGATGGTGTTGAAGGCGCTGCGGTCGAGTGCCAGCGCCATGGCCTTGCGCACCTCGAGCTTGTCGAAGGGCGGCGCGCCGGGGTTGACGATCATGTTGATCGTGTTGTTAGACGGCACGAACTGGCACTGCGCGTTCGGCGTCTTGGCGTTGATGTCCTTGAGTCCGGCAACGGTGATGTCGGAGACGAAGGTCAGATCGACATCGCCGGCCATGAAGGCCAGCACGCGGGTCGAGCGGTTGTCGATGGTGCGGTACTCGATGCGGTCGAGCCGGGGCAGGCCCTTCTTCCAGTAGTCGGGATTGCGGGCCAGCGTCACGCCTTCGCCGCGCTTGAACTCGAGGACCTTGAAGGGTCCCGTGCCGACCGGCTTGGCGCGCATGTCCTTCTGCGAGACGTGGCAGGGGTAGACCGGCGAGTAGCCCGACGCCAGCAGGGCCAGGAAGGAGGGCTGCGGCGCCTTGAGCTGGAAGGAGACCTCGTTGTCGCCCTTGGTCTCGATCGCCGCGACGTTGTGATACCAGACCTTGCGCGGGTTCTTGCGGAAGTCCTCCGAGTCGACGAGGCCCGACACGAGATCGAAGGTGCACTTGACGTCCTTGGCCGTGAACGGCTTGCCGTCATGCCACTTCACGCCCTCGGCGAGCCTAAAGGTGAGCCGCGTCTTGGGTGCGTCCCAGCTCCAGCTCATCGCCAGGTCGGGGACGATGGTGTCGAGCGAGGCCTCGGGCTTGGTCTGGTCGAAGAGCACGAGGTTGTTGAACACCGGCATGAACGGGAAGACGGTGGAGATGGTCGCTTCCTCGTGGATCGAGGCGCTCGGCGGATTGTCCCAGATGTAGGAGCGCAGCGTGCCGCCCTGCTTCTGCGCGAGGGCGGGCGCCGCACTTGCGAGCGCGGCGATCAGGCCCAGGCCAAGCGAAAGTCCACGGCGATGCAGCATGTGGCGTCGTCTCCCAGGAAATCTTGGTTATTGCTTGGCCCCGACGGTATCACCTCGGACCGGCGTCACAAGCGCGATATGGAGCGCGACGCCGCCACGGCATGCATGACTGCCGTGTTGCCAAGTCCTGGCGCAGCAAAGCGAGGCCCGCTCACGCCGCATCGAGGAAGCCACGCACCAACTCGATGGTGGCGACGGGGTTCTCCTCCATGATCCAGTGACCGGAGGCGGGGATCGCGCCTTCGCGTACGTCGCTGGCGGCAAAGCGCATGATCTCGGCCATGGTCTTCCCGAAAGATTTCTCGCCACCGACGGCCAGCACGGGCATGGCGAGCTTGCCTTTTGCCAAGAACGCCTGGTTGTCCTCGGCATCCCGGTCGAAAGCCGCAAACTGCATGAACCCGCAGTGCATTGCTCCCGGCAGGGCATAGAGCTTGGCGTAGTGATCGCGCGCGGCCTCGGTGAACCGGCTTGGCGTCGCCGAGAACTCGTTCCAGAAGCGGTCGAGATAGATGCGCTCTCGACCGGCAACCAGTCGTTCCATGTCCGGCCCGCCGAAGCGGAAGTGCCAGAGCAGAGGGTTCTTCAGGATCTCCTCCCAGGGCCCAATGCCAGGAACTGGCGCATCGATGAGAGCAAAGCGCCGGACGCGCTTGGGGTATTGCGCGGCGAATGCGTATCCGACCATGTTGCCGATGTCGTGGGTGACGAGGTCCGCACGGTCGATCTTCAATGCATCGAGGACGCCCGCGACATCGGCCGCTTGTGTCTTCTTGTCAAAACCACCGGCGGGTTTGGAGGACAGGCCGAGCCCCCGCAGGTCCGGCACGACGATAGTGCGATCGCGCGCAAGATCGGCCGCCATCGGTGCCCACATGTCGCCGGTCTCGCCATATCCGTGCAGCAGGACCACAGCCGGCCCACTACCGCCCGAGCGCACATGGATCGAGGTGCCGTTTGTCGCAATGTCTTGCGTGCGGAACCCCGCCGGAAACGTGAAGTTGTCCAAGGCAATCTCCGGTCAGTTCATTCGTCTTGCGGCTTCCGACGACACAGTGCGAAGGCATCGCAGGTCGGAGAAGAATTCCTTGACCTCGCGTGCCAGGGCGTCGGGCTGCTCGAGGGCGGCGAAGTGGCCGCCCTTCTCCATCACGCTCCAGCGGCGGATGTCGGCGTAGGTCTTCTCCGCGAACGAGCGGGGCGGGTGCAGGATCTCCTTGGGAAACTCGGCGTAGCCCGTCGGCACCTTCACGGTCTCGCCCTCGGGTATCGGCCAGGGCCCGTGCATGCGCGCGTAGTAAGGCCAGAAGGAGGAGCCTGCGCCGGTGAACCAGTACAGCGAGATGTTGGCCAGCATCTCGTCGCGGCTGACCGCGTTCTCAGGGTTGCCGTTGCAGTCGGTCCAGGCGCGGAATTTCTCGACGATCCAGGCGGCGAGGCCGGTGGGCGAATCAGTGAGGCCGAACGCCAGCGTCTGTGGCCTGGTGCCCTGGATCCATTGGTAGCCCGTCTCCTCCTTGAGGAAGTGGTTGAGCTCGGCGAGGAAGGTCTTCTCCTGGGGCGTCGGCTCTGCGCCGAGCTTGCCGTCGCGGCGTACGGCGAGGAAGTTGAGATGGATGCCGATGAGGCGCTCGGGGAAGCGATGGCCCAGCACCGAGGAGACGAACGCGCCCCAGTCGCCGCCCTGCGCTGCGAAGCGCTGGTAGCCGAGCACGGTCATCAGTTCGGCGAAGGTCTCCGCGATCTCCACCACGCCGAAGCGCGGCTGGCCCGGCTTGAAGGACAGCGTGTAGCCCGGCAGCGACGGCGCCACGACCGTGAACTGCTCAGTCAGCAGCGGGATCAGCTTGTGGAACTCGAACACGGAGCCCGGCCAGCCGTGCGAAAGCAGCAGCGGCACGGGATTGGGGCCGCGGCCCGGTGCGTGGATGAAATGCACGTCGATGCCGCGGATCGGCACGGTGAACTGCGGGAAGGCGTTGAGCTTGGCCTCCCACTGCCGCCAATCGAAGCCGGTGCGCCAGTAGTCGGCGAGCCCCTCGAGGTAGGCGACGCTCGTCCCCGACGACCAGGGCTCGTGCGGCGGCTCGTCGGGCCAGCGCGTGCGCGCCAGACGCTCGCGCAGGTCGGCGACAGCGGCGTCGGGGATGGCGAGGGAGAACGGCTTGGGGGCAGGGGCGCTCATGGGTGTCACTCCACGCTTGCGGACCGCAGCCTGGACCATGCTAGCCTCTGATACAACGACAATGCACCGGGAGGCCCAGCCCATGACTGCTATCGATGCCGCCACGCTGCGCCGGCACATCGGCACGCGCGGAGCCGTGGAGGAGGACGTCGCCACCGAGGCGCCGCTCAAGGCCATCGTCGCCACGTTCGACCTCGAGGAGAGGGCGCCGCGCCAGGGCGAGGCGATCCCGCCCGGGTGGCATATCGGCTATTTCCTGTCGATGGCGAAGAGCAAGACGCTCGCCACCGACGGCCTGCCGACGGGCGCCGGCGTGCTGCCCAAGCTGCCGCTGCCGCGCCGCATGTACGCCGGCACGCGCATCACCTTCCACGCGCCGATCCAGGTCGGCGATGCGCTCCGCCGCGAGACGGAGCTCACCGATCTGCAGGTGCGCGAGGGCGGCACCGGCGTGCTCATCATCACCACGCAGACGCGGCGCATCCTCACCCCGCGGGGCCTTGCCATCACCGAGGAGGTCGACGGCGCATTCCGTGAGGCCGTTGCGCCCGGCGCCAAGAGCGGCATCCCCAGGCGCGGTGAGGTGCCCTCCAATTTGCCGTGGCGGCAGACCATCACACCCGACCCGGTGTCGCTGTTCCGCTTCTCGGCGATCACCTTCAACCCGCACCGCATCCACTACGATCGCCCCTACACGACGGAGACGGAGGGCTACCCTGGCCTCGTCGTGCACGGGCCGTTCACGCAGCTCTGCCTCACGAACTTCGTGCGCCACAACAATCCCGGCCGCGCCATTCGCACGTTCCACATGCGGGCGCGGGCGCCGTTGTTCGAGGGCACGCCGTTCGACCTGGTGGGCCGGCCGACCGAGGGCGGCAACGCCTGCGAGGCATGGGCAGTGACGCCGAGTGGCACCATCGCCATGCAGGCGACCGCGACGTTTGCGTGAGACAGGCCCCCACCCCTAGCCCCTCCCCGCAAGGGGGAGGGGAATCCTGGAGCCGAGGATGATCACTCCGCTGACCACGCCGACCCTGCCGCGCGGGATCCGCTCGCGCTTCGTCGAGGGCATCAATGGCCTCACGGTGCATATTCTCGAGGCGGGCTACGAGGAGAAGGGGCGGCCCTGCCTGCTGCTGCTGCACGGCTTTCCCGAGCTCGCCATCAGCTGGCGCAAGGTGATGCTGCCGCTGGCGGCCGCGGGCTTCCACGTGGTTGCGCCGGACCAGCGCGGCTACGGCCGCACGACGGGCTGGGACGGCAACTACGACGGCGATCTCAACTCGTTCCGCATCCTCAACCTGATACGGGACGTGCTCGGGCTGCTGTCGGCCCTGGGGTATCGCTCGGTGGCGGGCGTGATCGGGCACGACTTCGGCTCGCCGGTGGCGGCGTGGTGCTCGCTGGTGCGGCCCGATGTGTTCCGCTCGGTGGCGCTGATGAGCGCGCCGTTCGCCGGTCCGCCGCAAATCCCCTTCGGCACCGACGCGCAGGGCCCGCGCGCCGCTTCGACCGCGCCCAGCATCCACGACGAGCTGGCGCGGCTCGATCCTCCGCGCAAGCACTATCACTGGTACTACTCGACGCGCCCCGCCGACGACAACATGCGCAAGGCACCCCAAGGGCTGCATGCCTTCCTGCGCGCCTACTACCACTACAAGAGCGCCGACTGGAAAGAGAACAAGCCCTATCCGCTCGAGGCCTGGGTGGCGGGCGAGCTTGGCAAGCTGCCGACCTACTACGTGATGGAGCTCGACAAGGGGATGGCCGAGAGCGTCGCCCCCTTCATGCCGACGGCAGCCGAGGTCGCGGCGTGCAAGTGGCTGACCGAGGAGGAGCTCGCCGTCTACAGCGGGGAGTACGCGCGCACCGGCTTCCAGGGTGGGCTCAACTGGTACCGGGTGCGCACGTCGGGCCTGTTCGACGCCGAGCAGGAGGTGTTCTCGGGCCGCACCATCGACGTGCCGGCGACCTTCATCGCGGGCAAGAGCGACTGGGGCATCCACCAGGCGCCGGGCGCGCTCGAGCGCATGCAGTCGAGCGCCTGCACGCGCTGGCTGGGCACGCACCTCGTCGACGGCGCCGGGCACTGGGTGCAGCAGGAGCAGCCCGAGGCCACCACCCGCCTGCTGCTGGAGTTCCTCCGCGCCGCGGGGACGTTGCGGTAGGGGTGTAGGGTGCAATAGCGAAGCGTATTGCACCGCGTCGGACGGATCGGCGCAATACGGCTTCGCCTATTGCGCCCTACGGCTCCTACGCCTGCGCGATGACGCCGTCATGCATCAGAGCGGCGATGTCGGACGCGGAGAAGCCGTGCTGGCGGAGAATGTCGGTGGTGTGCTGGCCGCGGACGGGCGTCGTGCCGCGCGGGGTGCCGTCAGCGAAGGGGGCGCTGCCGGCGATGTTGGGGACGGGGACCGACTCGGGCGCGCCGGCGGGCGTGAGCCAGCTGACGAGGTCGATGGCCTTGGTCTGCGGCTGGGCGAGGAAGTCGCGGAAGCCGTTGAGGCGCTCGTGCATGATATCGGCCCTGGTGAGGCGCTCGGCCCAGTAGGCGGTGGGGTGCTCGGCAATCGCCGGCCGCACGAGGCCAAGCAGCTCCGCCTCGTTGTGCATGCGCGCGTCGCCATCGGCAAAGCGGGGATCATGTGCGAGCTGCGGCGCCGAGATGGCGGTGCAGAACGCCACCCACTGTGCATCGCGCACGACGAGGAACTGCAGCCAGCCGTCTGCCGTCTTGAAGACACCCGACGGCATGGCGCGCCGCGCTTTCTCGCCCTCGAGGTAGACCAGCATCATCCGGATGGCCTGGATCATGCCCGCTGCCTGCAGCAGGCTGACCTCGATGCGCCGGCCCTTCGGTTCGTCACGACGCGCGTAAAGTGCGGCCGACAGCGCCTGGAAGGCGTAGAGCGCCGTCGACATGTCGATCACCACGAACGGCACGCGGTGCGGAATGCCGTCCTCACCCTTGTTGTCCATCATCAGCCCCGAGAAGGCCTGCAGCACCGGGTCCATGGCCGGCCGGCCCGCGAACGGTCCGGTCTGGCCGAAGCCCGAGACGGAGAGATAGAGGATGCGCGGCTCGCGCCTGGAGACGGCCGCGTAGCCGAAGCCCAGGCGGTCGAGCACGCCGGGACGGAAGCCCTCGATCAGCACGTCGGCGCCCTCGATCAGGCGCCACAGCACGGCCTTGCCCGCCTCGGGCTTGAGATCGAGCGCGATCGAGCGTTTGCCGAGGTTGGCCGGGATCGAATATGCGGTGTGGCTGCCGTAGCGGGCCCCGAGCGTGCGCGCCCAGTCGCCGTCACCCGTCGGCTCGACCTTGATGACATCGGCGCCGTGCTGGGCGAGCAGCATGCCGCAGTAGGGCCCCGCCACGCCCTGGCTCAGATCGACGACCTTCAGGCCGGCAAACGGCGCCTCGTAGCTCATGAAGTAGCGCTCCTCCCTATCCCCTACCCGACGCATCTTGCGCACGGTCGTCCTTGGGAAACAAACCGGATGAGGAGAGCACATGTGGCCCGGCGTACTGGGTTGCGACCTCCGTCGCAATGACGCTTGGGGCAACGGACACAGTGGACCACTGACGTCATGCCGGCGCCGCGAGCGCGCGATGCGCGTGCTCGCGGGACCAGGCCGGCACCCATGCACCTCTCATCTCGCTCGCGGCGCCTCATCCCCGGTTGAGGCGGGCGGCGTCGGCCATCACCTCGATGGCTTGGGGGTCCTTGGCGCGGACGGTGAGGGCGGTGGCGCCCGAGTCCTCCCAGGCGCGGAAGCGCTGCTTGATGCGCGCGGGCGGGCCGACCAGCGCCTTCAAGTCGACCCACTCGTCGGGCACGGCGGCGGTCGCCTCCTCCTTGCGGTGGGCGAGGTAGAGCTCCTGGATGCGCTGGGCAGCCTCGCCGAAGCCGCGGCGGATCAGGATGTCCTTGTGATAGTTCTTGTCGCGGTGGCCCATGCCGCCGACGTAGAGCGCAACCTCCGGCTTGAGCTTGGCGAGCGCCGCTTTCACGTCGCTCTCGACGACAACATGGGCGGAAGCCTGGATCTCGAAGCTGGCGAAGCCCTTGCCTTTGCCGGCGCGGCGGAAGCCTTCCTCGAGCCACGGCCGGTACTCCGACATCGAGCCCGGCACGAAGCCGAGCGGCAGCCAGCCGTCGGCGATCTCGGCGGTGAGCTTCACGGTCGCCTCGTTGCCGGTGCCGAGATAGATCGGGATGTCGGGGCGCATGTGCAGGATCGATTTCAGCGGCTTGCCCACGCCCATGGCGCCGGGCCCCGTGTAGGGCAGGCTGATCTCGCGGCCCTCGTGCGCCACCGGCGCCTCGCGGGCGAACACCTTGCGCATGATCTCGACGTAGTCCTTGATGCGCCAGTAGGGCTTGCCCCAGGGCTGGCCGTACCAGCCCTCGACGATCTGCGGGCCCGATACGCCGATACCCGCGATGAAGCGTCCGCCGCCGGCGAGCGCATCGACGGTCGCCGCCGACATGGCGCAGTTGGCGGGGGTGCGCGCGGCAAGCTGCATGATGGCGGTGCCGAGCTTGATGCGGCTGGTCTTGCCGGCGAGGAAGGCGAGCGGCGTCACCGCATCCGAGCCGTAGGCCTCGGCCGTCCACACGGAATCGTAGCCCAGCTCCTCGGCCCGCTGCACCAGCTCGACGGGGACGTCGAGCGTGGCGCCCGAGTATCCCAGATGCAGCCCGAGCTTCATGGCGTTCCCCCATTCCTCGTTGAGGGCATCAAAGCACCGGCCGAAGCGAGGGGCAATCGGAGGAAGCGTGGCGCAAAGCTGCCAAGGGACGCCGCCGATCTCCGAAGCCGACGGTGGACGTCATTATTCCGACGACGGTCGGAACCCAGTCACCTAGTCTTCGCGGAAGACCTTCTCGCGGCGCTCGTGGCGTTCCTGGGCCTCGAGCGACAAGGTGGCGATGGGCCGCGCGTCGAGGCGCTTAAGGCCGATCGGCTCGCCCGTCTCCTCGCAGAAGCCGTAGCTGCCTTCCTCGATGCGCGCGAGCGCCGCATCGATCTTGTTGATGAGCTTGCGCTGGCGGTCGCGGGCGCGCAGCTCCAGCGCACGATCGGTCTCGGAGGTGGCGCGGTCGGCGAGGTCTGCGTGCTGCGCGGAGTCCTCATGCAGGATATGCAGGGTCTCGCGGTTCTGGCGGATGATCTCTTCCTTCCAGGCGACCAGCTTGTTGCGGAAGTAGACCTTCTGACGCTCGTTCATGAACGGCTCGTTCTCGGACGGGCGATAACCCTCGGGCAGAACGATACTGCTTTCGCGGGCGCGGCTCTTGCGGGCCGGCTTCGCAAGTGGTTTGGCGGCGGGCTTGCTCTGGCCCAGCGCCTGATGCTTCTTGACCTCGGCCGGATGGCGGGCGTTGGCGTTGCCGTTCAGGGCCGCCTTGTGGTTGCCCTTGGTTGCGGGTGCTTTGACCCTGATTCTGCTATCGGATTTGCCCATCCACGCTTCCCGGCGGCTCGTTATCCGTTGTCTTGCTCGCCCGAGAGCCTATCGGCACGAGTTGGCGCCCGTATTTAAGCCGCTGTTTTTCCAAGTCAAGCGATTGCCGTGCTGCGCAGCAGTGATGGTTTCCGGCGCGTGCTTTCACACCCTTCAGAGGGCGCAGATAAGGCAAATTCCTACATCTGCTATAGATTATCGACAGTCATCTAGCTATAGTAGTACTTTAATACTTCTGCACGTTTACGTTGTATTCAGACATTTCAGGCAGTGTTGCTTTGTCAGAACAAGCAAATCGGGGTCAGGCAGTGCGGCGATCTTAGTCGGTCATTTCGGGTCGAACGAGCAAACCGCCCCTCCCCCGTGGTTTGCTCGCGTTTCCCGAACCGACGATTGCTCTGTCCCCGTAAGCGACGCTCTTCCCTGCGTTCTCCCCCCAAGCGTCGCATTTCGCCACTTCCAACGCCGACTGGAAGTGGCGACCCCTTTTTTGGTCGCACCTTGCACGGCTTGAAGGGCTGGGGTCCCGCCCGTAAGCTCGCGCGTCCTTTTCGGCCCCCGGGGGAAAGCGCCAGCCCATGCAGTTCAAGGGAACCAAGTCCTACGTCGCCACCGACGACCTCAAGGTGGCCGTCAATGCCGCCATCACATTGCAACGTCCCCTGCTCGTGAAGGGCGAGCCCGGCACCGGCAAGACCGTGCTGGCGCTGGAGGTTGCCAAGGCGCTGGGCATTCCGCTCATCGAGTGGCACATCAAGTCGACCACCAAGGCGCTGCAAGGCCTCTACGAATACGATGCGGTGAGCCGCCTGCGCGACAGCCAGCTCGGCGACGCCCGCGTCGGCGACATCCGCAACTACATCCGCAAGGGCAAGCTGTGGGAGGCGTTCACGCATGCCGAGCGCCCGGTGCTGCTGATCGACGAGATCGACAAGGCCGATATCGAGTTCCCCAACGACCTGCTGCAGGAGCTCGACCGCATGGAGTTCTACGTCTACGAGACGCACGAGACCATCAAGGCCAAGCACCGCCCCGTCGTCATCATCACCTCCAACAACGAGAAGGAGCTGCCCGACGCCTTCCTGCGCCGCTGCTTCTTCCACTACATCAAGTTCCCCGACGCCGACACCATGCGCGCCATCGTCGACGTGCACTTCCCCAACCTGAAGGGGCGGCTGGTGTCGGAGGCGCTGAAGGTGTTCTACGATGTGAGAGAAGTGCCGGGCATCAAGAAGAAACCCTCCACCTCCGAGCTGCTGGACTGGATCAAGCTGCTGCTCAACGAGGACATCTCGCCCGAGACCCTGCGTGAGACCGACCCCAGGAAGCTGATCCCGCCGCTGCACGGCGCGCTGCTCAAGAACGAGCAGGACGTGCACCTGTTCGAACGGCTGGCCTTTCTCGCGCGACGCCAGGGCGCACAGGGCTGACGGCAGGCTCAACCGCCGCCTGCCCATGCCCGCCAGATTGACAATGCGCGACTCGGATGGTCGCATGCCCGAGCGCTGTGGCGGCGATCGTTGCAGGGGGGCCGGCATGAACCGACGAATGCTGATTGTCCCGTTTTGCGCGGTAGGGTTGGTTCTGCTTGCGGGCTTTGGGCCCCCGCGCACTCCCGAGACCCAGTCTCCGATCGAGCCGGCCAAGCTCGGGTTCTCCTACCTGACGGCGGCGCAGGTGAAGGACCTTTGGCGGCGCGCCGACACCTACGCGATGGCCGAGGCCTTCCTGAAACAGTGCGGGGCCCCCTCTCACGTCGAACGGCGCATGCGACTTGCCGCCAGGGACTGCATCGACGCCCGGGCGCTCGACAGGGTCGCTGCCTACTTCCGCAGGAAGCTCGCGGAGTTCAGCGGCAAGCACACGTTCGTGTGCGACACCGACCATTCCAAGGCGCTGATCAAGGATACCCGCCGCCGCATCGACAACGACGTCGCGGAAGTGCGCACCATGTGCCGGGCGTGCCTGATCTGCTGAACGGCCGCCGCGCCGGCCGAATGGCCCGCCGATCCACAGGTTGTAGGAAGCATTCGGCAATGACGCGATCGCGCTCTTGCCTGCTGAGAACAAACCGAGTACATTACGCTTAATGGCGCGAGTCGCGTTTTGCCACCCTCCGCAACTCATGAAATAAGGATTCCGCACATGAATAAGCCGCCGCTCCGCGTTGTCGAAGGGGGAAACATGGACAAGCAGAAGGCGCTCGAGGCGGCCCTTGCCCAGATCGACAAGAACTTCGGCAAGGGCTCGATCATGCGGCTCGGGGCCAACGACCGCATCATGGAGGTGGAGGCGATCTCGACCGGTTCGCTCGGTCTCGACATCGCGCTGGGTATCGGCGGCCTCCCACGCGGACGCGTGATCGAAATTTACGGACCCGAATCGTCGGGCAAGACCACGCTGGCCCTGCAGGTGGTGGCGGAAGCGCAGAAAAAGGGCGGCATCTGCTCGTTCGTTGATGCCGAACACGCGCTCGACCCCGTTTATGCCAGGAAGCTCGGCGTCAAGGTCGAAGAATTACTGATCTCCCAGCCCGACGACGGCGAGCAGGCGCTCGAGATCGCCGACACGCTGGTGCGCTCGGGTGCCGTCGACGTGCTGGTGGTGGATTCGGTTGCAGCCCTCACCCCCAAGGCCGAGCTCGAGGGCGAGATGGGCGACATGCAGCCCGGCATGCAGGCCCGCCTCATGAGCAAGGCGCTCAGGAAGCTCACCGCCTCCATCTCCAAGTCCAAGTGCATGGTGATCTTCATCAACCAGATCCGCATGAAGATCGGCATCATGTTCGGCAATCCGGAGACCACCACCGGCGGCAACGCTCTCAAGTTCTACGCCAGCGTGCGCCTCGACATCCGCCGCATCGGCCAGATCAAGGACCGCGAGGAGGTGGTCGGCAACCAGACGCGCGTCAAGGTGGTCAAGAACAAGGTGGCGCCGCCCTTCAAGCAGGTCGAGTTCGACATCATGTATGGTGAGGGCATCTCCAAGACCGGCGAGCTCGTCGACCTCGGCGTCAAGGCCGGCATCATCGAGAAGTCGGGCGCCTGGTTCTCCTTCGGCGGCGAGCGCATCGGCCAGGGCCGCGAGAACACCAAGGCGTTCCTCAAGGAGCACCCCAAGGTCGCCGACCAGATCGAGAAGGCGGTGCGCCAGAACGCGGGGCTGATCGTCGACAAGATGCTGCAGGCTCCGCCCGAGGCCGACGAGGCCGCCGACGCCGAGGAAGGCCCCGAGGGCTTCATGCCCGAGGACGAGCCGGAGGCCGACGCCCGCAAGGGTGCCAAGGGCAAGCGGTAAGTGGGTGTCGGACCCTCCGGGTCCGACACCATTGCACGACCTCGAACGTGTGGCGCCACGGTGTCGGACCCGGAGGGTCCGACACCTGCGCGTGCGTTTGTGGACAGGGCCGATACCCCCCGGTAGAACGTCGGGCGAGCAGAATTTGCCGTGCGCGGAGGCCCGCGCCGGCCCCGATACGACAGGCCACGTAGCAGGTCATGACCACAGTCAATCAGGTGCGCAGCACGTTCCTGGAGTTCTTTGCCAAGAACGGCCACGAGGTCGTGCCGTCCTCGCCGCTGGTGCCGAGGAACGACCCGACCTTGATGTTCACGTCCGCCGGCATGGTGCAGTTCAAGAACGTGTTCACGGGACAGGAGGTGCGGCCCTACACGCGCGCGACCACCGCGCAGAAATGCGTGCGCGCCGGCGGCAAGCACAACGACCTCGACAACGTCGGCTACACCAACCGGCATCACACGTTCTTCGAGATGCTCGGCAACTTCTCGTTCGGCGACTACTTCAAGGAGCTGGCGATCCCGCTGGCGTGGGAGCTCGTCACAAAGAACTTCGGCCTCGATCCCAAGCACCTGCTCGTCACCATCTACCACGACGATGAGGATGCCTATCGCCTCTGGAAGAAGGTAACGGGTTTCGCCGACGACAGGATCATCCGCATCGCCACGTCGGACAATTTCTGGTCGGCGGGCGACACCGGCCCCTGCGGGCCCTGCTCGGAGATCTTCCTCGACCAGGGACCCAAGATCGCGGGCGGCCCGCCGGGCAGCGCCGACCAGGACGGCGACCGCTACCTCGAGTTCTGGAACCTCGTGTTCATGCAGTTCGAGCAGCGCGGGCCCGGCGATCGCGTGGCACTGCCCAAGCCCTCGATCGACACCGGCATGGGGCTCGAGCGCATGACGGCCATCCTGCAGGGCGTGCAGTCCGTCTACGAGATCGACCTCTTCAAGGCGCTGATCGCGGCCTCGGAGGCGGCAACCGGCGTGCCGGCCAGGGGCGACAACCTGCCCTCCCACCGCGTCATCGCCGACCACCTGCGCGCGACGAGCTTCCTGATCGCGGAGGGCGTGCTGCCCTCCAACGTCGGCCGCGGCTATGTCCTGCGCCGCATCATGCGCCGCGCCATGCGCTACGCGCACTTGCTCGGCGCCAAGGAGCCGCTGATGTGGCGCCTGGTGCCGGCGCTGGTGCAGCAGATGGGCGACACCTACCCCGAGCTCGTGCGCGGCCAGGCGCTCATCACCGAGACGTTGCGGCTCGAGGAGACGCGCTTCCGCAAGACTCTGGAGAAGGGGCTCGGTCTCCTCGGCGAGGCGAGCGCTGGCCTTGAGAAGGGCTCCGTGTTCCCCGGCGAGACCGCCTTCAAGCTCTACGATACCTACGGCTTCCCGCTCGACCTGACGCAGGACGCACTCAAGCCCAGCGGCATCTCGGTCGACACCACGGCCTTCGACGCGGCGATGGAGAAGCAGAAGGAGGAGGCGCGCAAGGCCTGGAAGGGCTCGGGCGAGGCTGCCACCGAGACGGTCTGGTTCGAGGTCCGCGAGCGCGCCGGGGCCACCGATTTCCTGGGCTACGACACGGAGACCGCCGAGGGCGAGATCCGCGCGATCCTGAGCCGCGGCAAGGAGGTCGGCAGCGTCGGGGACGGCGAGGTGGCGATGCTGGTGCTGAACCAGACGCCGTTCTACGGCGAGTCGGGCGGCCAGGTCGGCGACGAGGGCATCATCAAGGGTGCCAAGGGCGCGCTGTTCCGCGTCACCGATACGCAGAAGAGACTGGGCGACGTCTTCGTGCACGTTGGCCGTGTCGAGAGCGGAACCTTCAAGCCCGGCGACGGGGTGGAGCTCGTCGTTGATCATGCGCGGCGCTCGGCCACGCGCGCCAATCACTCCGCCACCCATCTCCTGCACGAGGCCTTGCGCCAGGTGCTCGGCGATCACGTGGAGCAGAGGGGCTCGCTGGTGGCGCCGGACCGGCTGCGCTTCGACTTCGCGCACACCAAGCCCATGTCGCCCAACGAGCTCGCGGCCGTGGAGGCCATGGCGAATGCCTACGTGCTGCGGAACTCGCCCGTGGAGACGCGGCTGATGGCGCTGGAGGATGCGCGCGAGACGGGCGCGCGGGCGCTGTTCGGCGAGAAATACGGCGAGGAGGTGCGCGTCGTCTCCATGGGCGAGCCGGAAGGCGCGGGAGCGTACGGGTCTGACACCAAGGGCAAGGCCAACAAGGCCTGGTCGGTCGAGCTGTGCGGCGGCACCCACGTTGGGCGCACCGGCGACATCGGGCTCATCCGCGTGACCGCAGAGAGCGCCAGCGCCTCGGGCGTGCGCCGCATCGAGGCACTGACCGCGCAGGGTGCGCACGACTATCTCGCCCAGCAGGATCAGCGCGTGCGCGAGCTGGCCGGCGCGCTGCGCACCAAGCCCGAGGACGTGGTCGAGCGCGTCAAGGCGCTGCTCGAGGAGCGCCGGCAGATGGAGCGCGAGCTTGCCAACGCCAAGCGCCAGCTGGCGCTGTCCGGCGCCGCCGCGGGCAACGGCGCCGCGGCCAATGCGGAGAGCGCGGTGCGCACCGTCGGCAAGGTGAAGCTGATGGCGCGCTCGGTGCAGGGTCTCAACCCCAAGGACCTGCGCGGCCTGATCGACGACGGCAAGAAGCAGGTCGGCTCCGGCATCGTCGCCATTGTCGGCGTCACCGAGGACGGCAAGGCGGGTCTCGCCGTCGGCGTCACCGAGGACTTGATCGCAACCTACAATGCCGTCGACCTCGTCAAGGTCGGCGCGGCAGCGCTCGGCGGCAAGGGCGGCGGCGGCCGCCCCGACATGGCCCAGGCCGGCGGTCCCGACGGCTCCAAGGCCCAGGCCGCCCTCGAGGCCATCGAGGCGCAGCTGGCGGGCTGAGCCTAGACATCGAGCTCGACGATCTGCGGACGTATTGTCTTTCCCGCAACCACGAGCCGCGCGATCGTCACCGGCAGCCTGAAACGCCGCGGGCCGGCGCTCCCAGGGTTGAGATAAAGCACGCCGTCGCGCCATTCGATCGAAGGCTTGTGCGAGTGGCCATAGATCACGGCTGCGAACTGGGCCGCGACAGGGTCGAGGTCGAGATCGGCAATGTCGTGGAGCAGCCAGAAGAGCAACCGGCGAACCTCCACGACCTCGGTCGCCGGCAGGCTCGCTGCGCACTCCTGCCTGTCGATATTGCCGCGCACCGCAAATGTAGGCGCCAATGCGCGAAGGTGCTCGAGCACGTGCGGGGACCCGACGTCTCCGGCATGCATGATGATCTGCGACCCGCGCAGCGCGGCAACCGCTTCGGGGCGCAGCAGACCATGCGTATCAGAGATGACGCCGACGCGTGTTTCGACCGGGCTCATGGCATCCGCAGCATTCAGCCGC
>JBGGME010000324.1:0-13114 GCA_041288195.1 Hyphomicrobiaceae bacterium
CGGTCACGCAGACGCGAGCCGAGGTCGGCCCCAGCGCCGCAGGCGAATACCCCGGTGGCCCGCCACGTTCGCGTAGAAGGCCTTCACAGCTGGACGTAACGGCCCAAAATCCTGCGCGGGGCGGCGAGCTGCCGCTCTTGAGTTGCAACATGGATTGCGGTGTCTCGCTGCCCCGCAGCCCCTCACTGCTTTGAGCTGACACGCGCAGGACGTGCGCGTCAGGGAGAAACTGCGCGTGCGCCAACGGATCAACGAGACCTGCATGGGTGCCCGCCTGTTCCCGCGATAGCGCGCTCGCGGGAACAGGCCGGCACCCAGGACACAGGCGACGGTGAACGCGCGATGGGCAGGAGTGCCCAGGCAATGGGCACCCGTGCGGCCCGATGCGGCGGATATTGGGCACGTGCCGGTGCAAGAGCTTGCTGGCACATGGCTTGCTTAATTGGTCTGCCACATGGGGGCAGGCTGATGGCTTCCGCGAGCATCGATGCACTTCCGGCGCCCATTGTCGTCGACACGGGGCGGACGGCACTCGTCATCATCGACATGCAGCGAGACTTCCTCGAGCCCGGCGGCTTCGGCGAGGCGCTCGGCAACGATGTGTCGAAGCTTGCCAAGATTGTCGCGCCCCTGCGCGAGCTGCTGAGCGCCGCCCGCCGCAACGGGTTGGCGATCATCCACACGCGTGAAGGTCATCGCCCCGATCTGTCGGACGCACCGCGCGCCAAGGTCGAGCGCGGCGCGCCGTCCATGCGCATCGGCGACAAGGGCCCCATGGGCCGAATTCTCATTCGCGGCGAGGCCGGCCACGACATCATCCCCGAGCTCTACCCCGTCAACGGCGAGCCCGTGATCGACAAACCCGGCAAGGGCGCGTTCTACCAGACCGACCTCGACCTGATGCTGCGCAATCGCGGCATCGAGACCCTGCTGGTCACCGGCGTGACGACCGAGGTGTGCGTGCACACGACCGTGCGCGAGGCCAACGACCGCGGCTACCGCGCCATCGTGGTGGGCGACTGCTGCGGCTCCTACTTCCCCGAGTTTCACGAGGTGGGCTTGAGGATGATCGCCGCCCAGGGCGGCATCTTCGGTTGGGTCGCCCAGTCGGCGAGCGTGATCGGCGCAATCAAATAGGCGAGACGAGGAAGGAACGGGGGTTCGGCGATGGCGACGCAATCGGCAAAGGGACCGGCGCTCTGGGTGCCGGGCGACTGGAACGCCTTCTTCGGCTTCGGCACCAACATCCTCGTCAACATGCTGGTGCTGACGGGCCTGTTGCGGTTCGTGCTCAAGCTCCCCGACAGCCTGGTGTTCGGCCGCATCCTCCCCGCGCTCGGCCTGATGATGTTCCTCTCCACCGTCTACTACGCATGGCTCGCCTATCGCCTTGCCAAGCGCACGGGCCGCAGCGACGTGTGCGCTCTGCCCTCGGGCGTGAGCGTGCCACACATGTTCGTGGTCACGTTCGTGATCATGCTGCCGATCCTGGCCAAGACCAACGACCCCATCAAAGCCTGGGAGGCGGGGCTGGTCTGGGTGTTCTTCCAAAGCTTCATCCTGATGATCGGCGGCTTCATCGCGCCCTTCATCCGCAAGATCACGCCGCGCGCCGCGCTGCTGGGCACGCTTGCGGGCGTGTCGGTCGCCTTCATCTCCATGCGCCCGGCGATGGAGATCTACATGACGCCGGCCATCGGCCTCGTCTCGCTCGCCATCATCCTGGCGGCCTGGTTCGGCGGCGTGCGCTATCCGCGCGGCATCCCCGCGGGCCTCGTCGCCATCGCGGCGGGCATGCTGATCGCCTGGGGCTCGACCGCGATCGGTTTCAGCGTCGGCGGCATGAGCCTCTCCAAGCTGATGGGCTCGTTCGCCAACTTCGGGTTCTCGGTGCCGCTGCCGGCAATTGACCACGTGTTCTCCGGGTTCGAGTTCCTGGCCGTCATCCTCGTCACCGCAATTCCGTTCGGCGTCTACGACCTGGTCGAGGCCATGGACAACGTCGAGAGCGCGGAGGCGGCCGGCGACACCTATCCGACGACCCAGGTGCTCACCGCCGACGGCGTGGTGAGCCTGATCGGCTGCCTGATGGGCAACCCATTCATCAACGCCGTCTACATCGGCCATCCCGGCTGGAAGGCCATGGGCGGGCGCATCGGCTACTCGGCCGCGACGGGGCTGATGGTGATCGCGCTCTCCTGGTTCGGCATCATCGCCGTGCTGCTGGCGCTGATCCCGGTGGTGGCGATCTCGCCGATCCTGCTCTACATCGGCATGCTGATCGGCGCGCAGGCGTTCCAGACCACGCCCAAGGAGCATGCGCCCGCGATCGTGCTGGCGCTGACGCCGCACCTTGCCGCCTGGGCCAAGGTCCTGATCGATGGCGCGCTGGCCGCCGCCGGCACCAATGCGGCCGCCGTGGGCCTCGACAAGCTCGGCAATTTCGGCGTGCTCTACCACGGCCTCGAGCTGATGGGCGGCGGTGCGATCCTCACCGGCCTGGTGCTTGGCGCCATCGGCGTGTTCATCATCGAGCGCCAGTTCGTCAAGGCGGCGGCATTCGCGCTCGCCGGGGCGGTGCTCACCTTCTTCGGCTTCATGCACGGCGAGGCGGTCGGCATCGGCAATGGGCTCGGCGTCACGCCGTCGATCACGCTGGGCTACCTGATGGTCGCGGGCGTGCTGTTCGCCTGCGGGCGAATGATGGAGGCGCCCGAGGCGCAGGCGCGCCCGGCGGCTCCGCCGGCCGCCCATCCCGCGCCGGCGGAGTAAGGGGTGCATTCCCGGATGCCGACGCTTTAGCGGAGGCAATCCGGGACCCTGCCCAGCTCCATCACGCGGTAGGCCCCGGCTCTGCGCGCCCCAACGGGCGCTCCGGCCGGGGATGCAGGCCGAGAGGACTTGCGACCCAAATTTCTCCGCATCGTTGCTGCAACAATGCAGCGGACGCCCGCGGGCGATGCCGTCCGCGCCCGACGGGCGGGCGCTGGTGAGACCGCGCGAAGCCTGATATGAGCGGATAGTCTCTGCCGGCCTAGCCAAGAAGGCCATGAACGACCGAGCGACGATGATTGTGGCGCCGCTGGCGCGCTGGTCGAGCCGGATCGCGCTGTTCTCGGCGTGCGTCCTGCTGGTCGATGTGGTGCTGCATCGGCTCACCCCGTTCCCCACCCCCGTTGCCGTCAATCTGTTTGCGGTTGGCGTGGCCGGAGGCGGCCTGGCGGTGCTGGTCGGGCTCATCGCCATGATCCAGATCTGGCGCAAGGGCTATGGCGGGGCCGGCAGCGCGGCGTTCGGCGTGCTGCTGCCCTTCATCGCGCTGGCCTGGCCGCTCACCTACGTGCCGGCCTACCTCAATCTGCCCCCGATCAACGACGTGTCGACGGATTTCGCGAGCCCGCCGCAGTTCCTGGCGCTGGCCAAGCAGCGCAAGGGGGAATCAGCCTCGGTGGCCTATCCCGGGGCGCGGTTCGCCGCGGCGCAGCAGAAAGCCTATCCCGAATTGCGCTCGTTCGTCGTCGACCGACCCGCGGCGGAGGCGTTCGAGCTCGTCGAGGAGGCGGTGCGCAAACTCAAGTGGCGGGTGGCGACCTCCGAGCCGCCGGTGACCGGGCGCGGGGCCAAGCCCGGCATCCTGGAGGCGACCGACACGACGCTGGTTGCCGGCTTCACCGACGACGTCGTCGTTCGTGTGGAGGGCAGCGTCAACCGCTCTCGCATCGACGTACGCTCCGCCTCGCGCTACGGCGTCCACGATCTCGGCGCCAACGCCACGCGCGTGCGCCGCTTCTTCGCCGAGCTGCAGACCCGCATCGATTCGACCTCCCCCGGCGCCGGCGGACGCCGCGGCCTGCGCACGACCAGGGCCGGCGCGATGGTCAAGAAAGCGAAAGGACGCGATCAGGAGAAAGCGGAGGCTCGCAACGGACGAGCCCGCGTTCAATCAAGTGCTCAACGTGTGCGAGGACAGAAAGAGACGCAGCGTTGAGGAGCTTGGGGTCGAGGCCCTTGTAGACCACCGGCACGATGGCGCGGGCCGTGTCGGTGCCGCTGCGGATGCACTCGAGGATCGCCTGCTCGCGCATGCGCCGGTGCAGCATGTAGGCCTTGACCAGGCGCTGCGGCTCCTCGATCCGCCCGCCATGGCCTGGAAAGTAGACGCCGTCGCTGCGCTCCATGACCCGCTGCAGGGAGCGCATGTAAGCGCCCATGTTGCCTTCGGGCGGGGCCACCACGCTCGTGTTCCAGCCCATGACGTGATCGCCCGAGAACAGGATATTGGTCCCCTCGAGCGCGAAGCAGAGGTGGTCGGGCGCATGCCCCGGCGTGTGCACGGCCGTGAAGGCCCAGCCGTCGCCTTCCAGACGCCCGCTGTCGGCGAGCGGGATGTCGGGTACGAAGTCCCTGTCGACGAACTCGCCGCCCGAGGGGCTGGTTTGCTTGGTGCCGCGGTTGGGAGCGCGGCGCCCGAAGCCGACGGTCTTGGCGCCGGTCGCGGCCAGCAGCGCCGGCATGCCGTCGGTGTGGTCGCGGTGCGTATGCGTGATCAGCACGTGGCTGATCTGCCGTCCACCCACGGCCTTCAGGATGGCGGCGAGATGGTCGGGGTCCTCGGGACCCGGGTCGATGAGGGCGAGACTGCGGGTGCCGACCAGGTAGGTGTTGGTGCCCTTGAAGGTGAAGTGGTTCGGGTTGTTGGCGACGATCCGAGCAACGCCGGGGCTGAGCTCGCGCGGCTCGCCATAGGCGAACGTCATGCTGGTCCGGAGGGGGAGCGGTTCGGCCATGGGGGTCCTTTGCGGGACTGGGTTGGGGACGGGCCGGCGCAGCAGGAACACCGGTCGTGGCGCCTGGGGACACTGGCCTCTATCGACGAAAGCCAAAAAAATCAATGACGAGAGTCCCCTCCTTGCGCATGTCAGCCCGTAGTCCGGCGGAAGAGCCGGAAAAGGCGCCGGCGACTCGGGCGTTGCACGACGCCACGGATGCCGAGAGCATGGAATTGCGTTGCACGCAGGGATTGTGACTCTTCTGTGTCGTCCGGATTCGGATTTCCGAACTTTTTCGCTTGCGTTGTGAAACCATAATCGGGCCTGTCTCGTATCTGCATGCAGCTGGCGTCGGGAGTTCCGGCGCGGCTGAAGGATAGGGAGACTAATCATGAAGCGTCTCGCAACTGCCTTTGTTGCTCTTGCCGTGTTCGCCGTCCCCGGTGGGCTCGCGATTGCCCAGGGCAAGATGGACTGCGGCAAGGCCTACAAGGGCTTCTTTGAGAAGCTCGACCGTGAGAAGTATGCCAAGATCTCGCCGGAGCAGTTGGCTGGCGTGAGCCGCCTGGCCCTGCGCGCCTACGATGCGTGCCAGGCCGGCGACGAACTCGATGCCAAGGCCCTGTTCGACAGGCTCGACAAGATGAAGTTCTGAAAGAGCGCGGGCTCATCGAGCCTGCGGTCTTCATGCGTTTGCGTGGGCTTCTCGAGACAGGGGGAGCCCACGCCTTGTTTGCCGGCGGGCTCGCCCCGCAACCGTGCGTTCAGCATTTGATACCCATACTGGCTAGCCCTTATCGAGAGCGCCGCCGGAGCGAGCGCTGAGCCAGAGGCGCCTCATGCTAAGGTCGGCTCTCACCAGCACGATCGTATTGGGCCTGATGGCGGCAGCGGCGTCCGCGCAGAACAAGATCAGCTGCAACGAGGCGCACAAGAGCTACCTCGACAAGCTCAGCAGCGGCGCCTACGCCTCCATGCCGCCTGAGCGGCTGGCGGCCGAGCGACGCAAGGCGCAACGCATCTATCATGCGTGCCTGACGGGCGACGTCGACGACGCCAGCGCGCTGTTCCGCCGTCTCGAAGGCAGCAAGTACTAGTTGAAGTGCAGACCGCCGTTCACCGGGATGGTTTGGCCGGTCATGTAGGCGTTGCCGATCACCATCAGCACGGCCTGCGCCACTTCCGCCGGCAGGCCGAGGCGACCGAGCGGCACCCGGGCTGCGGTCTCGGCGGGCGCGGTGACCATCTCCGTCTCGATCAGCGACGGCGCCACGGCATTGACCGTGATGCCCTCTTTCACCAGGCGCGCCGCGTAGCCGCGGGTGAGCCCCTCCATGCCGGCCTTGGAGGCGTTGTAGTGCACGCCGACGATGCCGGCGCCGCGCGCCGCCCCCGACGAGATGTTGACGATGCGGCCCCAGCGGCGCGCGCGCATGCGCGGCAGCACCCCTTGCGTGCACAGGAACGCCGACTTGAGGTTGACGGCGACGGTGCGGTCGAAATCGGCCTCGGTGAGGTCGTCGAGGCCGCGGCGCAGCGCAACGCCGGCATTGTTGACGAGCACGTCGATGGGTCCGAGCCCGCTCTCGACGGCTTTCAGCATGGTCGCCACCTCGCCGCCGCTCGAGACGTCGGCGCGCGCGACGATGGACCGGCGGCCCAAGGCCCGTGCGGCATCGGCGACGCCCTGGGCGTCACTCGTGCGCTCTCGACAGTTGACGGCGATGTCGGCACCGGCGGCGGCGAGCGCCAGGGCGATCGCCTTGCCGATGCCCGGGAGGCACCCGTCACCAGCGCCACGCGTCCGGAGAGATCAACCGGGCTGCCCATGCTTGCCTCCAGTGCCCGAATCGCCGCAACGGCATTTGCATCGGGCGAGGGGATCATTGGAATCGAGCCTCTATCTGCCGGTCAAGCGCTTCCTCGAAAAGCTGGGCTTCGAGGTGAAGGGCGAGGTGTGCGGCTGCGACCTGGTGGCGCTTGATGGCGGCTCGCCGCAGGCGGTGGTGATCGGCGAGCTCAAGCTCTCCTTCACGCTCGACCTGGTGCTGCAGGCCGTCGACCGCACGGCCGCCTGCGACGAGGTGTGGCTGGCGGTCCGCGCGTCGCGTCGTGGGCGCGGCCGGGAGGGCGATCCGCGCGTCAAGAAGCTGTGCCGCTACCTGGGGTTCGGGCTGCTCGCGGTGTTCGCGTCGGGCAAGGTCGAGGTGATTGTCGAACCGATGCCGTGGCGGCCGCGGCGCGATGGCAAGCGCCGCTCGCGCATTGTCGAGGAGCACCGCCGCCGCCGCGGCGATCCCGCGGCCGGCGGCAGCACGCGCCAGCCCATCATGACGGCCTATCGCCAGCAGGCATTGGCGTGCGCGGCCGCGCTCGCCGCAGCGCCGGGGCGACCGCGCGACCTGAAGGCCGGCATCCCGGATGCGCCCAAGATCCTGCTCGGCAACGTCTATGGCTGGTTCGTGAGGGTCGAGCGCGGCGTGTATGCGCTGACCGACGCGGGCCGGGCGGCGCTTGTGCGCTGGAAGGCGCATCTTCCCGACACGGCCGCATCCGCCGTAGTCTAGCGCTTGCCATCCTGGCGACAGAGCGGAGCATCGAGCGGACCCATGCGCGTGCTGATCTGCGGCGGCGGTGTCATCGGCGCGTCGGTCGCCTACTTCCTCGCCCGCAGGGGCGCCGAGGTCGTGGTGATCGAGCGCACGGGCGTCGCCTGCGCGGCTTCAGGCAAGTCGGGCGGCTTCCTGGCGCTCGACTGGTGCGACGGCACGCCCATTGAGGCGCTGGCGCGCCGCAGCTTTGCGCTGCACGCGAGTCTCGCCGAGACCATCGATGCCGACTGGGGCTACCGCCGCATGGACACCTATGGTGGCTGGTCTACGAGCGATGCCGCCGGGCAGCGCGGGGCACGCAAGAACGATCTTGCCTGGCTGGCGGCCGATGTGAATGTCGCACGGCGCCTCGGCTCGCAGGCGACGACGGCGCAGGTCCACCCAGGTCTGTTCACGAGGGCGATGATGAGGAAGGCGGAGGCGAACGGCGCGCGGCTGCAGATGGGCGAGGTTACCGGCCTGATCCGCCGCGGTCCCGACGGGCCAGTCGCCGGCGTCGAGGTCGACGGAAAGACCATCGAGGGCGACGCGGTGGTGATCGCCATGGGGCCGTGGTCGATCCTGGCGACGCGGTGGCTGCCGATGCCGCCGGTGTTCGGCCTCAAGGGCCACAGCCTCGTCTTCGAGACGGGCGCGGAGGTGCCGGCCGAAGCCCTGTTCCTGGAGTACCAGGAGCAGGACGGTGAGGTGCATTCACCCGAGGTGTTCCCGCGCGCCGACGGCACGACCTATGTGTGCGCCATCTCGAGCGAGAGCCCGTTGCCGGTCGATCCGGCGAACGTGGCGCCCGATCCCGGCGCCATCGAGCGGCTTGCGGCCATGTGCAGGCGGCTGTCGCCGGCGCTCGGCTCGGCGAAGGTGCTCGCCGCGCAAGCCTGCCATCGTCCCGTGACGCGCGACGGCCTGCCGCTGATCGGTCCGGTCGCCGGCGTCGAGGGCGCCTACCTCGCCACCGGCCACAGCGTCTGGGGCATCCTCAACGCGCCGGCCACCGGCGAGGCGATGGCGGAGCTGATCCTCGATGGTGCGGCTCGCACGGTCGACCTTGCTCCATTCGACCCAGCGCGACTGCGACCCGGTAGGGCGCAATAGGCGAAGCCGTATTGCGGCGATGTGCGGGCTCGACCGAGAGGGTGCAACGGCGCAATGCGCTGCGCTTATTGCGCCCTACTTGCTGCAGCGCATCAATCAGATCGCGGCGTAGCCCGCTGATCCCATGAGGATTTTGCACTGCGGCGTGTCCCGTCCGGAACAGTCCGGATGCACGAGTTCGGGCATCATCTCACGCAACGAATCAATCTCCGGGTGGAGGCGCCGCCGTGATCGTATGCTCCTGCAACATTCTGACGGACCAGCAGGTCCTCCATGCCATCGCGTCGGCGACCACGAATCGCCCGCCGACCGTCAAGGAGGTCTACGCGGGCCTGCGCTGCCGCGCGCGCTGCGGGGGCTGCGCGGCCACGATCCGGAAGCTGCGCGAGGAGGCGAACGCGTCGGCCGCCCTCGAGAATGGTGCGGTCGGCGTTGCCGCCTGAGGCCTGCCCAACGGCCTCGCCGCTTACCTCAGCCCCAGACCGCGGGCGATGATGCCGCGCAGGACCTCGGTGGTGCCGCCCTGGATGGTGAGCTTGGGCGCGATCATGGTGGCGTAGGTCATCTGCTCCTCGAAGGTCGCCCGGTTGGCCGAGCCCTCCTCGACGAACGCCGCGAGATCGCGCGCCTTGTGCGGCAGCTTCTGCTCCCAGATGGTACCGACGTCCTTGACGATGGCCGCCTCCACGACAGGCTCCTTGCCCGCATGCAGCATGCCGGCGACCGACACCGACATGCGCCGCAGCGCATGCACCTGCGCCACCAGCCGTCCGAGCCCCTCGGCGCCGCGGGTGTCGGGCTTCTCGCCCAGCGCGCGGGCGAGCTCGGTCAGCACGTAGAAGGTCTCGAGGAACCGCTCAGGCCCGCTGCGCTCATATGCAAGCTCGCTCGTTGCCTGCTTCCAGGCGCCGTCGATCTCGCCGACCACGCAGTCGTCGGGCATGAAGGCGTCCTGGAACACGACCTCGTTGAAGTCGTGCTGGCCGGTCATCTGGTAGACGGGGTTGACCTGGATGCCCGGCGTCCTCATGTCGACGACGAACTGGGTCAGCCCGTGGCGGCGGTTCTCCTTGGTCGGCTGCGAGGTGCGGAAGAGGCCGATCAGGTAGTTGGCGTGATGCGCGCTGCTGGTCCAGATCTTGGTGCCGTTGATGAGCCAGCCGCCGCTGGTCTTGGTGGCCTTGGTCTTGGCGGCGAACAGGTCGGAGCCCGAGTTGGGCTCGCTCATGCCGATGGCGAAGCACACCTCGCCCTTGCAGATGCGCGGCAGGATGTCGGCCTTCACGCGGTCGCTGCCGTACCTGAGGATGACGGGTCCGCTCTGGCGGTCGGCGACGAAGTGCAGCCGCACAGGTGCGTTGGCGACGCGGAATTCCTCGGTGACGACGTAGCGCTCCAGGAACGTGCGCTCGTGGCCGCCGTATTTCTTGGGCCAGGTCATGCCGATCCAGCCCTTGGCGCCGACCTTGCGGCTGAACTCGGCGCTGAAGGCGCCGTCGATGCCGCCGCCGATGTTGGCGTTGAGCGTGCCGGCGGCGGTCTCCTCGGCGAGGAAGGCGCGAACCTCCTTGCGCAGCGCGACGCACTCGGGGGGAAGGCGGACGGGGTCGAATGTCAGCTCGGTTGCCATGGGTCTCTCCTCACCGCTCCGCCAGCATGGGCCACAGTCCGTCGGCACCCTTGGCCGCGACCAGGTTGCCGAGCTTCACCGCCCAGACGCTTTCGCTGCCGAAGTCGTCGCGCCAGCCCCACAGGCGCCGCGTGAAACGGTGCAGAGTGTGCTCCTGGGTGAAGCCGATGGCGCCGAGCACCTGGTGGGCGATCGCCGCGCCCTCGGTGGCGGCCTCGCCGACGCGAATCTTGGCCGAGGCGGCCTCGAGGAACACGGCTTCGTCGTCCCCTCCCCCCTTGTGGGGGAGGGACAGGGAGGGGGGGATTGCAGAGCCGTGATCGGCGGGATGCCCCCCACCCCTAACCCCTCCCCACAAGGGGGAGGGGGACGCGTTGGCGATCGTGTCCGCGGCCGAGGTGGCGGCGGCGATTGCGACCGCCGTCTCGCCGGCGAGGCGCGCGAGGTTGTGCTGCACGGCCTGGAACTTGGCGATCGGGCGTTCGAAGGCAACGCGCTCGTTGGCGTAGGCGACCGAGAGATCGAGGATGGCCTCGAGCGCGCCCGCCATTTGCATGGAGCGCACGGCGGCGCCCATCAGCAGCAGCGCCTGCTCGTCGAGGCCGGCCGGGGCGTCCTTGACGGCAACGGGACGCGCGCCTTCGAGGCGCACCGCGTTGAGGGGATCGCCGCCGATGCCCTCGTGATCGGCGATGCGGGCCTGCGAGGCCTCGACGAGAGCAACGGCAAGGCCGCCGTCGCGACGCGCGAGCAACGCCAGATGCTTGGCGTCCTTGGCGAACGGCACCGAACGGAGCGCGCCCGAGAGCGTGCCGTTGGCGGCCAGCGTGACGCGGTCGCCATCGCGCGCCGGCGCGCAGGTCATGGCGCCGTTGGGCACGGGGATGCCGGCACGGGCGAGCAGCCAGCCCGCCAGCAGCGTCTCCGCCAGCGGTACAGCAAGCGCGAAGCGCCCGGCCTCGCGCAGCACGGCAAAGCCGTCGGCGAGATCGGCACCGGAGCCGCCCAGGTCCTCGGGCACCCAGGCGAGCGTCAGCCCCGCCTGCTCGAGCGCGCTCCAGGCGGGAGCCTTCCAGCCGTCGCCCGCCTTGTTGATCGCTTGCGGATCGGCGAGGTCGGTGAGGATTCGCCGCGTGGTCTCGGCAATCGGATTGTCGCTCCCCATGGCCCGTGGCTCTCTGTTGGTCGTTTCCGCCCCTTGGTGTAAGGACGAGCATTGGCAGCGGCCCGCTTTCGCGTCAACGCCTGGATCATCGTGCCGGTTATGCGAACTCTCCTCAGCTGGAGCACGGGCAAGGACTCGGGCTGGTCACTCTACAGGCTGCGGCAGCGGCCCGATATCGACGTGGTTGGGCTGGTGACAACCGTGAACGCCGCCTTCGACCGGGTCGCCATGCACGGCGTGCGGCGCGAGCTGCTGGAGGCGCAGGCGCGGGCGGCGGGCCTTCCCCTGCATGTGCTGGAAATCCCCTACCCCTGCCCGAACGCGGAGTACGAGCGCATCATGGGCGCGTTCGTGGCCGAGCAGGCTGCGGCGGGCATTGAGGCCATGGCGTTCGGCGATCTGTTCCTGGAGGACATCCGCCGCTACCGCGAGGGCAAGCTCGCCGGCACCGGCATCGCCCAGCTGTTCCCGCTGTGGGGCATTCCGACCGCCGACCTGGCACGCGAGATGATCGCGGGCGGGCTCGAGGCCCGCGTCACCTGTGTCGATCCGAGGAAGCTGCCGGAGAGCTTCGCCGGCCGGCGCTTCGATGCGGGGCTGTTGGCTGACTTGCCGGAGGGCGTCGACCCGTGCGCCGAGAACGGTGAGTTCCACACGTTCTGCTGTGCGGGGCCGATGTTCCGCCACGCGATCGCGGTAGCGACCGGCGAGGTCGTGAGCCGTGACGGCTTCGTTTTCTGTGACCTGATTCCCTCTCCCCATCGCGCTCCTTCAGCGCAGATGGGGAGAGGGTTAGGGTGAGGGCCAGCCACATGCGCCAGAGCCAGCCTCAGCCCCTCACCCCAGCCCTCTCCCCGCAGGCGGGGAGAGGGGGGCAGCGCATCGTCAGCCTGATCGCGAGTGCGACGGAGATCGTGTGCGCGTTGGGCCTGCGCGAGCAGCTGGTGGCGCGCAGCCACGAGTGCGACTTTCCAGCCGACGTGCTCTCGCTGCCGGCGCTGACGGAAGCGAAATTCAAGGTGGAGGGATCGAGCGCGGAGATCGATGCGCGCGTGCGCGAGATCGTGCGCGACGGGCTCTCGGTCTACCGCGTCGACGGCGAGGCGCTGAAAGCGCACGACCCCGACGTGATCGTCACGCAAGACCACTGCGAGGTGTGCGCGGTGAGTCTCTCCGACGTGGAGGCGGCCACCTGCACGTGGACCGGCAAGAAGGTCGACATCGTCTCACTGCGTCCCAACTCCACCGCCGACGTCTACGCCGACATCGCGCGCGTCGCCCGCGCCCTGCGCGTGCCGGGGGCGGGGGAGCGGTTGGTTGCGGAGATGCGGACGAGGCTGGAGGCAGTGCGCAGTCGCGTGGCGGGGCGCGCCAGGCCGCGCGTCGCCTTCATCGAATGGGTGGAGCCGCTGATGGCGGGCGGCAATTGGATGCCGGAGCTGATCGAGGCCGCCGGCGGACGCAACCTGTTCGGGGAGGCGGGAAAGCATTCGGACTGGATGCGCTGGGAGGACTTGGTCGCCGCCGATCCGGAGGTGATCGTGGTGGCGCCGTGCGGCTACGGGCTGGCGCGCTGCCTGGAGGAGCTGCCGTTGCTCGAGGCCAAGCCGGGGTGGGCCGACATTGCGACGGTCCGGACCGGCCGCGTCCATTTCGCCGACGGCAACGCCTACTTCAACCGCCCCGGCCCGCGCCTGGCCGACAGCGCGGAGATGCTGGTGGAGATGATCCATCCGGAGGTCGCAAAGCCGGTGCACAATGGCACTGCATGGGTCGCGCCGGTCCGCTAGGGCGTAAGCTGCGAGACCAACCTCTCGGTGGCGATAGCACTAGTTGCAACGCTTCA
>JBGGME010000325.1:0-2640 GCA_041288195.1 Hyphomicrobiaceae bacterium
CAAGAAGGACGGCACCTACGACAAGTTGTTGGACCAGTACGGCGTGCTGAAGATCGACGAGGCGACGTTCTCGATCAAAGGCCCGGGACCGGCTTAACGACGTTCATTTCTTTTGAACTCGGATTCCTCTCCCCCGCTAGGGGGAGAGGTTGGGTGAGGGGGATGCGCACGTCGTCGCCCCCTCACCTAGCCTCTCCCCCTAGCGGAGGAGAGGAATCCGAGTTCAAAGGAAATGAACGTCGTTACGCCGGCCCCGGGCCTTTGATCGAGAACGTCGCCTCGTCGATCTTCAGCACGCCGTACTGGTCCAACAGCTTGTCGTAGGTGCCATCCTTCTTGAGATCGTTCAGCGCACCGACGACGGCGTCGGCCGCCGTCTTGTTGGCCAGCGCGAAGCAGGCGATCTGCGGGAACACGCCGCTGATCGCGCGCGTGAAGTCGCCGCGGCTCTGCATGAACATCGCCGTGGCGTCGATGGTGGTCGCCGCATCGGCCTGGCCGGCGCGCAGCGCCTGGAATGCTTCGGCGAAATTGTTGAAGGTCATGACGTTGATGGGCTTCAGGCCCTTGTCAGTCGCCATCTTGGCCACTTCGCGCGTGCGCCGTTCCTCGATGCCGCCCAGCTCGACGGCGATGCGCTTGCCGGCGAGATCGTCGACGGTCTTCAGCCCCAGCGGATTGCCCTTGGCGGCGAGGAAGGAGATGGCCGCCTGCTCGTAGGGGATCATGTACATCAGCTTGGACCGCTCCTCGGTCCAGAAGATGCCGGTGTTGATCATGTCCCAGCGCCTGCCGGCCAGGCCCGGGATCATGGTGGCGAACTCGGTGCGGATATATTCCGGCGCCAGCCCGAGCTTCTTGCAGCATTCGTTGGCGAGCTCGACGCGCATGCCTTTCAGCTCGCCCTTGTCGTCGACGTACTGTAAGGGTGGCAGCGTCGGATTGATCGACATGACCAGCGTGCCCGCCTTGATGATGGTGGGTGGCGCGATCTTGGGCTGCGCCTGGGCGAGGCCGGGTGCTGCCGTCAAAATCGAGGCCGCGGCCCCCGCTTTCAGCAGGCTGCGGCGGCGAATCATTGGCTCTGTCATGTCAGTCCCCCAATCGGTCCCCGGCGAGATGCAAGTTTGACGCCGAAGGCCAGGCTTGTCCCGGACCGATTGAGATCATGTCGCACCAACCGATGATTACTGCGGCCGTGACTTTCACCGCTGCTGGTAGTTGAAGAGCCTTCTCAGCAAGCATGCATGCCCCTCTCCTCTGCTAGGCAAGACGGGGAAGGAGGAAGAGTCAGCGGAAACGCGGCATCACCTTGGTCCAGAACGTCTCGATCGATTTCATCAGGATCGGGTGAGGAACCAGGGCGTTGTACGTGTAGCAGAACACCCAATCGACGGGCTGGCGCTTCTGCTGGGTCTCCATGGCCCGCAGCACCGTGTCGACCGTGCCGACATAGGCGTAACCCATGGCGATGATCTCCTCGGCGGTCGGGTACTTGCCGGTCTTCGGGTCCTGCATGCCGCGGCGGAAGCCGAACGGCTCGAACCAGGCACGACCGGAGAACTGGCCGGAATCCCGCCACAGCGCCATCGCCTCCTCGTCGGTGTCGGTGATGATGACATCGCGCAGGACGCCGACGCCCTGGCCCTTGGGCTTGCCCGAGACCTCCGAATAGACGCTGTAGAGCTTCTCCTCGTAGACCGGCAGCATCGGCGGCAGGATGGGCGTGATGCCCTCCTTGGCGCAGAAGCGAACGGTGTTCTCCGAACTGGCGAACGGCTGGAACAGCGGCGGATGCGGCTTCTGCAGGGGCTTCGGGACGACGCCGACGGCCGTCAGCACACCGTCCTTCACGCCCTTGCCCCACTTCGCCGTGGTGTCGAGCGTCCATGGCGTGGGACCGGCCGGCACCTTCCAGAACTTGCCGTCGAAGGTCAGCATCTCCTCGGTCCAGCATTTCTTGACGATGCGGAAGTTCTCCTCGAAGGCCAGCCGGTTGGCGTTGTCGATCTCGTCGTGCTGGTTGGGCAACGCGCCGTGGATGCCGTGCGTCTGCTGGGCCATGACGTCGACCCAGCGCCGCTGGTAGCCGCGCGCGAAGCCCGCATTGGCGCGTCCGCCCGTCATGTGGTCGAGCATGGCGATGTCCTCGGCGACTCGGATCGGGTTGGAGGCCGGCAGGACGATGCCAAGCTGGCCGACGCGGATGCGCTTGGTCTGCATCGCGAAGTAGAGGTCGAGCAGCACCGGATTGTTGGAAAGCTCGAAGCCCTCGATGTGGAAGTGATGCTCGGTGAAGCTCACCGAATCGTAGCCGAGCTCATCGCCGAGCTTTATCTGCTCGCTGAGCTCGCCCAACATGCGCTGGTAGAAGTGCGGGTTCATGCCGGCCATGCCGGCCTCGATCTCGGCGCGGCTGCCGATGCTCGGCAGGTAGAACAGCGACGCCTTCATCCCGTTCGTTTCCTCCGTCTTATGGGGCAGAGGGTGGCACGGTTCCCGGCTTGGGGTCGATGGGCAGGAGCTTGTCGAGGCCGAGCAGCTTTTCGTACAGCGAGGCGGCCTGCAGGAGGGCAGCCTCGCCGCGGGGCTTGCCGACCAGTTGCAGCCCGACCGGGCGGCCGAAGCTGTCGAAGCCGC
>JBGGME010000326.1:0-6541 GCA_041288195.1 Hyphomicrobiaceae bacterium
GGTACGGCCTCGTGCTCGATATCGGCGGCTACTACAAGAACGTGGTCACGCTGGCACCGAGCCTGCACATCAGCAAGGGCGAGATGGACCTGAGCCTCGAGCTGCTCGACCGCGTCATGTCTCGCGTAAGCAAGGAGTGAGATCGTCGGGTGTAGCGTGGTTTTCCTCCTGCCGAGGCGTCGGAGACCGGAGAAGCGGATGCGGGGCCGCGTTCTTGTCGTGCTCCAGCACCGCGCCGCATGACGACGACGCAAGCCCTGTAGCAACGAGTGGCAAGCGGTCCAGGCGACCGAGGCTCGTCCGGGGTGGCGGGTGCGGCGGCGCCGGGCTCGGAGAGAAAAGTGCACTTCGCCGCGAAGGTTAGGGAACGATAGCGTGCATAGCGACGTAACGGGTGGGGAAGAGAAGATGGCCGACGAGGACTTGCCGGATCGTGGCCACTTCATACGCGGCGGGCGCCTGGGCGTGTTGCTGATTCATGGCCTGGGCGGAACGCCGACCGAGATGCGGTTCGTCGCCCACGGCCTCGCGCGCGCCGGCCACACCGTTTACAGCTGCCAGCTCGCCGGCCATTGCGCCACGCCCGAGGAGCTACGCCGCTCGACCTGGCGCGATTGGTACGCCAGCGTCGAGGAAGCGCACGACCGCCTCAGGGAGCATTGCGACATGGTCGTCGCCGGCGGCCTGTCGATGGGCGGCATCCTCGCCACCCGCCTGGCGCAGAACCGCCCCGAGGGCGTGGACGGCCTCCTGCTGTTCGCCCCGACGCTCAGGCTCGACGGCTGGTCGATGCCTTGGTACACGCGCGTCATCAACTACGTGCGGCCGCTGCCGATTGGGCTCGAGTTCGACCTGACGGAACATGAGCCTTACGGGCTCAAGGACGAGCGTGTGCGCGCGCTGGTGGTCTCGGCCATGCAGACGGGAGATGCGGTCCAAGCCGGCGTGTACAGCACGCCGCTGCGTTCGTTCGCCAACCTCAACGCGCTGGTGTCGGTCGTGAAGCGCGACCTGGGCAAGGTCCAGCAGCCCGCCCTCATCGTGCACCCGCGCGAGGACGACATGGCGAGCCTGGAGAACGCCTACTACATGCAGAAGCATCTGGGCGGTCTGGTCGACACGCTGGTCCTCGACAACAGCTATCACATGGTCACCCTGGACCAGCAGCGCCACATCGTGGCCCAGCGTGCGACGAGCTTCGTGGAGTGGCTGCAGACCGCGCTTCGCGCCCGTCGCGAGATGGGGAATTTGGCCCGGGGCTAGTCGCCAGGGCGGATGATCGGGTTCGGCGGCGCACGCACTTTGTCGCGTGGGTTGCCTAACGAACCCGGTAAGGCAACGGTCGGGTTTGCTGACGACGACGCAGAAAGAGGAGAAAATGTTCCTGATTCAACCGCTTAACTGTGCCGACCGGGCAGCCAAGCGCGCGGATGCGGCCGTTGGGTGGTTAAGGAGCAATTGCCGCACCAGGCCACATTTGGGCGCTGCCGGCCACATTGCCAAACGCAAATGCCTATATAAGGGGCCCGAACTCATGCATCGGGTCGCTGACGACCCAGCGCTCCAGCGCGTCATGGAACTCCCTGCGCCGGCCTTGGCAAGGCCGTCTTCGTGCCGCAGCGGGGTTGATCCGAACAGGTGTCCTACGCCGCGATGACCTTCGTCCTGGCATTCCGAAATCTTATTCATGATCGCATCCGGCTCGCCGTGACGCTGATCGGCATCCTATTCTCGATCGTGCTCGTTGCGGTGCAGCTGGGCCTCTATCTCGGCGCCCGCAACCTCATCACCTCCATGATCGACCGCGCCAATGCGGATCTGTGGGTCATGGCCTACGGCACCAAGAACTTTGAGGAGGCCCAGCTCATCGACCTGCGCGAGAAATTCACCGCGCTGTCGGTGCCGGGTGTGGCCAAGGCGGTGCCGATGATCGTCGCCTTCAACGACTGGCGCAAGCCGATCGGCGGATCGACCATTGTCGTCATCATCGGCGCCGATGCCGAAGACGGAGGTCTGCAGCCCTGGAACATCGTCGAGGGCGACGTCACGGGCCTCGGCGCGCGCGACGCCGTGATCGTCGAGAAGACCTACCTTGGAGACCTCGGCCTGACCGGCATGGGCGACACGGCGCAGGTCGCCGCCTCCCGCGTGCGGATCGCCGGCATCACCGAGGGCATTCGCTCGTTCACGCTGACGCCCTACATCTTCACCACGCTCAACCGCGCACGTGCCCTGCTCGACGTGCCGGCCGACAAGATGACCTATGCGCTGGTCAAGCTCGAGCCGGGCGCTGACCTCATGAAGGTACGCGAGGAGCTTCGCAAGCGGCTGCCCAACAGCGACGTGCTGACCAAGGACGAGTTCCGCGATCGCAGCCTCAGTCACTGGCTGTTTGCCACCGGCGCCGGCATCGCCCTGATCGGCGGCGCCATCCTGGGGCTCATCGTCGGCACGGTGATCGTGGCGCAGACGCTCTACTCCAGCACCAAGGACCACCTCAACGAGTTCGCAACCCTGCGGGCGCTCGGCTCCTCGTCGGGCTATATCCACCGCGTCATCCTGATGCAGGCCGCGCTCAGCGCCATCCTCGGCTATGTGCTGGGAATGACCATAGCCATGGCCGTCGTCTTCCTGAGCGAGAGCACGGCCCTGCCTATCGTCATGACGCCCGAGCTCGCGGCCCTGCTGCTCGCCCTCACCGTCGGCATGTGCGCCATCTCGGCCGTGTCCGCGATCGGCAAGGTCATGAGGATCGATCCCGCCATGGTGTTCAACCGATGATCGCGGAAGCCGCAAGTATCGACATCGCCCCGGAGCCCGGCACTGCGGGCACCGCCAACATAGTGCTCGACGCGCGCGATATCGTGAAGGAGCTCGGCAGCGGTGCGCGCAAGGTGCGCGCCCTCAAGGGCGTCAACCTGGCCCTGCGCGCCGGCGAGCTCACCTTGCTGATGGGTCCCTCGGGCAGCGGCAAGACCACGCTGCTGTCGATCCTCGGCTGCATCCTGTCGCCGACCTCCGGCACGCTGACCGTGGCCGGGCATCCGACCGCCGACATGTCGCCCGAGCAGCTCGCGGCCCTGCGGCGGCGCTACATCGGCTTCATCTTCCAGTCCTACAACCTGTTCCCGACATTGAGCGCGGAGCAGAACGTGAAGCTGGCCCTCGACCTGCGCGGACAGCGCGGCTCGGAGGCCACCATTCGCGCCCAGCGGGCGCTGCAGCAGGTGGGCCTGCGCCACCGCATGAAGTCGTTCCCCGGCAACCTGAGCGGCGGCGAGCAGCAGCGCGTCGCAGTGGCGCGCGCCATCGTCGGCGCGCCCTCGGTGCTGCTGGCCGACGAGCCCACAGCCGCACTCGACAGCGAGAACGGCCTCGCCGTCATGCAGCTGCTCTCGGAGATTGCCAAGGACACGAGCCGCGCGGTGCTCGCCGTCACGCACGACCCGCGCACCGTGCCGTTCGCCACCCGCGTGCTGCGCATCGAGGACGGCGTCATCGTCGGCGAGGAGCGCCGCGCCGAGGGCGTGGAGACGGTGCACCAACTGGCACGCAACCGAAAGCGGAAAGCCAATGCCTAGGATCGACTCTTCCCTCAACATGCTGATCCTCGCCGCGGTGCTGGCGCTCGGTGTCGGCTACTACGTGCCGCAAACCTTCACGGCCAAGTCGACCGAGCCTACCAAGGCCGACCCGTCGTCGACGGCGGCGGCCACGAAGCCGAAAGCCGCGCCGAAGTCGTTGTGGGCCGCGTCGGCCCCGGGCCGGGTGGAGTCGGTCGGGGGAGAGGTGCGCATCAGTCCGCAGGTGCCGGGCCGCATTGCCGAGGTGTTCGTGTCCCTCAACGACAAGGTCGCCGCCGGCGATATCCTGGCGCGGCTCGACGACGAGGAGCTGATCGGACGGGTGAACTCGGCGGTCGCCGAGGCTGCCGTGCGCAAGCGCGAGCGCGACAATACGGAGGCGACCGGCAAGCCGGCCCAGGACCGCCGCACGGCGGAGGATGGCGTCGCCAGCTCAGAGCGTCAGCTGGTGCTGGCCCGCGAGGAGGTCGATCGGCTGCTCAAAGCCAAACGTGGCGGCACCGGCGATGAGCCGGCTCTCGAGAAGGCCCGCGATGCCGTCAACAAGGCCAAGGAGCGTCTGGACCAGGCCCGCGTCAGCCAGCGCAAGGCGCTTGCCGTCGACAACCTGCCGGCGCCGTCGCGGCCCGAGGCTGCGCTGGTCGCGGCGCGCGCCGAGCTTTCGGTGGTCGACGCGGCGCTCGAGCGCACGCGCGTCAGGGCCCCATCCACAGGCACGATCCTGCAGATCAGTGCCAAGGCCGGCGAGACCGTGGCGCCTTCGCCCGACAACGTGCTGTTCGTCATCGGCAATCTGTCGTCGTTGCAGGTGCGGGCCGAGATCGAGGAGCGCGACATCGGCAAGGTGCGGGTCGGTCAAGCCGCGGTGATCCGCTCCGACGCATTCCCCGGCAAGGACTTCGAGGGCAGGATCGCATCGCAGGCGCAATCGCTGGGGCCGAGCAAGATCGGCCAGCGCGGGCCGCGCAAGCCGACGGATGTCGATGTGCTCGAGGTGCTGATCGACCTCGCCGGCCAGCCGCCGCTGCTGCCGGGCATGCGCGTCGATGTGTTCCTGCGCCCCGAGGCCACCGCCGCGCCCGCGATCATCCAGCAGTCGGCCACCGACACCGGCCCACGCGCGAACTAGCGGCCGCCGGTGCGATCACGGATCGCGGCGACGGTCCATATCCCTCCTGGAAATTGTGCTAGGTCGGCTGAACGCCGGCCGCGCATAAGCATGGCCGCGCCATCCCCGGGATGACCGCCATGCCCAAGATCGACGCCGCCGCCGTGCCGAAGCGCAAAGGCTCGGGGTATCCGCCGCCATTCGACGCGCCCTGTGCCGAACGCGTGCGCCAACGGCTGGGCGACGCCGGCGGGTTGACGGACTTCGGGATCAATCTCATGCGCCTGCCGCCCGGCAACTGGTCGAGCCAGCGCCATTGGCACTCGCACGAGGACGAGTTCGTCTATGTGCTCGAAGGTGAGCTGACGCTGGTCGAAGATGGCGGCGAGACGGTGCTGCGCGCCGGCGATTGCGCGGCCTTCCCGAAGGGCTCCGGCAACGGCCATCACATGATCAACAGGTCGGGCGCGGTGGCGGTCTATCTGGAGGTTGGCTCGCGCCAGCCCGCCGACCTCACCACCTGCTCGGACATCGACATGATGAGCTCCAACGCCGATGGCCGGTTCGTCCACAAGGATGGCAGGCCCTACTCCGCCCGATAGGCGAGGCGCAGCATCCGCAGCTTCAAGTCCTATAGCGGTCTCGCGCACACGGCGGGCCGTTGCCTGCCTGCGATCGAGGCGCTGCGGTTTCCCGGGCACTGGCTTGCGCAAATCGAAGCCTGCGCGCCGCGTGCGCGATAGCCAGGGCCGCAAATCTGCCGCATAAGCAAACAAGGTGAGCGCTTGCCTGCCTCTTCTTCGGGAGGATGCATGTCGGGCAAAATCATGGGCTTGGCGGTTAGGTCCCTGGCGACGGCGCTTTGCCTGTGCGTCGGCCTGTGCCCGGTCTCGGCAGGACCGGCGCTGCTGTTCGACGCCACCGACGGCCGCGTGCTTTACGCCGAGGACCCCGACGACCAGTGGCACCCGGCGTCGCTGACCAAGGTCATGACGGCCTACCTGACGTTCGAGGCCATCAAGCAGGGCAAGCTCACGCTCGAGTCCAAGATCACCTGCTCGGAGATCGCGAGCCTGCAGGGCCCCACCAAGGTCGGCCTGCCTCCCGGAGCAAGCCTGACGGTCGAGAGCGCGCTGCATGCCCTCATCATCCGGTCGGCCAACGACGTCGCCGTCATGCTGGCGGAGGCTATTGCGGGATCGCACGAGGCCTTCGTCGAGCAGATGAACGCGACGGCCGCTCGCCTCGGCATGACGCGCACGCGCTTTGCCAACGCCAACGGCTTGCCTGCGCCCGAACAGATCACCACCGCGCGGGACCTGGCCAGGCTGTCGTCCGCCGTCGTGCATGACTATCCGCAATACGCGCACATGTGGTCGATGGTCGAGGCCCGCGTCGGCAAGCGCCACCTGCGCACCCACAACGGGCTGCTCACCAACTACGCCGGCGCCGACGGCCTCAAGACCGGATTCATCTGTGACAGCGGCTACAACGTGGTCGCGAGCGCCACGCGCGACGGCCGCAAGCTGATCGCTGTGGTGCTGGGCGAGAGGACCGGCGCGGAGCGCTCCGTGCGGGCTGCCAACCTGCTCGAGCACGGCTTCCAGACCTACGCCTGGAAGGGCCTGTTCGAGCCCCAGTCGCTCGCCACGCTGCCTCTGGCCGAGGACGTCAAGGGCCCCATGACCATCCGCCAGATCGTGCGCTCCTACGTGTGCGGCACGGGCGGACGCCGGGCGGTGGCGAAGAGCAAGCGCAAGAAGGGCGAGGCGGCCGTGGCCGATCAGCAGAAGGCGCCTGCCAAGAAGAAGGCCCGCAAGGCCTCTGCAGCCGCGGGCCAGACCCAGCA
>JBGGME010000327.1:0-6107 GCA_041288195.1 Hyphomicrobiaceae bacterium
CTCACCATGCGCGCCACCAAGGAGATCGTGCGCCGCTTGCGCGCGAGGTTCGCCGGCATCGAGGACCGCGACCTGATCGAGCTGTGCTACGGCAGCGCCGACTTCCGCGAAGGCCTCGACGCCTTCCTCACCAAGCGCACCACGAAGTTTTCGGGGCGGTAGTCATCCCGGGCCTTGTGCCCGGGATCCAACCCTCAACTTGCTCCGGCGCTCGTGGATGCGTGGATCCCGGCGACAAGCGCCGGGATGACACCTAGAGCCCCCGCGGCAGGTAGCGCGACAGCCCCGCCATGCCGAGCGCCATCAGCCCGCCGACGGCGAACACCCAGGGCAGCGGCAGCACCCACAGCACCAGCGCCAGCACCCCCGGCACCAACAGCGCGCCCACGTGCCGGAAGGTCATGAACACGCTGGTCATGGCGGCCCGCTCGTAGTGGCGCACCGCGCGCAGGAACGGCACGTTGCCGGCCCCGTCGATGATGGTTGCCGCGAAGGCGGCGAGGCAGATGAGCGCCATAGCCAGTATCGGCACGCCCGCAATGGCAGCGGCGGCAGCCGCCAGGCTCAGCAGCCCCGTCAGGCCATAGGCCCACGTCAGCAGGTTGCGCACGCCGAACCTGTGCCCAATGCGCCCCCATACCCGCACCAGCAGCATCGGCGCCAGTCCCAGCGACACGAGCGCGCCGCCGACCTCAGGGCGATAGCCGGCGCTGATCACATAGATCGGCGCATAGATGAAGTTCATCACCCACCAGCCATTGCGGCCGAGCGCCAGCACCCAGGCCAGCACCAGGCGCGGCTGGGCGGCGAAGCGCGGCACGAACTTGAGCGGGCTCGGCGGCGGCACCACGCCGGCCTGCAGGCTCGGGTTATCGGCGAGACGCAAGGTCCAGAAGTAGGTGAGCATGGTGAGCGCAGCCAGCGCCGCGATCAGGTAGGTCAGGTCCTCCGCCACGTTGCGCGCGAGGTAGACGCCGACCCACGGCCCCGCCGCGAACGCGCTGCCGGCAAACAGCAGCCGCCTCGGCTCGAACACGTTGAGCCGCCGCCTCGGGATGTGGTCGAGCATGTAGAGGTTGACGACGACGTCCAGCATCGCCATCGCCAGCGCCTGCAGGGCGAGGCCCGCGACCAGCGAGGCCTTGGTGCCGAGCGCGAACAGCAGGGCGCTGCCGATCTGCGCCAGCGCGCCGATGGTGAGCACCCAGCGCCGCCGCATCCAGTGCAGCACCAGCGGCACCGTCAGGCTCGCGGCCAGCCCCGCGATCGCCACCAGGAAGTAGACCACGCTCACCACCTGCGCCGCGTCGAACAGCGCATAGGCCTGCAGCGGCACCAGCGTGATCAGGATGGCGCGGGCGAACGCGTCGCACGTGAACAGGAACACGAACGCCCGCGCCTTCGTGTCCTCCACGTTGGCGAGCAGGATCGGGGAATGGATGCGCCGCATCTCGAAGTGAGCTTTCGCCTCCCAGCGCCGGCCGCCACGGCCCGGTTGCCCGTTTCCCGGAGGCCGCGCCGCGACGGCGCCCTGCCCAGGAACGGAGCATGTTGCTTGCCCCTCAATCACACGAAGCGGCGCGCCGGTCCAGAGCGACCCACCGGCCGCCACGCGATTGTGCGGGCGCGGGGCGGCGCCTATGCTCCCGGCAGTCCTCTCGGCACCCGGCGCGACGATCCGGGCAAACGTGGAGCTTCCTCATGGCCATCAGCAGAGCCGCCTCCGGCTGGCGCCGCGCGCTCGCAACCGCGGCCTTGGCAACCCTCGCGCTCGCCCCGCCGGCCGCCGCCGAAACCGTGCTCAAGGCCGCCCTGCACTCCGACCTCAAGATCATCGATCCCGTGTGGACCACGGCGCTGATCAGCACCCACCACGGCATGATGGTCTACGACACGCTGTTCGCGCTCGACCGCAACCTGCAAGTCAAGCCGCAGATGGTCGACACCTGGACCGTGAGCGACGATAAGCTCACCTGGACCTTCACGCTGCGCGACGGCCTCGAGTGGCACGACGGCGCCCCCGTCACGGCCGAGGACTGCATCGCCTCGCTCAAGCGCTGGTCCGCCCGCGACGGCATGGGCCAGAAGCTCATGAGTTTCGTTGCCTCGCTGGAGCCCAGCGGCCCCAAGACCTTCGTCATGAAGCTCAGGGAGCCCTACGGCCTGGTGCTGAGCACGCTCGGCAAGCCGACCTCCAACGTGCCCTTCATGATGCCCAAGCGCATCGCCGAGACCGACCCCAACAAGCAGATCACCGACCCCACCGGCTCCGGCCCCTTCATCTTCAGGAAGGAGGAATGGAAGCCCGGCGAGAAGGCGGTCTACGTCAAGAACGCCAAGTACAAGCCGCGCGCCGAGCCGCCGTCGGGCTTTGCCGGCGGCAAGGTCCCCAAGGTCGACCGCGTCGAGTGGGTCTGGATCGGGGACTCGCAGACCGCCGTCAACGCACTCATCAACGGCGAGATCGACTTCATCGAGGCGCCGCCGCACGACCTGCTCCCGCTCGTCGCCAACGACGCCAACATCGAGCTGCTCGTCATCGCCCCCATGGGCCGCCAGTATGCGTTCCGCTTCAACGTCCTGCACAAGCCCTTCGACAACGCCAAGGTGCGCCAGGCCGTCGCCTACGCCCTCAACCAGAAGGACTTCCTCGACGCCACCATCGGCAATCCCAAGTATTACATGACGTGCAAGTCGATCTATCCGTGCGGCTCGCCGCTCGAGACCACCAAGGGCTGGGACGACAAGATCGGCAGCGACATCGCCAAGGCCAAGGCGCTGCTCGCCGAGGCCAAATACGACGGCACCCCCGTCGTGCTCATGCAGTCGACCGACATTCCCTCGCTCGCCAACCTCGCGCCGGTCGCCAAGTCGCTGATGGAGAAGGCCGGCATCAAGGTCGACCTGCAGGCCATGGACTGGCAGACGCTGGTGTCGCGCCGCGCCAAGAAGGACCCGCCGGCCGCCGGCGGCTGGAGCGCGTTCCTGACCTCGTGGGGCTCCGTCGACGTGCTCGACCCCGTCTCCACCAACTTCCTCAACGCGGCCTGCGAGAAGGCGACCTTCGGCTGGCCGTGCGATGCCGAGCTCGAGAAATTGCGCGATGCCTTCGCCAAGGAGACCGACCCGGCGAAAGCGAAGACGCTCGCCGAGCAGGTTGCGCAGCGCGCCGCCGGGTATCCGACCCACGTCGTCCTCGGGCAGTACACGCAGCCTTCTGCCTTCCGCAAGAATGTCACCGGCGTGATCGTCGCCACCAACGTCGTGTTCTGGAACATCGAGAAGAAATGACGGCACGCACATGACCTGGTCGATCGTCGCGCACGAACCGGCGACGGGCGCCTTCGCCGTGGCGATCGCCACCCGCGCCTTCGCCGTCGGCGCCAGCTGCCCGTATGTGCGCTCAGGCGTCGGCGCCGTCTCCACGCAGTCGATCACCAACCGCTACCTCGGCCCCGCCGTCCTCGACCTCATGGCGCAGGGCGTCGAGCCCGCCGCGGCCATCGAGCGCGCGCTCGCCACCGACGAGGGCCGGCACCTGCGCCAGGTCCACGCCGTCGACGCCCGGGGCCGAACCGCCGCCTGGACGGGCAGGCATTGCGTCACCTGGTGCGGCGAGCGCACCGCCCCCTTCGTCTCGGTCGCCGGCAACATGCTGGCCGGACCCGGGGTGGTCGGCGCTACCTTCGACACCTTCGCCGCCGGCGCCGCCCTCGACCTCACCGAGCGCCTGATGGCGGCCATGGAGGCGGGCGAAGCCGCCGGCGGCGACAAGCGCGGGCGCCAGTCCGCCGCCATGCTCCTCACCACGACCGAGGACTTCCCTGATCTCGACCTGCGCGTCGACGACCACGCACACCCCTTGCCCGAGCTGCGCCGCCTGCTCGAGCTGTGGCGGCAGCAATGGCCGACCCGCAAGGCCTGGAGCCCCAGCAAGGTCAACCCGTCCGGCCAGACCAACCTCGACGTCATTGAAGCCGCCTGGCAGGCCCAGGGCCTCGACCTCCATTTCCGCCGCTAGATCTTCTTGCATCCCCGGACGCCGCGCTTGCGCGGCGATCCGGGGCCTTGCCCCCAACGAGACGACCGGTAGCGGGCGCCGCCGCGCGCTGCTATGGCGTGAGACCAGCTGCCCAACCGCCACCCCGCCAACACCTCGCGAGAGCCCAGCCTCCATGACCGTCCAGCCCCTCTCCGGCATCCGCGTGGTCGACCTGACGCGCGTGCTCTCGGGTCCCTTCGCGACCATGCTGCTCGCCGACATGGGTGCCGACGTCGTGAAGATCGAGACCCCGCAAGGCGACACCGTGCGCGGCCAGGGCGAGGTGGTGGCTGGCCTCTCCTGGTATTTCGCCTCCTTCAACCGCAACAAGCGCTCGGTCGTGCTGGACCTGCGCCAGGACGAGGGCAAGGCTGTCCTCGCCCGGCTGCTCGAAGGCGCCGACGTGCTGATGGAGAACTTCCGGCCCGGCGTCCTCGCCGAGATGGGTTTCGATGAGGCGCGACTCGAGGCGCTCAACCCCAGGCTGATCGTCGCCTCCATCAACGGCTACGGCTCGACCGGGCCCTACGTCGACCGTCCCTCGTTCGACTTCATCGCCCAGGCCATGTCGGGCTTCATGGCGACGACGGGGGAGAAGGACGGCGCGCCGATGCGGGCCGGCGCCCCCATCACCGATCTCGTCGCCGGGCTCTACTGCGCGTTCGGCGTCGTCAATGCCATCCGCGCGCGCGAGCTCACAGGCCGCGGCCAGCGCGTCGAGGCCTCGATGGTCAACGGCATGGTGTCGATGCTGGCCTACCTCGCCTCGGAATATTTCTCGACCGGCCGCACGCCGCACCGCAACGGCAACGACCACCCAATCGCCTCGCCCTATGGGCTGTTCCGAGCCAAGGACGGCGACATCGCCATCGCCCCGGCGACGCCCGAGATCCTCAAGCGCTTCATGGCCGAGCTGGGCCTCGCCGACGTCCTCGACCGGCCCGACATGCAGACAATGGAGCAGCGGCGCGCGGTGCGCCCCGAGCTCAACGCGCTGATCGATCGTCGCCTGTCGACCGACACGCAGGAGCACTGGATCGAGCGCCTCAATGCGGCCGGCGTGCCGTGCGGCAAGGTGCTCTCCGTCGCCGAGGTATTCGACGACCCCCAGGTGAAGGCCCAGGACATGGTGATCGAGGTCGACCAGGGCCCGCGCGGCATCGTGCGCATGGTGGGCTTCCCGGTGAAGCTCTCCGGCACGCCGGCGCGCTTGCGCCATCCCTCGCCCGAGCTCGGCGCCCACACCGACGAGGTGCTGGGCGAAGCCGGCTTCTCGGCGGACGAGATCGCGCGCCTGCGCGCGGCCAAGAGCATCGGCGGGCCGGCGCGCTGATCGATTTTCCCGCGCCTCGCGCATGGCTGCCCTGCATCCCTTCCAACTGGGACCAGCGCGCCCTCGCGGTGCATCACTACGACTTGAGCCCAATTTGTCACTGCCGGAGCCGGCTGTTAGCCTGCCGCAAATGTCAGGTTATCGTACAACTTTCAAAAAAGGTGGGAAACGCGAATGACATCGAAAAGGAAGCTGCTGGCGCTCGCTCTGGCCGCGCCGCTCGCGGCCCTGGCGGGCTGGGGTCCCGCCGCCGCGCAGACCAAGCTCAAGTGGGCGCACGTCTACGAGACGGGCGAGCCCTACCACACCGAGGCCGTCTGGGCCGCCGAGGAGATCAAGAAGCGCACCAACGGCAAGTACCAGATCGACGTCTTCCCAGCCTCCCAGCTCGGCAACGAGAACCAGATCAACGAGGCCCTCGGCCTCGGCACCGTCGACATGATCTACACCGGCGTCGCCTTCGCCGGCTCCATCCACAAGCCGGTCGCCATCACCAACGCGCCCTACGTGCTGCGCGACTTCGAGCACTGGAAGGCGTACCGCGACGCGAAGCTCTTCCGCGACATCGCCAAGGGCTACGAGGACAAGACCAGGCACAAGATCGTCACGCTGACCTATTACGGCCAGCGCATGGTGACGGCGAACAAGGAGATCAAGAAGCCCGAAGACATGAAGGGCTTGAAGCTGCGCGTGCCGCCGGCGCCGCTCTATCTGATGCTGACAAAATCAGTC
>JBGGME010000328.1:0-3680 GCA_041288195.1 Hyphomicrobiaceae bacterium
AAGGACTTCATCGCCTTCCAGGGTCTCAACCCGCAGGGTGCAGAGGGGCAGTTCGGCTACACCGTGCCGAACCTGCTGATCGAGCACGCCATGCGCAACACGCACGTGCCTCCCGGCTTCTGGCGTGGTGTCAACACCAACCAGAACGCCATCTGGCTCGAGTGCTTCATGGACGAGTTGGCGAAGGCGGCCGGCAAGGACCCGCTGGAATTCCGCCGCAAGATGATGGCCAAGCATCCCAAGCACCTGGCCGTCCTCAATGCGGTGGCCGACAAGATCGGCTGGGGCACGCCCCCGCCGGCAGGCGTCACGCGCGGTATCGCCCAGTTCATGGGCTACGGCAGCTACGTCGCCTGCGCGGCCGAGGTGCGCGTCAGCGATCGAGGCAGGCTCAAGATCGACCGTCTCGTGCTCTCGACCGACTGCGGCCATGTCGTCAACCCCGACCAGGTCGTGGCCCAGATCGAGGGCTCCGTCGCCTACGGCCTCGGCGCCGCGCTCTACCAGGAGTGCACGCTGAAGGATGGCCGCGTCGTCGAGGAGAACTTCGACACCTACCCGATGATGCTGATGGAGGCGTTCCCCAAGATCGAGACCGTGGTCATGCCCTCGGGCGGCTTCTGGGGCGGCGTCGGCGAGCCGACCATCTGCGTGGCCGCGCCTGCCGTGCTCAACGCCATCTACGCGGCGACCGGCAAGCCGATCCACACGCTGCCCCTGAAGAACGTGAGCCTGCGGACCTGAGGTGTGGCGGTCTGGACCTGTCTGTCTTGCGACGCTGCTTCTCGCAGGCGCTCCACTCGGAGTGCCTGCGAGTAGGGCTGAGGCGCCGAACGCCGTGGCGGTCGAAGGCGACACGATCCCGCGCCCGCTGACCGCCCAGTCGGGAGAGGCCGCCCAGGGCCGCGAGATTGCGTTCAACCGCGAGCGGGGCAACTGCATCGTCTGTCACGTCATCCCGGCGCCGGACGATCGGGCGCACGGCGACGTGGGCCCGAACCTCAGGGGCGTGGCCGGCCGCCTGAGCGAAGGGCAGATGCGATTGCGGCTGGTCGACGGGCGCCGGCTGAACCCCGCGAGCCTGATGCCGTCCTACTATCGCGTCGACGGTCTCACCCGCGTGGCCAGGCAATATGCCGGCAAGCCGGCGCTGACGGCGCAGGAGATCGAGGACGTGCTGGCCTACCTGATGACGCTGCGCTGAACGAGAGACGAGAAGAGGTGAAGGAGACGATGCGAGGCCCGGTGGAGATTTCGCGCCGCGCGATGCTCGAGGGAGCGGTCGGCATCCTGGTGCTGCCGCTGTCGGCGAGCGCGGCACTTGCTACCCCCGAGAGCATGGCCGCAGCCATGGAGGAGGCGCTCGGCAAGGGTACGCCGATGAAGGCTGGCCGCGTGAGGATCGAGCTGCCGGAGCTCGCCGAGAACGGCAACTCGGTGCCGCTCAAGCTCACCGTCGACAGTCCGATGACACCCGCCGATCACGTCAAGATGCTCTACGTGTTCTCGGAGAAGAACCCCGTCTCCAACGTCGTGCGCTTCCACCTGGGTCCCCGCTCGGGCGTGGCGCGCGTGCAGACCAGCATCCGCCTCGCCGCCACCCAGCGCATCACGGCGGTCGCCCGCATGAGCGACGGCTCGCTGTGGTCCGGCGCCGCCGACGTGATCGTCACCCAGGCCGCGTGCCTCGACGAGACGTGAGGAGAGCCCCAATGCCCGCCACCCGCATCGTCGTCCCCGCCAAGGCGAAAAAAGGCGAGATCGTCGAGATCAAGACGATCATCAACCACCCGCAGGAGACCGGCTTCCGCCACGACAACGTCGGCCGACCGATCCCGCGCGACATCATCACCCGCTTCACCTGTACCTACGCCGGCGAGGAGGTGTTCCGCATGGACCTGTTCACCGGCGTCGCCGCCAACCCGTTCGTCGGCTTCACCACGATTGCGACCGAGACCGGCGACCTCGTGTTCGAGTGGACCGACCAGCACGGCGCCGTCACCCGCGAGCAGACCCGCCTCACCGTCACATGACATGCTGCTCCCTTGTCATCCCCGCGAAAGCGGGGACCCAGCCACGCGCCTGCCTTTGCCCCCGATGCGCATAGCATGGGCACTGCTGGCGGCCGTGCTGAGCACTTTCGCGCTGCGCGCGCTCGCCCAAGAGCCCCCGCGCACCATCGCCCCGTCCGACCTGCGCTCCGGCAAGGAGTTCGTCTCCCCCGAGACCCGCGGCCAGCAGGACGACCTCACCATCAACCCCGGCATGCTGTGGGTCGAGCAGGGCGACAAGCTCTGGCGCACTCCCGCCGGGCCCGAGGCCAAGTCCTGCGCCTCCTGCCACGGCGCGCCTTCCGCGCTCAAAGGCGCCGCCGCCCGCTATCCCCTCTACGACGCTAGGCTCGGCCGCCTCCTCAACCTCGAGGCGCGCATCCAGCAGTGCCGCGCCGAGCGCCAGCAGGCCACGCCGCTCGCCTACGAATCCCAGGAGCTGCTCGCCCTCACCGCGCTCGTCGCGCACCAGTCGCGCGGCCTGCCCATGAGCGTCGCCATCGACGGCCCCGCGCGGCCGTTCTTCGACGCGGGCCGCGCCCTCTACCACCAGCGCCAGGGACAGCTGGACCTCGCCTGCGCGCAGTGCCACGACCAGAGCTGGGGCAAGCGGCTGCGCGTCGAGCGCATCAGCCAGGGCCACGCCACCGGCTTTCCCATCTACCGCCTCGAGTGGCAGACGCTGGGCTCGCTGCACCGCCGCCTGCGCGCCTGCTTCCAGGGCGTGCGCGCCGAGCCCTACCCCTCCGGCGCACCCGAGCTCGTTGCGTTGGAGCTCTACCTCGGCTGGCGCGCCCAGGGCCTCCCCATCGAGACGCCCGCCGTGCGGCGGTAGGGCGCAATAAGCGGAGCGCATTGCGCCGTGGCCGCCGCGTCGGCGCAACGCGGCTTCGCCTTGTTCGCCCTACGTCTCCACCACCACGTACTCGTCCTCGACGGTGACCGGAAAAGTCTCGGCCACGTAGGGCCCCTCGACCAGCCGGGCGCCGGGCTCCACCGTGACGGCATAGTTCATCAGCCGCATGCGCTTGGGGTCGCACCAGGAGCGGCCCGTGCGCACGTCGAACTCCCAGCCGTGCCAGGGACAGCGCAGGATCTCGCCCGGCCGCGCGTAGGCGTAGTCGCCGGGCCCCGAGGACGTGACCGCGCCGGTCAGCTTGCCCAGCGAGAGGCTGCCGCCCTTGTGCGGGCACTTGTCGGAGAGCGCGAACAGCTCGCCCTTGACGTTGAGGATGACGATCTGGCGCTCGCCGATGGCGACGAGCTTGCGCGACCCCGGCGGGATCTCAGCGGCCTTGGCGACGACGTGACGGGGCATCCATGTCATGCCGGGGCTTGTCCCCGGCATCCAGCTATCAACGAGGCTCGAGTGTGCGGCCCGATGGATCCCGGGCACAAGGCCCGGGATGACAACCTCAACCCAGCCGATACACCGCCCGGCCGTTGCCCGCCAGGATCTGCCGCTTGCCCTCGGCCGGCACGCCGGCGGGGAAGGCGCGGAACGGATCGTCGAAGTCCCAGTGCGGGTAGTCGGAGGCAAACAGCAGCCGATCCCAGCCGATCCACTCCATGGTGTCGATGAGATGCCGGCGATCGTCGGGCTCCTCCATCGGCTGCGTCGTCACCCAG
>JBGGME010000329.1:0-6623 GCA_041288195.1 Hyphomicrobiaceae bacterium
TGCGGATGGAATTGATCGAGCAGCTGTTGTCCGCAAACTCTGCACTACGACGGTCAGGACGTTAGCGAGCGACGCAAATGACCCTTATCGGACTCTCACGGTCCTCGTCAGGAATGATCGCTTCCGAGCTGCTTGCGGTCAACCTCCGCAGCCTGGTTGGCGCTGCCTTCGGCAAAGACTGGGTCGGAGTACGCGATCACGCGATGACCAACTATATCGCCCGGCTCGATGCGGTGACCGCAAAGTAGCCTCGCGACGCGGCTTGCTCGCCTCACTCACGATTATTCATTCGGTAGCTGATCCTCCTCCGCCGCGCCGCCCCGTCAAGGGCGCACATGCGCGGCGGCGAAGCCGCAAATCCTGACAGGAGCGCCGCCTCGCGGCTGCTACACTTGCCTACCGAATGAGCTTTCTGAGCGCCAACGATCGACGCCGCATGGCCGAGACCGTAAGGGCTCCGTGCGGACCTACGGGTCCCTCTGTTCTCATCGGCGCCGTATGAATGACCTGAATTATATTGCCACTTCAATGACATAGGTGTTCGCAGTTTCATCCTGTACGGCGCGCCAATAAAATCAATGACCTGGTGTCAATCGGCGTCGGCCATTCGCCCCGGATCGGCATGCAATCGAGGCCCCCTCTCATTGACGGCGTAGAGCGCGTCTGAGACCGCAGCTGCGGAGCGTAGCGTAGCAGCGCAGGGCTTTGACGCGGGGGTTTCGGCGCCTGTCGGCGTGTCAGGCGCTGGCCGATTCACATCTGCCGAAAGAGGGAAAAGGTCGACAGCCGCGCTGCCTGAGCGTGCTCCTCGGCGAGGGCCATCTTGCGTCGGCGCGAATCGAAACGAGGAGCCATGAGTGATGGTGCGGGTGGAGGGACTCGAACCCCCATGTCCTTGCGAACGGTGGATTTTGAGTCCACTGCGTCTACCGTTCCGCCACACCCGCTGCCGCATACTACTTATAGAATTGCCGCACCAAGACGGCAACAGGACGTCCACGCATCAATGTTCCGCAGGGTCGGCGTGGCGGCTCGGACATGGGCCGATCGGGCCGCGCCTTGCGGACGTTGATTGCCGCTGCATCCAAGGTGGCCTTGATGTGCAAGGCGTAGACTCTCTCGATCATCTCGACGCTGGTGCGGCAATTCCCGGCAATCTGGTAGATATCCGCCCCTTCCATCAGGCGCAAGCGGATGTCGGTGGGCTGGCCGTTGTTGCGCTCCTCGAGACGGTGGAAGGGGCGCACCGCCCCAGGCATGCTCTTGCAGTAGCCGACGCCGCGCCTTTCCGGAGCGCCCTACCGCGCCGCTGCGAGGAGCTCGCGGATGCGGGGGAGGTGCTCGCGACCCCAGTAGAGGTCGCCGTCCTCCAGGAGATAGCTCGGCACGCCGAACACGCCGGCGGCCTCGGCCTCGGCGCGAATCTGGGCGAGACGCAGGCGGCCTTCGGTCTCGGCGAAGGCGGGGAAGCCCGCGGCGTCGGCGCCGCATTCGGTGATGAGCGTCATCAGGGCGGCGGGGCTCTCGAGGTCGAGCTCGCGCTTCCAGAACAGCTCGAAGGCGCGGTCGTGGTAGGGGCGGAAGACGCCCTTGTCCTGCGCGTAGAGCATGCCGATGTGCGCGAGCTCGGTGTCGAAGATCTTGCGCGGGCCGCGGATGGTGAGGCCGCGCAGGTTGGCCTCGCGGCGGCAGTCCATGTAGCTGTACTTGACGCGCCGCCACTGGTGGGCGTTGCGCGTCTCCTCGAGCACGGTGCCGTCGGCGGCGACCTTGGCGCTGCCGAGGTAGGCCGGGATGTCCAGCGTGTAGGGCAGCCAGACGATGCGGGCGCCGGTATCGCGCTCGAGCTCGTAGGTGAGGTCCTTGGCGAGGTAGGCGTAGGGGCTCTTGTAGTCGGTGTAGGCCTTGATGGTGGGCTGGGTCATGGCTGTGCTCGGCTGTTGGCGGCGCGGGCAAGCTCCTCGCGCAGGGCGCGCTTGAGGATCTTGCCGGAGGGATTGCGCGGCAGCTCCGTGCGCACGATCAGCTCCTTGGGCATCTTGAAGCCGGCGAGCTTGGCGCGGCAATGCTGCTGCAGCGCTTCGAGCGTGAGTGCGGCGCCGGGCTTCAATACAACGACGGCGACGGGGCGCTCGCCCCAGCGCTCGTCGGCAACGCCGATGACGGCCGCGTCCTGCACCTCAGGGAGCTCGTAGACGACGCGCTCCACCTCCGATGAGGCGATGTTCTCGCCGCCCGATATGATCATGTCCTTCTTGCGGTCGGTGAGATAGAGGAAGCCGTCCGCGTCCATGTGGCCGATGTCGCCGCTGCGCAGCCAATCGCCGAAGAAGGCGGCGCGCGTCTTCTCGGGGTCGCGCCAGTAGCCGCGCGTGACCTTGGGACCGCGCAGGCAGATCTCGCCGCTTTCGCCGGGCGGGAGCGTGCGGCCGGCCTCGTCGCGGATCTCGATCTCGACGTGGGCCAGCGCGCGGCCGACGGAGCCTATCTTCTCGATCTCGCGGCCGGCCTCCATCAGCGTGTCGCCGCTGCAGGTCTCGGTCATGCCGAAGCCGTCGATGTAGCGGCCTTGCGTGAAGAGGCCGGTGAAGGCGCGGATGCGGGCCTCGGGCGTGCGCTCGCCGCCGCCGATCACCCAGCGCAGGCTGGTGACGTCGTAGGCGTGGCGCTCGGGGTGGGCGAGGATGCCGCCCAGCATGACCGGGGCGAGCCAGGCGCAGGTCAGCCTCTGCTCGGCGATGGCCGAGAGCGCGCCGGCGGCATCGAAGTCGCGCAGGATCGAGATGGCGCCGCCTACCCACAGCACGGCCATGCCCGGCAGGTCGAAGGCGCCGACGTGATAGAGCGGGCCGGCGACGAGCAGCCGGTCGTGGGCGCCGAGGCCGAGCGCCAGCACGTGGTCGGCGCTTTTCCAGTAGAAGTTGGTGTAGCTGTGCATGACGCCCTTGGGGCGGTCGGTGGTGCCCGAGGTGTACATGAGGCGGAAGAGGTCGTCGGGTTTGCCGGCGTACATTGGCGTGGGTGCCGGCGGTGCGGTAGGGCCAAGGCGCGTGCTGTCGTGCTGGGCGGGCTCGTCGAAGAGGACGACGCTGGGGAAGCCGCGCGCCGCGGGGGCGAGCTCGGCGTCGCACAGGAGCAGTTTGGCGCCGGCGTGGTCGAGGATGTAGCCGACCTCCTCGGCGGCAAGCCGGTAGTTGACGGGCAGCGATACGGCGCCGAGGTGGCTGATGGCGAACGTCAGCTCGACGAAGGCCGGGCTGTTCTTCATCAGCAGCGCCACGATGTCGCCGGGGCGGACGCCGCGCGAAGCCAGCCAGCCCGCCGCCGTCTCGATGCGGCGGTAGAGCTCGGCGTAGCCGATGGCGGCTCCCGCGTAGTGGATCGCGGGGCGCTGCGGCGCGCGCTGGGCGTGGAAGCGGATGAAGCTCGACAGGCTGATCACGCGACGGGTCTCTCCTCGTGCTCTCGCGCCGGCGAGGATCGCATCGTCACCCCGGTGCAGGCAATGCGGGTCGGCGCGCGCCTGCCTGAAAGCGGATCGGCAAGACCGCCGACACCATCCGCACATGGCCCAACGCACTGGATGCGGCCTCGGAACTCGCCTACGCTGCGGGCGAAGGGGGCGCGCGGAGTTTGTGGGGGACCGCTGCGATCGGCAGCGCGCGTCTGCACGCATGACCACCAAGTTCGACTTCCGCGTCTACAGCTCCGAGCCCGTCATGCGATTGCTCGTCGCTCTCGGGGCCACGCCGACACGACTGGCAATAGGCTTCCTCGTCCTCGTCTCGTTCCCCCTGACCGGCGGAGCGCTCCTGAGCGAGCCAGCGAACCCCGGTCCGCAGTTCCTCACCTACCCCAAGAATATCAGCTGGTCCGTTCCCATGCTGGCGATCTGGCCGCTGATCGTCGGCCTGGTTCTGCATTTCTATATCGAGATACCCAGGCTGTTCCTCGAGATGACGAAATTCACGAGCGAACGAGAGCATGAGAAATATACGCGCTTCACGACATGGATCGAAAAGCGCTTCAACAGCTACACCGCGAGACTGTGCTTCTTCCTTCTCGCGGTCACCTTGAACGCCCTCTACTACGTCCAGCAACTGGACAGCCCGGAGCACAGCTGGATCTCGGACGGCACGCTCCTGAAGGAGCAGATGGGGACCGCGCGCGGGTTCTCCGCCGTCGGACTCTATTCGGCCTTCCTGCAGACGCTGCTGAGCTATCTGATGCTGAACCTCACGTGGACCAGCCTCGTGTTCTCATGGGGCCTGCGGAGGTACTTCAACGTCTACCGCCTCGACATCAACGTCGAGCCCTTGCACCCCGACAGATGCTGCGGGCTGAAGCGGATCGGCGACGTGGCGATGATCGTGAATACCATCCTGTTCCTGTCCGGGATCTATATATCGCTCAAAGTGATCGACAAGATCGTCGTGCAGGGTTTTCCGATCTGGGTGGACATAGGCAATCCGGTGCTGCTTGCCAGCTATGCCGTGCTGGCCCCGCTCATGTTCTTCCTGCCGCTCACTGCAGCGCACAAGGTCATGCAGGACGAGAAGCAGCGCTTCCTGATGATCGTGGCGAGCGCGCGCAGCGCGCAGATCCGCCGCCTCGAGCGCGAGTTCTCCACCGACCTCGTGTCCGATATCGCCAAGACCGGGGCGCTGTTCACCGAGCTCGAGCGCCGGATACCGGTGTGGCCGTTCAACTTCCGGTCGCTGGAGTCGTTCTTCGGCACGATCATCGTGCCCGTGCTGCCGATCCTGCTGCCGTTCCTGGTCAAGTTCCTCGTCGATCTGACGGCGGGGCTGCTGAAGTGAGGGCATCCCAGGGACGTGCTGAGGGGCAAGATCCCGGATAGCCTCGCCCTCGGCCCTTGCGGGCCGGGCTTGGCTTCCGGGAACGCAAGCGGGGAGGGGGAGCCTGCCCCAAGCTTGCCCAGAGCGAAGTGTTTACTGGGGCTGGAGATAATAGGCCGGGGGCGCCAGGGTTGCGCCGGCAAGCGTGTTGGGGTTGCGTTATGGCTCAGACTTCCGTTCCGAGGCTTCCGGGCGCAGGCGGTGGTGGCATGCCCAAGGGGCTGTTCGGCATCGCCGGGCTGGTGGGGCTCATCGCCGTCGGCGTGATCCTCTATGTCGTGTCGCCGTTCTTCACGGTGGGCGAGTACGAGCGCACGGTGGTGACGCGCTTTGGCCAGTTCAACTCGGTGGCGGGGCCGGGCCTGCACCTGCGCATCCCCTTCGTCAACGGGCTCGAGACCTTCCCGATCAACATCCAGCGCATGACCAAGGACCACCTCAACACCTACACCATCGACAACCAGGAGCTCGATGCGGCGGTCACGCTCAACTACCGCATTTCCGAGAACGACGTGCGCCGCGTGTTCACGACCAACCGCGACTACCGCGCCAACCTCGAGTCGTTCATGATCGACCGGTTCAAGCGCGAGATGGGCAAGATCAACATCACGCAAGTTGCAGCCCACCGCGGCGACGTGGCGCTGTCGGTGCAGAAGAGCCTGGTTGCCGATGCCATGGAGCTGTTCGGCATCACCATCGTCGACTTCCAGATCAACGACATCCGCTACACCGAGCAGTACCGCCGCGCCGTCGACTCCGCCGCCATCGCCAAGGCCAAGGTCGAGCAGTCCGAGCAGGAGCGCCGCATGGCAGAGGTAGTGGCCCAGCGCCAGAAGATTGCGGCCGAGGGCGAGGCCAACGCGGCGCGCGAGACGGCGCGCGGCAAGGCCGACGGCGAGCTCCTCCTCGCCACCGCCCAGGCCAAGGGCAAGGAACTGGTCGGTCTCGCCGAGGCCAAGGCGCTGGAGGCGCAGGGCCAGGCGCTGCGCTCCAACTCCTCGCTGATCCAGCTCGAGTTCGCCAAGCGCTGGTCGGGCAATCTGCCAGTGAACATGTACGGCAGCGCGCCGGTGCCGCTGCTCAACCTCAATCCGGACACCGAGGCGCCCGCGCCACCCGAACCGGCAAGGTGAGGAACGTGCCGTCCTTGCCGGCCCGTCGCCAACACCAGCGGCACAACGCCAAAGATTAGGGCAAGCGACGCATCAAGATCCGACGTTCACGTGTTGGCGCGACCTCGCCTCCCGTGCCCGCAGGGCACTAGCACATTCGCGCATTGCTCTTTGTGCCAACAACAATTGTCAGGGCGTCACAAAGCCCACACTCTCGGGCACCTTCGTGGCCGCCGGCTCCGCTCGCCCGACTGCAACTGCCGTAGGCTCGAAGCTTCATTCTGATCTCCCAATCCGAGGTGGCCATTATCGATCTGGTTAGCATTGCGCGCATCTTTGCCCCATTTCTGGACCTTGGCGGGCTCCTTTCGCGATAGTCAGTTGAACTGTGAGATCGCGCGACGAGCATTAGCGGCTGATTAAAGAACGAAGACTCTTGACGTTGGTAGCAACGACGGCGCGAGCCGCGACACGAACAACGACGCTGCTCATAAACCGATGGCGGATAACGACTAGCAAGGCTCCATCGAAGCTCTCGTTGGTGCAAACTCGAGAACTTTATCTTGCGCGGGGGCGGCTGGCTGCGCAGAGTGCCGGGGAGCTCGGTCAGGGACTCACTTCGTCGCGTCGGCGCATGCGTTCGATATTGGCC
>JBGGME010000330.1:0-17044 GCA_041288195.1 Hyphomicrobiaceae bacterium
ACCGGCCGGCCCAAGGGCTGCATCCTCTCGCACGGCTACGAGGTCGCCTCCGGCGCCTGGTATGCGGCGCTCGGCGGCTCGGCCGACATCCGTATCGGCAAGGAGCGCATCTACAATCCACTGCCGCTCTATCACATCAACTCCGGCGTCGTGTCGCTGATGGGCGCAATCCTCACCGGCAACGCCCAGGTCCAGCCCGACCGCTTCCATCCCCAGCACTGGTGGAGCGAGATCGCCGAGACGCGAGCGACCGTCGTTCACTACCTCGGCATCATCGCGCCGCTGCTGCTCGGCCAGCCGCCGAGCCCACAGGACCGCGCCCACGGCGTGCGCTTCGGCCTCGGCGCCGGCATCGAGCCGCAGCTTCACGCCCCCTTCGAGGCCCGCTTCGGCTTCCCGATGATCGAGCTGTGGGGCATGACCGAGATGGTGCGCGTGCTCTCCGACAGCCACGAGCCACGCCAGACCGGCACCCGTGCCTTCGGTCGCGCCGTGCCGGGCATCGACGTGCGCGTCGTCGACGACCACGACCGCGACGTGCCGGACGGGCAGCCCGGCGAAATGCTCATCCGCCACTCGGCTGCCACGCCGCGGCGGGGCTGCTTCTCGGGCTACCTCGACGACGAGGCCGCCACCGAGACCGCCTGGCGCGGCGGCTGGTTCCACACCGGCGACGTGGTCTCGCGCAGCCCTGACGGCATGCTGCATTTCGTCGACCGCAAGAAGAACGTCATCCGCCGCTCCGGCGAGAACATCGCCGCCGCCGAGATTGAGGCGGTCCTGCTCACCCACCCGGACGTGGCCCAGGCGGCCGTCATGGCGGTCAAGGACGAGCTGCGCGAGGAGGATGTGCTGGCCTGCATCGTGCTGCGGCGCCCGCGCCTTTCCGCCGAGGCCGCCGATGCGATCTTCCGCCACTGCCACGAGCGCCTCGCCTACTACAAGGCTCCCGGCTGGCTGCACATCGTCGAAGCGCTCCCGACCACCGGCACCCAGAAGATCCAGAAGCACACGATCTATCCGGCCGGCACCGACCCCCGCGCCGCCCCCGGCGTCATAGACCTTCGCGCCCGCAAGAGGCGCTCCTGACGACGCGACCGTCCGTATGCTAGCCTGCAGTCGATCTGACAAGCGGGCCAAGAACCGTATCGGGAGGATCGCATGACCACGGCGAAAGACGGAATCGAGCTCACGCGCGTCGGCCCGGGCACAGCGATGGGCGATCTGATGCGCTGCTATTGGATCCCCGCGGCCATGTCCTCCGAGCTCGAGCGCGACGGCGCACCCGTCCGGCTCATGCTGCTCGGTGAGAAGCTGATCGCCTTCCGCGACAGCGCCGGCCGCGTCGGCGTCATGGACCACCGCTGCCCGCACCGCTGCGCGTCGCTGTTCCTCGGCCGCAACGAGGAAGGCGGCATCCGCTGCATCTATCACGGCTGGAAGTTCGACGTCGCCGGCAACTGCGTCGACATGCCGAGCCTGCCGCCGCCGGGCTTCAAGGAGAAGGTGAAGACCAGGGCCTACAAGGTCGTGGAGCGCGCCGGCGTCGTCTGGGTCTACATGGGCAAGAGCGCCAAGGCGCCGCCGCTGCCGGCGTTCGAGATCCTCGACATGCCCGAGGACGAGATCAAGGTCAGCTTCGTGCAGCGCGACTGCAACTGGCTGCAGGCGCTCGAGGGCGAGATCGACACCTCCCACTTCGGCTTCCTGCACGCCGGTCATGTCGACCCCGACGAGCTGTCCGAGAGCGAGCCCGTCCGCCACACGGTCATCAACCGCGCGCCCGAGTACCACCTGGCCGAGACGCCCTGGGGCACGCAGTATGCCGGCTACCGCGAGGCTGCGCCCGGCAAGACCTACTGGCGGTTCGGCAACTTCCTCTTCCCGTTCTGGTCGCAGGCGCCCAACGGCGAGTTCGGCACCCACATGCACGCGCGCGGCTGGGTGCCGCTCGACGACACCCATACGATGTTCGTCTTCATCTGGTGGAAGCGGGCAATCTCAGCCATGTCGCTGCCGCAACCCGCCTTCAAGGACGGCCGCCCCATCGGCGGCACCAGCCGCGGCAACAAGATGCTGCCCAACACCACCGACTGGCTCGGGCGCTGGCGCATGGAGCAGAACGAGAGCAACGACTGGGGCATGGACCGCGCCGCGCAGCGGAGCAACGAGATCTACAGCGGCATCGACGGCATCCACCTGCAGGACCAGGCCATCACCGAGAGCATGGGCGGCATCGTCGACCACACCCTCGAGCACCTGGCGCCGTCGGACCAGATGATCACGCGCACGCGCCGCCGCCTGCTGATGGCCGCCCGCGCGCTCCGTGACAAGGGCACGCCGCCGCCCGGCGTCGAGGACCCGCAGGTCTACCGCGCCGCCCGCAGCGGCTACTTCGTCAGCGAGGGCGAGGCCCCCTGGCAGGAGGTCTACGCCCGGCAGCTCGCCGCCTCGGTGCACCCCGAGCCGACACCGCTGCGCGCCGCCGAATAGGCAGCCACCCCTCCCTTTGCATCCCCGGCCGGAGCACCGCGGACAAAGTCCGCGCGGCTCCGAGCCGGGGCCTCGACCTCAGATCGGGAAGCGAGCACGCGGCTCCACGTTAAGGCAAGATCCCGGCTTGCCTCGCGCCGGCCTGCGAGGCCGCGCTCGGCATCCGGGAACGCAGAGCGCGTGCCGTCAGCGAAACGCCGCCACGCGCGCCGCCTGCTCGGCGATCACGCGGGCGTTGTCCTGCTCGGGCGTGCCGGCGGGCTCGCCCCGGATCAGCACCTTGGGGCTCGACCACACGGGGACGCGCGCACAGCCGCCGCAGCTCTCCCGATAGCTCATGATGTCGCGCCACTTGGTGCCGTTGACGTAGCCGTGCCCGTAGGGGAACGGCGTCGTGCTCTTGTCGATGTTGGGCTCGTGGCGCGCGCCGATGATGTGGCCGATCTCGTGCGCCAGCGAATAGGTCAGCGCCGCGCAGTCGTGATGCACCACGGCGAAGGCTTCATCGGCATCGGCGTAGACGCGCGTTGCCAGTCCGCAGCCCTTGGGGTCGTCGACGATAAGGATCGCCACGTCGGCCTTGTGCCTGTCGCGCAGGGGGTGGACCTCCTCCATGTAGCCGTCGCCTTTGTCGGCCAAGCGCCATACGTGGTCGAAATGCTCGCCCTCCTCCGCGTAGCCGGTCTGGTAGGCGTGCACGAGCCGCAGCTTGATGTGGCCGAGGCCGCTGTTGCGGAACGCCTCGTTGCCTTCCTCGATGGCGAGGTCGACGAGCTCGCGCTTGATGTCGCCGTAGTTGGCCGCCGTCTTCTTCGTGTAGGCCACCATCACGTCGATGACGATCTCTCCGCCCACTGCGGCTCCCTTTGTCGGCGCCCTCCTTTCGGCACCGGTCCTGGGCGGCGCGGGAGCGCGCATGCCCGTCGTGACCTTGCGCAGCGCGCCGGCCTCGCCCTGCTGCACCAGCGGGTCGTCGCGCAGGCCAGGATCGGCGCTGCGCATGCGGGCGGACATAGGCGCGTGCTCCTGCGGCATGCGCTCCATGCTCATCTCGACGGAGGCGTACACCGTGCCGCCCATGTGTCGGAACATGTAGATGTGGCCCGCGTGCTGCACGGTGCCCACCATCTTGCCATCACCCCACCACATGAGCGTCGCCGGCGCCTCCGTGCCGTCGACGCTGCCCCTGAACACATAGAGGTTGTCCCGCTTGTCGACGCTTTTGCCAGTGATCGTGACCACCTCGTTCTCTTTCAGCTCGATCGCCATCTTGCTCGGAGGCGCGGTGCCGCTGGCGCCCTTTGTCATGGCGTATTCGATCATGGCCGGGGGCGGCACTGTCATTGCCTTGATGCCGACGGCAGCGAGCGACGTCTTGGCCTGCTCGAAGGCCAGGCGCTGTCTCTCGCTCATGTCGACGTTGGCCGACGCCGTCTTGAATGCCGGCCCGGACGTGGCGGCCATCAGCTCCACGGTTGCGCCGTAGCGGACCGCCTCGCTTCTCACCGCGGTCGCGTTGGCCCTGGGCACGGACCAGATCTCGGTCCTGCTCATCGGCAGGACATGCACGTTCGCCTGTCCCGCACGTCGCTTGATGGCCTCGTAGGCGCCGCGGGGAAGCGAGTTGCGGAAGCTGGCCTTGCTCTGCGGTCGCGACAGGATGAGCTGGACCTGGTCGGGCTCGGATTGTGCGAGCGCCGCTCCCCCGGCAAACGCAAGGAGGCAGGCGAGCACCAGGGCCGCGCAGATCGTGCGTGCGTAGATCATTGCCTCAACCTTTGAGCAGCACGCGGAAGGGACGTTCCGCAAGCGAATGCAGCCTCGCCATCATCTGAACGCGGCCACGCGCGCCGCTTGCTCGGCGATCACGCGAGCGTTGTCCTGCTCGGGCGTACCCGCAGGCTCGCCTTTGATGAGCACCTTGGGGTTCGACCACACCGGCAGCCGCGGACAGCCGGCGCAGCTCTCCTTGTAGCTCATGATGTCGCGCCACTTGGTGCCGTTGACGTAGCCATGGCCGTAGGGGAACGGGCTCATGACCTTGTCCATGGAGAGGTCGTGGCGCGCCCCGATCAGGTGGCCGATCTCGTGCGCGACCGTATAGGAGGCCGCTGCGCACTCGTGATGCACGACGGCGAACGCCTCATCGGGGTCTGCGTACACCCGCGTCGCCAGCCCGCATCCCGCCGAGTCGTCGACCAGCAGCACCGCCACGTCGGCCTTGTGCTTGTTGCGCAGGCCGTGAATCTCCTCCATGTAGCCATCGCCCTTGTCGGCGAAGCGCCACACGTGGTCGAAGTGCGCGCCCTCCTCCACGTAGTCGGTCTGATAGGCGTGCACGAGCCGCAGCTTGACGTTGCCCACCCCGCTGTTGCGGAACGACTCGTTGCCCTCCTCGATGGCAAGGTCGATCAGCTCGCGCTTGATGTCGGTGTAGTGGGCGGCGGCCTTCCTGGTATAGGCGATTGCGACGTCGATGATGATGTCCTGTCGGTCGGGCGCCAGTGGTGGCGCCGCGATCGGTTGCGCCTTCTTCTCCGCGGCCGGCTTCGGCAGGCGCATGCCGGCAGTCACGGTCCGCAGCATGCTCGCGTCGCCGTGGTTGACGAGAGGATCGTCGCGCAGGTTGGGATCGGCGCTGCGCAGCCGCGTCGGCATCGGCGCATGGTCGGAGGGCATGCGGTCGCCGCTCATGTCCACCATGGCGTAGAGGGGTCCGCCCACGTGCCGGATCGAATAGACGCGGTTCTGCTCCTGCACGGTGCCGGCCATGCTGCCGTCGGGCCACCACATCAGCGTGACCTGCGCTCCCGTCTCCTCCATCGTGCCTCGCCAGATGCACAGGTTGGGCTTGAGGTCGATGCTGGTGCGCACGATGGTCTTGGTGGTGTTGCTGTCCATCGCAACCGTGATCTTGCCTGCCGTCGGATCGTCCGGGTTCCTCGTGAGGGTGTGCTCGAGCACCGCGGGCGGCGGCCCCATCATCAGCTTGACGCCCTGCGTTGCCTTGGCCGCCTTGACCCGCTCCAGCATTGCGCGTTGCTTGGCGTTGAGCTTGGTATCGTCCGGCGCCGACTGCATCATGTGCTCGAAGCGGGCGCCGCCGAGCTCGGTGACCACGACGCCACGCTTGGCAGCCTCCTTCTTCACCGCCTCGACCTGGGACTTGGGGACGGACCATTTCTCGCATCGCGTCATCGGCAGGATGTAGCCGCCGACCAGTTTCTCCTTGAAAGCCTGGAAGAAGTTGCGCACGCCGGTATGCGATTGGCCTGCTCGCGGCGAGACGATCACCTCGACGCTTTCCTGCGGCGCGGGCGCCTGGGCTCGAGCTGGCGTGGCAGCGAGCAACGCGAGGCAGGCGACGAGCGACGCTGCACCGTGCACATAGCTTTGCTTCATGGTTTTGGGAGGTCCTGACGCTGGTCGCTGGGCGGATGTAAATTGCTATCACATATGCGGCGAGCCAAGACACCCAACAACAGGGCTGACGCTAATGTGAAGATCGCATTCGAGAGACAAGCAGGTATCGCTGGTGCGCCGGGTACTTACTTCGGGGGCTGCTCCAGCCGCTTGAACAGCGCCTTGATGTCGTGCACGTCCCCGGTCTGGCAGGCATCGTAGATGCGCAGCGCCTTGCGGCTGAGGCTTGCCAACTGCTCGGGTGTCAGCTTGGCGTAGTCCTCGCGCTTCAGATTCTCCCAGGCGGCCTTGTAGGCTTCGCCACACCCCGAGGTGCCCTGAGCCGATACTCCCAAGGCCATCAGGCCGATCGCCACAACGCTGCCAGCAGCAGCCCGCAGCATTCCGGTCTCCTACACGGTTGCCCCCGGCACACGCGCGCGTCGGAGCACGCTGCATGCGATGCAAGTGGGATACCACAATCCGTGAGGCGGAGCTATGACAGGGCGTCACACGCCCCGCCCAAAATCTACTGGCGGGCCCGATGCTTAACGATCCCCGGCGGGCTCATCGGGCCTTTTTCTCGGCCAGCAGAAGGTTCGATTCGTTGGGCCGCCAGCGATAGCCCACCCCGAAATCGAGGCGCGGCGCTTTGGCCTTGTGGAAGAGGTCGTTGAGCCCCTTCTGGTAGCGGCCCGGGAACTCGCCGATGGGGCCGAGGTAGTTTCCGAACGGCCGCAGCCGCCATTCCTCGGGCTTGAAGAAGCGGAGCGGGATGCCGGAGTCGTCCTGCACGATCGATTGGCTCTGACTCAACAGGAAATCGCGGATCTTGGAGAAGCTGTCCGCGTGCGGCAGGTAAGAGGCGCTCTTGATGTAGCTGTCGCCCTTGCCGAGGTTGCCCGCGAACTTGAGAAAGCCGCTCTTCTTGAGGCCGTCGTCGGAGATGTCGGTGCGGAAGTAGTAAAGCGTCTGCGGCTTCCCATCGCTGCCCGAGAACACGATCTTGGCGCCGGGCGCAGTTGCGCTCGCGGCTTCGTCCGAAGCCGGGACGATCGTGCCGTCCTCGTTGATGGCGACGAGGCTCACCTCCTTGAGCGTCTTACCCGAGCGCGCAAGGAAGACGTAGATGATCGGCAGCGCGCCCCTGTAGGTGTTGCTCCCGAACGTTGCCCGCATCTTCTTGGTGATAAAGAAGCTGTAGCTCAGCACCGTGCTGATCGAGGAGCGCAGGCCCGGGAGCCCGTAGGACATCGTGCGGCGCGACGCTTCCGTGAGGAGCGGGATCGAGCCGACCTGCTCGAGCGCGCACAGCACGTAGGTCGACCGGTTGGGCAGGAACGCGTCGACGTAGAGATAGTCCGGGCCGCTGAACATGTAGAACGCGGTCTGCTGCGGCGAGGTGATGTTGGCCGCCGACCAGGCGCGGATGCGCGACAGCTGCCGGCGCTCGAGGTCGGCCCACGCCGAGTCGAGCGCGCGCGCGTGCGATTGCCACGCCGGCTCTTTCATCAGTGGCGCCAGCGAGGAGTCCGCGGCGACCGGCAAGCCGGCCAGGATGCGTGCGGTGTCGTTGGCGCGGTTGCTCTCGGCCGCGGCGCGCGGTGCGACCGCGAACGACAGGACCAGCACGAGAGCGGCCAGCGCGGCGAGGGCAGGGTGGACGGACTTGGGTCTGATCATCATGGCGCGACGGCTCAGCTGGCCTTCTCTTCGAGGGTGGGACGGAACATCGACGACAGGAGATAGATCACCAGGCCCACGAGCATGATCGCCAGTCCGATGAGAGCCTCCCGCAGCTGCTCCCGCAGCAGATAGATCATCATGAAGAGCGACATGGCGAGAAAAAGGAGAGGCGGCAGGGGGTAGGCCCAGACGCGATAGGGGCGCGGCAGGTCCGGCCTGGTAAAGCGCAGGACGATGACGCCGAGAACGGCCAGGAAGGAGCAGAAGGTCAGCGCGAACTGCACGAACTTCACCACCGACTCGAACGTCTGCGTCAACAACATGATCGTTGCAACGGCAGCCTGGAGCAGGATGGCGAACGCCGGCACCCCGCCCCTGGTCTTGCGCGCGAACACCGCCAGCAGCGGCAGGTCCTCGCCCATTGCCATCGTCACCCGCGGCCCGATCCACATCATGGCGCTGACCGCGGATACGAGGCCGATGCAGATCAGCGCGCCGACCATGCGCCCGCCGGCGTCGCCGAAGATCTGCTTGCCGGCCACCAGGCCGACGTCGATCTGGCCTGCCAGCTTGGGGATCGGCGTGGTGTAGAGGAACACGGCGTTGAGCGCGACGTAAAGGAGCGTCACGGTTGCCACCGCGATCAGCATCGACAGCGGCAGGTCGCGGCGAGGATCGCGGATCTCGCTGGCGATGTAGGTTGCCGCGTTCCAGCCGGCGTAAGAGTACATGACGTAGAACAGGCTGATGAAGAACGGCCCGCTGGTGATGTACCCCCAATCGGCCGCCGACGGCGCGAACGAGACGCCCTGCGGCTCGCCGACGGCAAAGCCGGCGATGATGAAGAGCAGGATCAGCGCCACCTTGAGCAGCGTCGAGATGTTCTGGAAGGCGGCCGCCTGCTGGATGCCGGCGAGCTGGATGGCGGTGACGAGCCAGACCACGAGCAGCGCCATCAGCAGCGGCGGGGAGCCCGGGATGACGCCCGTCAGGTATTGGCCGAACGCCATGGCGGCGAGCGCCACTGGCGCCGCGAAGCCGACCGTTGCCGACACCCAACCGGCCATGAAGCCCAACGCCTGGTGGTAGATGCGGGAGAGGAAGTTGTACTCGCCGCCCGAGCGCGGGAAGGCCGCCGCCAGCTCGGCGTAGGACAGTGCTCCGCACAGCGCCATGATGCCACCGACCAGCCACAGCATCACCAGCGAGAAGCCCGACGGCAGGTCCTTGACCTGGAAGCCGAGGCTGGTGAACACGCCGATGCCGATCATGTCGGCCACCGCGAGCGCAGTGGCGGTCATGAGCGTGACCGAGGCGGCCGGGGAAGCAGCGGCGCCCTCGCGTCCGGGTGCGGCGCCGTCTGAGCTTTGCATCTTCATGGGGAGCTGGGGGACCTTGCGTGACCCGTCGGCGGCACACTAGCGACTCGCGCCCGCCGCAACAACGCCGCGACCGGCACGGCAAGCATTTTCCGTGTCCGAAGCTGCCGGGGTGCCACAAACGCAAGTCAGCCCCACAACTCCGTGCCGCGCCCGGCTTCAGCCAATCGTCGGCGAGCGGTAGAGGACCTTCCCGGCAACCTTGATCTCGACATCGAGGAGATATTGCCGCACCCCCTCCGGCGCGATCTCGATGCCGAGCCCGGGTGCCTCCGGCGCGCGCACTTCGCCGTTGCCGTCGCGGGCGATGCGGTTGCGCGTGAAGGCCTGCGCGACGGGCTTGGTGGCCGTGGGGTACTCGCAGATGCGGTGATCGGCGAGGCCGGCGTAGGGCTGCAGCGAGGCCGACAGCGCCAGGTTGGACGTGAAGGTGTGATTGACGTAGGTGACGCCGCGCGGGGCTGCATAGTCGGCGATCTTCTTCGCCGGGCCGATGCCGCCGATGCGGCCGCAGTCGATCTGGATGTAGCCGACGCTGCCGTAGTCGATGAGGTGGCGCGCCATGTGCACCTCGTGCGCGCCCTCGCCGCCGGCAAGCTTGACCTTGCTGCTGCGTTTTGCGAGCGCGGCGTAGCTGGCATAGGCGCTGGCCTGGAACGGCTCCTCGAGCCAGGTTGCGCGGGCGGCCTCCAGTGCGGGGAGCCGCTCGGCTGCCCGCTCCACGTCCTCGATGAATATCTGCCCGACATCGACGAGCAGCAGCGCATCATGCCCCAGGCCCTCGCGCGCAGCCATCAGCTGGTCGCAGTCCGCCGCCGCGCTGCCGCGGCCGATCGGGCCCCAGCCGAATTTTGCCGCCGCGAAGCCATCGGCGCGGATGCGCTTTGCATGCTCCAGGGTCGCCTGCGGGGCATCGCCGAACAGCACCGAGGCATAGGGCGTCTTGGGATGGCTGCGCGCGTATCCCAGCAGCTTCCACACAGGCTCGCCGCGCGCCTTGCCCAGCAGGTCCCACATCGCCATCTCGACGCCCGACATGGTGTGGGCAGCCTGCAGCAGGTCCATGCTGTCGTAGGCGACGGCGGCCGACATGGCGGCGATATCGGAAGCGCTTTCGAGCGTCCGGCCCAGGATCGAGGCGCCGACCGGCCGGCATACGCCGTGCGACATGGGGCATACGAAGGCGGCAATCGAGGGCAGCGGCGCCGCCTCGCACTCGCCCCAGCCCACATGGCCGCCGGCCGCAACTCGCACGAGCAGAGCATCCTGGCTGCCGTCGGCCTCGTCGGTGACCTGCGGCATCGACAGGTAGAAGAAGTCCACCGCCTCGATCTTCATGCAAGGTCCCTCACGCCAGCGTCTGCATCACGCCGCGCACGTAGCCGATGGCGCGCGCCGCACAGCTGGGGCCGTCGGGCTCGTAGACGAACGGCTCGACCGCAGCCATGCCGGAATAGCCGCCGTCGGACAGCGCCTGCAGGACCGGCGCGAACTGGAGTTCGCCCTCGCCGGGGCCGCGGCGGTTGGGATCGTTGAGGTGCACGTGGCCGATGAGCCCTGTCGGCAGCCACTGTCGCAGGAGATCGGGGATCGGCTGCGCCTCGGCGCGCCCGGCCGCCGCGCAGTCGACCATGGTGCGCAGCGCGGGATTGTCGACGGCGCGCACGATGGCGGCGGCCTCCTCCACCGTGTTGATGAAGTTGGCATCGGGGCCGGCGAGCGGCTCGATGCAGTAGACGACGCCCGCTTGTTGAGCCGCCTCCGCCACGGCCGCGAAGCACTCCGCACCCCACTTGCGCCCCTCCGTCTCGCGCCCCGGCTCGAGCCGCCGCTGGGCCGGCGAGCCGTGCACCAGGATCTTGGCGCCGAGGTCGGCCGCCAGCCCGCACAGACGCCGCATGACCTCGACCGTGCGGGCACGCTGGCCGGTGTCGCTCGAGGTGATGCAAAGGCCCTTGGGGGCGATCATCAGGTAGTGCAGGCCGGTGATGGCGATGCCGGCGTCGCTCGCGGCTCGCCGCAGCTCGCTGCGGCGCGATGCCGGCAGCAACTGCGGCTCGTCGCCGAGCGTGAACGGCGCGACCTCCAGCCCGTCGTAGCCGATCTTGCGCGCGAACTCGCATTGCCGTTCGAAGGCGAGCTCGCGGATCACCTCGTTGCACAGCGCGATGCGCATCGGCCCTTTTCCCGTTGGTGTCTGACCCTCCGGGTCAGACACCATATCGCAAACCCATCGGCAAGCTTGGTCGGGACTCGCTTCAGGCCGCGCGCAGCATGTCGGCCGCCTTCTCGGCAATCATGATGGTAGGCGCGTTGGTGTTGCCACCGATCAGCGACGGCATGACCGACGCATCGACGACGTAGAGGCCTTCGAGCCCGCGCACTTTCAGTGTCGGGTCGACGACGGCCTGCGGATCGTCGGCGGCGCCCATGCGGCAGGTGCCGACGGGATGATAGATGGTGTCGGCGCGCTGGCGGACCTGCCGGACGAGGACTGCATCGTCGCTCGCATCGGTCGCATGAAGCTCCGAGGGTCCGAGCGCGCGGAACGCCGGCGCCGTCATGATGCGCTGGCCGAGCCTCACGCCTTTGACCAGCAGCTCCAGGTCTGCCGGATCGCTGAGAAACGCCGGATCGATGCGCGGCGCGCTCATAGGGTCGGCGTCCGTCAAGCCTACACTGCCCCGGCTCATGGGGCGCAGCACGCACACATGCAGGCTGTAGCCGGTCTTGAAGTGCCGCTTGCGGCCATGATCGTCGACCAGGCCGAGGACGAAGTGGAGCTGGATGTCGGGGCGCGGCAGCGACGGATCGGTCCTCACGAAGCCGCCGGACTCGGCAAAGTTGGTCGTGAGCAGCCCGCTCCGCTCGCGCCGCCAGCGCAGGATCTCGCGCGGCAGCCGCGCCAGGGCCCGCGGGGTGAAGCCGAACAGGTGCGGGCTCGCCGCCGTGTAGTTCAGCGTGAAGTCGATGTGATCCTGCAGGTTGCGGCCGACGCCCGGCAGGGCGTACTGGACCGCGATGCCGTGGCGGGCGAGCTCGTCCGGCGGGCCGATGCCCGACAGCATCAGGAGCTGCGGCGACTGGAAGGCGCCCGCGGACAGGATGACGGCGCGGTGGGCATCGATCGTTTCCTCTGCGCCGTTGCGCTTGTCGCCGCGGCGGCAGACGACGCCGGTCGCACGCCGCTCCGAGAAGAGCACTCGCAGCGCCCGCGCCCCTGTGACGATGCGCAGGTTCGGCCGCTTGCGCACCTCTGGCGACAGGTAGGCGCGCGCCGCGCTCCAGCGCTCGCCGTCCTTCTGCGTCACCTGGTAGTGGCCGACGCCGTCCTGCGACGCGCCGTTGAAGTCGCGGTTGCGAGCGAGCTGCAGCTCCGCGCACGCATCGAGAAACGTTTCGTTCAGGGGGTTGGGGCTAACGAGATCGGCGACATTGAGCGGCCCGTCGGTGCCGTGCAGGCTGCCGCCCAGCCGCTCGTTGCCCTCCGCGCGCTTGAAATAGGGCAGGACGTCGGCGAACGACCATCCGGTCGCGCCCTGCGCGGCCCAATCGTCGTAGTCGCTCGGGTGTCCCCGGATGTAGATCATGGCGTTGATGCCGGACGAGCCGCCGAGCATGGCCCCGCGCGGCTGGTAGCAGATGCGGCCGTCGAGGGCGGCCTGCGGCACCGTTCGGAACGCCCAGTTGCGCCACTTGCCCGGCACGAACATGGCAGTGGCGAACGGCACGCGGCAGAGCACGTGGTCGTCGTCGGGACCGGCCTCGATCAGGCATACGCGCGCCGTCGCGTCGGCACTGAGCCGACCGGCCAGCACGCAACCCGCCGATCCGCCGCCGACGATGACGTAGTCGAAGTCCATGAGGCTCTCCGTGTCCCCTCTCCCCATGCTCCTTCAGCAAGGGGAGAGGGCTAGGGTGAGGGGCGGCAACAATCCGCAGCGCAAGCGTCCGCCCCTCACCCCGACCCTCTCCCCGCAGGCGGGGAGAGGGAGGCCCTGAGCGGCTCGATCACCTCGAAGCCCATCGAGAAATCGTCGAGCAGGCCGAACAGCTCGGCCACTTTCGCACCGTTGCCTGCGATCTTCACGAGACCCTGGCCCATCGCCTCCGGCAGCGCGATCTCGCGCAGGATGACGCGGTTGAGCGTGGTGCGGTCGAGCGTGACGGTGCAGTCGGACTGCGGCGCGTGGCGGCCAGCAAGATAGGTCAGCGCGCAGTTCTGCAGGCTGAGGGCATAGCGCTCGCCGGTATCGGGGAACTCCCAGTTGACGACCGCAGTCTTTCCCTCGGCCTTCTCGCCATTGAGGCGCACGCCGAGGAAGTCGAAGAACAGGTCGAGCGACAGGCCCCGCACGATATCTCCTCCCGCGCGCGAAGGCACGGCCGCAGCCGACTTGCCGTGGCGCAGCTCATGGGCGCCGAGCAGGTAGGCGTTGCGCCAGGTTGCGGACTCGGCTTGATAGCCGAGCTGCTCCAGCGCGTCGGCGCACAGCTCACGCGCGGCGCGGTTCTCCGGCTCGGCAAACACGACCTGGCTCATGACGTCGGCGACCCAGCGGTATTCGCCTTTGGCGAAGTCCTCGCGCGCCCTTGCCAATGCGGCCTCGGCGCCGCCCATGTAGGCCACGGCCTTCCTCGCACGTTCCACGGGCGGCAGCGGATTGAGGTTGGCGGGGTTGGCGTCATACCAGCCGAGGTAGCGCTGGTAGACCGACTTGGAGTTGTGGCTGAAGGTGCCGTAGTAGCCGCGCACGTGCCACTCCTGCTCGAGGCTTCGTGGCAGCGCCATGCGCTCGGCGATCTCGGTTGCCTTGAAGCCGTGGTTCATGAGCCGCAGCGTCTGGTCGTGCAGGTACTTGTAGGCGTCGCGCTGCTTGGCGAGGTAGTCGAGCAGGCGCGCATTGCCCCACACCGGCCAGTGGTGCTGCGCGAACACCACGTCCGCTTTCGGCGCAAACTGGTCGCGCGCCTCATTCAAATACTTGGCCCAGGCGTTGGCATCACGCACCTGGGCGCCGCGGATCGGATAGATATTGTGCAGGTTGTGGGTTGCATTCTCGGCGAGGTTCAGCGCCCTGAGGCCCGGATAGAACATGTGCATCTCGGCCGGCGCCTCGGTGTCCGGCGTGAGCTGGAAGATCATCTCGACGCCATCGATGGTGTGCAGCTCCACGGCGTCCTGGATCACCTGCGTCGGCGGGATCAGCGTGACGGTGCCGCGCGATGTCACCTTACCGAGGCCGGCGTCGACCTGGCCGCGCGGGCCCTTGGGCAGCGGTCCGCCGAACTGGAACATGGCGCGGCGGATCATCGGCGTGCCGGCCAGCACGTTCTCCTTGGTCACCTCCTCCAGGAACCTGTCCGGCGCGATGACCGCGACGTTGCCGGCCTTCACGTCGGCCTCGTCGACGACGCCGCGCACGCCACCGAAATGGTCGACATGGCTGTGGCTGTAGATCACGGCCGTCACCGGCCTTCGTCCGCGGTGCTGGAAGTAGAGCTCGAGGCCGGCGCGGGCGATCTCGGCGGAGATCAGCGGATCGATGACGATGACGCCGCGCGCGCCCTCGATGATCGTCATGTTGGAGATGTCGAAGCCGCGCACCTGGTAGATGCAGTCGGTGACCTGGAACAGGCCGTGGTTCATGTTGAGCCGGGCCTGCCGCCACAGGCTCGGGTTCACCGTGTCGGGGGCCTGCTCGTCGGCGAGGAAGGCGTAGTCCTCGAGCGAGTAGATCACCCGTCCGTCGGCATTGCGGAATTCCACCTTCGGCAGGCTGCCGATGAACCCGCGCCGGGCGTCCTCGAAATCAGCCCGGTCGCCGAACGGCAGCGCGCCGAGAACGGAGCGGTTGTGCGCGCAGGTGATGGGCGTCGCGGACTTCGGTGCATGCGCCTCATCCGCCATGGTGTTCCTCCCCTGTCAGCCCGGAATATTCTGGGCTTAGCACATCAAAACTGCCCCGGGCGCGCTGCCAGCGGCTGACTGCATGCACTTTTCATAAAATTGTCAGCTGATGGCGAACTCTTGTGCAAGACCTCAGGATTAAGGAGACGCCGGGGAAGTTCTGCCAGGGCAGGAGCTCGATGCGCGTCACCTATCGTCAAATGCCGCCCACGGCTGTCTTTTACGCGCGCGGCATGGGGCCATACGCGTCGTCTTGTGGCGAGGCGTGGCAGCGCATTGGCGAGTGGCTTGCTCAGAATTGTGCGCGCAAGCGCGTCAAGCAGGCCTTCGGCATCTTTCACGACAACCCCAGAACAACCGCCCCTGAGCTCATTCGCTACGACGCCTGCGTTCCGGTGCTCTCCTGCGCGGGCCTCGAGCTGGCGCCGGGCATCGGCCGCCAGACGCTCCCCGGCGGGGCCTTCGCCGTCCATACCCATGTCGGCGGCTACGACGACATCGGTGCGCTGTTCGCGCACTTACACGGTGAGATCGTCCCCAAGCGGGCGCTGACGGTTGATTATGAGCGTCCCTTCGTGGCGGTCCACCTCAACGATCCGCAGATCACGCGCGAGATGCATCGCAGGACGGAGCTGTGCGTTCCGGTCATGCCGATCCCCATGCCTCAGGCGACCAACGACGAGGGTCAAGAGGGCTACGACGTCGCCGAGATCGCCCGGCGCATCGCCGGCTGAGCGGCTTGCGCGGTCGACTGTTCAATCAAGTGCCGGGCCGACCCGCGCAGCTCCGCAAACGGCTATTCAACGTCCGTGATCTGGGATCGCGGCGCCTGGGCACATCTGCATTCAATGGAATGGCTGCCAGCAGGCTCACCAGCCGCGACAGCAGCAGCAGTAGGTCCCCGGCAGATAGCGGTACTGGATCTCGCCCGGAAACCGGCTCAGCGGATGGCCCGAGGTGATCACCACCCGGGCCGGCGCATAGCGGCGGTAGTGGCGATACGCGCGCGCCTTGCGGGCGGGAGCGCGGTCGAGATCGGCCACGCGAACGACCGCCATGGCGGTTGCCGGCTGCGGGGTTGGCGGCAGCGCCAGCGTGGGCGTAGCCGTTGCAAGTATCATCACCAGTGCCGGCAGCAAGCGCATGTCTTCGATCCTCCAAGTCCTGCGGCCACCCTACATCAACTTGGTTGGCGAATGGTGCAGGCGCCCGGCATCCCTTCACATTTGCGCAAGCATCGGGAACGAGCGCGCGGGGCCTGCGTTTCAGGTTGAGGGGTCCACCTTGGGGGTGACGGCGCGGCATGCCGCCAGAAGGCAAACACACGGACAATGGCGAGCAGCGGTGGCGGGCGCTTGCAGAGGAAGCGCGCCAGCAGGCGAGCTTGATGACGGACCCCGACGCCCGCCGCATCATGCGAGGCATAGCGGACGGCTATGACCGGCTTGCCGAACGCGCTAAGCTCAAACGAAATACGAGCAATCGAGATTGACCAGCGTTGATCGCGCCCACCCCATGAACCGGGTGCTGGAACTTTGCCGTCGGGCGCGGGGTTCAATTTCCATGTCTGCTGAAGCAACGGTGAACGATCCGGCGTATTGGCGGCAGCGCGCCGAGGAAGCGCGCGCTGTTGCGGGCCAGTTGAGCGATCCGGTCGCCCAGAAGGCGATGCTGGAGATTGCCAGCTCCTACGAGGCGCTCGCCGACCTCGCCACGGCGCGGGCGATCAAGACCGCCGCACCGTCAGGCTGAATTGCAATCCCTGGTCGCTTCCTCGTGCAGCGAGGCGCAGCCTCTGCTCGTTCGACGTTGCAGCGGCCGCCCCAGCCTCTTAGCCCTGGCACGGCACCTTGACGTTGCCGACGTACGGCAGGTTCACCGTGCACTGCTTGCCGCCGGGCTTGGTCTTCAACATCTCGCGGGCGATCTTCTCGAGATCCGCCATCCCCGATTTCGCAGCCTTGCCTGGAGGAGGCGTCTCGGCGTCGGGTTCGGGCGTCGGGTCGTTCTTCGTGACTTCGGTGGGAGCGGGCTTCGGGTCGCCGCCCGCGGGTGTCGGCGTGGCGGCTGTCGCCGGAGCGTCGCACCACTTGAGCTCGGCGCTCGCGCGTTTCCACGTGTAGGTCTCGTTGAACATCTTGCTGCCCATGTAGCCCATCACGCGCAGCTTGTC
>JBGGME010000331.1:0-13777 GCA_041288195.1 Hyphomicrobiaceae bacterium
GGCCTCGTGCTGGTTCACCTGCTCCGGGCTCGGTGCGCGATCCTCGTTGCCGAAGATGCCGAGCAACGGGCAGGAGAGGTCCTTGGTGAGCTCGATCGGCGACACCGGCGTCTTGGCGTTGAGCTCCTCCTTGCCCATCACCACGCGCCCGCCCCACAGCTCGACGCAAGCGTCGACATCTTTCTTGTTGCAGGCATAGAGGAAGGCGTGCCGTCCGCCGGAGCAGGAGCCGAACAGGCCGACCTTGCCGTTGAGGCCAGGCTGCGCGCGCATCCATTTCACGGCGGCCTCCGTGTCGCCGATGACCTGGGCGTCCGGAACGCCGCCTTCGGCGCGCACCTTGGCGCCGACATCGTCGGGGTTGCCCTGGCCGTTGCGCTCATAGAGGTTGGCGCAGATGGCGATGTAGCCGTGGTGGGCGAACTTGCGCGTCTGCTCGCAGTACCATTCGCTCCACGCGGGGAGATGGTGCACCAGCACGACGCCGGGGAACGGCCCCGGACCCGAAGGACGCGCCACATAGGCCGAGATTGGCGTGCCCTTGTCGCCGTTGATCTTTATCTCCTCCACGGTCATGCCACGGTATGTCATTGCGTTACTCCTCAAAGCACCAGGACCCACAATCGCCACCCGTCGTGACGAGCCCCAATCGAGCGGTCGAAGGCAGGGACCTTAGTCCGGCGCCGGATGCGGCGCCAGCGCGAGCATGGCTGTCAGGGCGCGCGCCTGCTCATCCGGCAATGCGCGGCAGCACCTTGTCGGTGAGCAGCGTGAAGGAGCGGCGGCTCATGGGTGCGGCCATCAGGTAGGTCATGCCTTCCGCCTCGAGGGCACGGATCTGGTCGGTAACGCTCTCGGCCGTGCCGTGCAGCATCACGTCATCCAGGTAGAACTCGATCGGGTCCTTGCCGCCGAACGTGCGCACCTCCTGGCGATGGTGGGTGACGCCGATGTAGGAGGCAACCATCCACTTGGCGGCCCGGGCGGCCACCTCGCGCGCCTTCCCTGCCGTCTCGTCGACAGTGACGAGCCTCGCCATGGGTATCTCGCGGCCGGCGTCGCTGTAGCCCGCCTCGCGCAGCTTCTCGGTGTAGTGGCGGCGCTTGGCCAGCAGGTCCGTGCGCGCGGCGTGCGGGTCCATCAGGATCGAGAAGCCCTTCGAGGCGGCCCACTCGATCGCCGGCAGCGAGCCCGCGGCCATCCACACGGGCGGGTGCGGGCTCTGCAGCGGCTTGGGCAGCACCTCCACCGCCTCGTAGCTGAAGAACTTGCCCTGGTAGGTCAGCTTCTCGCTGGTCCAGGCCTTGAGCACGATGTCGACGGCCTCGTGGAAGCGCGGCCCGCTCTCCTCGCCCGGGATGCCGAACGCCCGGAACTCGCTCCGCTCGAAGCCCCGCCCGGCGCCCCAGTTGACGCGTCCGCCCGAGAGCACGTCGAGCAGGGCAACCTCCTCGGCGAGCCGCAGCGGATTGTAGAAGGGGGCGAGCGACACGGCCGTGCCGATGCGCAGCCGCTTGGTGCGCGCCGCCGCCATCACCCCCATCATGTGCACCGACGGGCACACCGAGAAGCTCGAGAAGTGGTGCTCGGCGAGCCACACGGCATCGTAGCCGGTGGCATCCATGATCGAGATGCGCTCGAGCGCCATGTCGTAGATGGAGGCCAGCGGCACCGAGCGGTCGAGCCACCCGAAGAACTGCAGAACGCCGACTTTCATCGCCCCCTCCCGGCTTCACGCCTGGTCGGTAGCAGTGTCTACAAGACTCCAGCCAGACCGCAGGCCACTGGTCAGCCGAACCGGATCGGCAGGTTGCGCGGGCCCCGCACCGTGCCCTGCGACCACTTCACCTCGCCCGCCAGGCTGAACTCGGGGATGCGCTTCAACAGCTCCTCCACCGCCACCGTCAGCTCGAGCCGCGCCAGGTTGGAGCCGACGCAGCGATGGATGCCGAGCCCGAAGGCCGCGTGCCGGTTCTCCTTGCGGTCGATGACGACCTTGTCGGCGTCCTCGAACATGGCGGGGTCGCGGTTGGCGGCGGGGAACGACAGCATCACCATCTGCCCCGGCTTGAACGTGCAGCCGTTGATGCTGGTCTCCTTCACCACCTCGCGCGCCATGGTCACGGGCGCATAGGCGCGCAGCAGCTCCTCGATGGCCGTCGGCATCAGCTGGGGCTCCCCGACGAGCCGCCGGCGGTCTGCGGGCGTCTTGGCGAGGTGCCAGATGCACGAGCCGATGCCGCTCCAGGTCGTGTCGATGCCGGCGATCAGCAGCAGCCGAAGCGAGCCCAGCACGTTCTCGGGCGTCATGGCCTGGCCGTTGAACTTGGCGTGCACGAGATAGCTGATGAGGTCGTCGCCCGGTTTCTGCATGCGCTCTTGCACAGGCCCCATGAAGTACTGGGTCATCTCGCCCGCAGCCTTGACCGCGACGCTCACGTCGGTGATGCCGACCTCCAGGATCTCGTGGATCCACTTGCGGTAGAGATCGCCGTCGCCCTCCGGGAGGCCGAGCAAGTGCGCGATGACGCGCACCGGAATCTCCTGCGCGTACTCGACCGCCGCATCGCAATTGCCGCGCGCCGCGAACTTGTCGATCAGCTCGTTGGCGATCGCGCGCGCCCGCGGCTCGAGCTTCTTCATGGCGTCCGGCGTGAATGGCGGCAGCAGCACCATGCGGGCCGGGCGATGCTCGGGCGGGTCGGAGGTGATGGGCGGGGCCGGGATGCGCGGCGGCGGCGTCTCGCGGACGATGACGCGGCGGGAGGAGAAATGCTCGGGATCATATGCGACCGCGCGCACGTCCTCGTAGCGTGTCGGCAGGTAGACGCCCATGAACCGTTCGGTGTGGGCGATCGGGCAGCGCTGCCGCAGATCGTCCCAGATCGGGAACGGGTCGTTCACCCACTTGGGATCGAGATGGTCGAAGTCGGTGGCCCAGTCCTGGACCGCGGGACGCTGGCTCATGGCTGGCTCCCCTCAGGTCTCGATGACTTCGACGGCGAATTCCGGGCAGTTGGATTTGGCCAGGTAGGCCTTCTCCTCGAGCCCCGTGGGGACCGTGCCGTCTCCCTTTTCCTGCGCGTTGCCGTACTCGTCGAGCTCGAACAGCTCCGGCGCCAAGGCCTTGCAGCGGTTGTGGCCCTGGCATTTGTCGCGGTCGACGCGGACCTTCAGTGTCCCTGGGTTGGCCACGTCACGTCCTCCCGGTCGGTTGTCGTTAACGTCAGTTTGGCCCAGCCCGGCGGCGGCGTCCAGCGCGAGCCTCAGTCCTCCAGCACCAGCAGCGCCTGGCCCTCGGCCACCATGGTCTTCTCCTCGACCAGCCATTGCGCCACCCGGCCCGCCTGCTCGGCACTGACGGGAATGTGCATCTTCATGGCCTCGACCACGGCGACCTCGGTATCGGCCGAAACCGTATCGCCGGGGGCGACCAGGCGGCTGATGAGCTGCCCTGCGACGGGCGAGGTGACGTGACGGGCCATCGGGGCTCTCGAGAGACATTGCGGGCGCCGGCACACCAACATGCCGCGGCGCGCTGCGCAAGGCGCGTGCAACGCAGCACAAAAACAGAGGGGAGCCGGTGAGGCTCCCCAGTCGCTTGCGAAGAGGCGATATCAGACTGTCGTCAGGCGGCCCGATTAGGCAGCCCCGACTAGGCAGCCCCGACTAGGCAGCTACGTGCTCATCGGCAGGATCGCGCAGGACGTAGCCGCGGCCCCACACCGTCTCGATGTAGTGCTGGCCGCCGGTCGCCGCCTGCAGCTTCTTCCTGAGCTTGCAGATGAACACGTCGATGATCTTGAGCTCGGGCTCGTCCATGCCGCCGTAGAGATGGTTGAGGAACATCTCTTTGGTGAGGGTGGTGCCCTTGCGCAGCGAGAGCAGCTCCAGCATCTGGTATTCCTTGCTGGTCAGGTGCACGCGCTGGCCGTTCACCTCCACCGTCTTGGTGTCGAGGTTGACCTTGAGCTCGCCGGTCTCGATCACGGACTGGGCGTGTCCCTTGGAGCGGCGCACGATGGCGTGGATGCGGGCGACCAGCTCGTCCTTGTGGAAGGGCTTGGTCATGTAGTCGTCGGCGCCGAAGCCGAGGCCGCGCACCTTGTCCTCGATGCCGGCGAGACCGGAGAGGATCAGGATCGGCGTCTGCACCTTGCTCACCCGCAAGGTCTTGAGCACCTCGTATCCGCTCATGTCCGGAAGATTCAAATCGAGGAGGATGATGTCGTAGTCGTAAAGCTTGCCGAGGTCGACGCCTTCCTCACCGAGGTCCGTGGTGTAGACGTTGAACCCCTCGGACTGGAGCATCAGCTCGATGCTCTGCGCAGTTGCGCTGTCGTCCTCGATCAGAAGGACTCGCATGTTGTTCCTCTCTTCCAAGACCCCCTCGGCCGAGGGTCCCTGCCCGATGCTTTGAGGAGCTGCTACTGATGGTGCGGCTAGGCCTTGGTTAGCAAGCTAGTCGCCAGAGGTTAACAAAACCTAATTTTACCTTACGCGCGCTCACGTTTTCGTACACGCTACGCAAACCCTGCGCACATGGCTCCGCCCGCAACGCAACTACCGTCCCAGAAAGGCACGCCAACACCTGCCCGACCCCAAAGACCCAGACGACAGCGCACCGCGTTGACCCCACCCTCCCGACCGGAGGATCCTCCCGAGACCCCAGCGTGCCGCCTTATTTCTACCTAACTGATTTGCGCTGGGAGCCCTAGGGGGGCGTGGCAAAAAAGTTGGCACCCTTCGACTGTGTCGGGCAAGAACCTTTAACGCGTTGCTTTACCGCAACTTAATGGCTTTGTATAAAGTTAGCCAGGTTGGCTGCGGAGAGGGGCCCTGCCCGTTTGCAAGGCGGACCGGATTCCTCCCTGTCGCTGACGGGTCAGCCGCCGAACCGTCTGGCATATCGCTTGCTTAATTTGTCATGGCCTGCCGTCGGAGACTTTGTGACACGTCCCACTCTGGAAACCGCATGTTCGAACGCGTTGGGGGTATCGAACAATGAAACCACGTGACTCAGCGCTGCGCTTGAAGCGGTTCGAAGCCGGTGAGAAGGCCCGCAAGGTCTCCTCCCTAGAAACGATGAGCCTCGACCTCGAGCACATTGCGGCGGACCTTGCCCGGCAGATCTCGGCCGAGGAGGAGCGCACCGGCATCAGAGACCCTGCGCATTTCGCCTATTCGACCTTTGCCAAGGCGGCCGGCCAGCGGCGCGGGAACCTTCTGACCTCGATCACCGACCTGAAAGTCAAGCTCGACGGCGCCCGGCGCGAGTACGAGGAGGCCGCGCTGGAGCTGAGCAAGCTCGAGCCGGCCGAGAGCCGCGACACCGATCGCCAGCACAAGGCCACCAGCAACGGTTTGATGATCGGTTGACGCAGTAGCCCCGAGGGGTAGGTCTTCGTCGGGCGAACCTGGCTAGGCCCGCACATTCAACTCCTGCCGGGATTCGGCCCTTGGTGCCGAAGGCCAATGCGAATGGCTCGCGCGCCAAGGCCGCGCTCTCGCCGGGTTTTGCTGCATTGCGATTGCCTTTGAGCTGACCGTCCCGATGTGGCAACCTCGCTCGCGACTCGTGGATTGCATCAGCGATTGCCACGTCCCCTGTGCGATCATCGACTGCGGCCGGTCCGCCGGCCTGCCCGCTCATCGAGGTGCACGGCTGCGATGCGCCCCCCACATGCCAGCGTCCTCGCCATCGTTGCGGCCCTGATCTCGGCTGCCGGCGCCGGCGCCTGCTCGCAGTCCGGCCTGCCGTCTCTGCCTTCGGCGCCGCCGCCGGGCACCCAGTCGTCCATTACCCCGACGCAGCTCGAGACCGGCGCCGTCGCCGCTCCAGCCACACCCGCCCCCGAGGTGGTGACGATCGCCGCCGGCACGCCGACCGACATCTATGCCCGCGTCGCCAGCGGCGCGCTGCGCTGCTGGTTCGGCGCCGGCGGCCCGCTCAAGGCAACGCATATCTTCAACGCCGAGGCCGCCCCGCCCTCCGAGGGCGGTGTCGCCGAGATCGTCGTGCACGAGCGCGATCTGACCTCTCGCGATCAGCGCGGGACACGCGCCTTGCGCGTTGCGTTCGTCGGCCGCGGCGGCAGCGTCGAGGTCGGCATCTCACCGCTCAAGATCGGGCCGCCGATGTCGGAGCTGATGGTGCGGGACGTGGAGACCTGGGCGCAGGGCGGCAGCGGCTGCAACGCGCGCGCCCTCGAGGCGCCTGCGCAGGTTCCCGCGCCGCAGGCCAGCACCGCGAAATCCAAGGCAACCCAGAACACCCGCCGCTAGGCAGGTGTCGCGGAAAGCAACAAGCGCTGGTCCGGCCCGCGCCTTAGTCGCGATAGTCCTGGATGCGCGTTGCGCGCAGTCCCGGCAGGCCGTAGCGGTCGATGGAGCGCTGCCAGGACAGGAACTCGTCCACGGTCAGCTTGTAGCGCTCGCAGGCTTCCTCCAGGCTGAGAAGGCCGCCGCGAACAGCTGCCACCACCTCCGCTTTGCGCCGTATGACCCAGCGCTTGGTATCCTTGGGGGGAAGATCTGCTACCGTCAGCGGGCTACCATCGGGCCCGATGACATAGCGCACCCGCGCCCTGTACTGTTGATCGGTCATGATACGCGTTACTCTTGTTCTGACCTGCTCACGACACTAGACGAACGCAATTAAAGGCGACCTAAGTGACACGGTAAATACTGTGGCAACCCATGCGCCGTTATTTGCGTAAGCCTTGGTTAATTCTGGCACATTCTTGGTTAATGCTAAGGCTCGTTCATAGCTGGTGTAAGCTGACGAGTAAGCTTACTCGCCCGGTGTGCCGGAACCGCTCGCCACTTGCCGGGTTGCTCACACCCTCCGGCGCGGGTCCTGTGCATGCCATCCTGTGCATGGATGATGCCGGCGAGGGTGTTTCGGCCTTGATTGCGCCGCCAAGCACAGGCAATAGTTGCCGCGACGCCTTGGGGAAGGCTGTATGGTCTGTCGCTGGTTAACCGCCGTCGCTCAAGCTCGTCCATGGCATCTTCCAAGACAAACAAGCGCGGCACGACGCGCCGCCCGCGCCGCGTTGTGGTGGCCATGTCGGGGGGCGTGGATTCCTCGGTCGTAGCCGCCCTGCTCGCGCGCGAGGGCCATGACGTCGTGGGCGTCACCCTGCAGCTCTACGACCATGGCGAGGCCATCGGCCGGCGCGGGTCCTGCTGCGCGGGCCAGGACATTCACGACGCCCGCCGGGTTGCTGACCGGCTGGGGATCGCCCACTACGTCCTCGACTACGAGCAGCGCTTCAAGTCGACGGTCATGCAGTCGTTCGCCGACAGCTACGTGGCCGGCGAGACGCCGATCCCGTGTGTGGTCTGCAACCAGCAGATCAAGTTCCAGGAGCTGCTGACGACCGCGCGCGAGCTGGAGGCCGACGCGCTCGCGACCGGCCACTACATCCAGCGCCGCCTGGGGCCTCAGGGCCCCGAGCTCGTGCGTGCCCGCGATGCCGAGCGCGATCAGAGCTATTTCCTGTTCGCCACCACCCGCGCCCAGCTCGAGTGGCTGCTGTTTCCCCTCGGGGCCTACCGCAAGGCCGAGGTGCGCGCGCTGGCGCGCGAGCTCGAGCTGCCCGTTGCCGACAAGTCGGACAGCCAGGACATCTGTTTCGTGCCCCAGGGCCGCTACACCAACGTCATCGAGCGCCTGAAGCCGGGGGCCGCCGAGGCGGGCGACATCGTGCACGTGGACGGCCGCGTGCTCGGCCGCCACGGCGGCATCATCAACTACACCATCGGTCAGCGCCGTGGGCTCGGCGTGCCCGGGCCCGCCCCGCTCTACGTCGTGCGCCTCGATGCGGACGCCAAACAGGTCGTGGTGGGGCCGCGCGAGAGCTTGCACGCCCACTGGATCACCCTTAGGAACATCAATTGGCTCGGGGACGGTCCGATCCCCGAGGGGGGCATGGACGTTGCCGTGCGCGTGCGCTCCACTTCGCCGCCACAGGCCGCGACCCTGCTGCCGTCGGTGGATGGCGCACGGGTGCTGCTGCGCGATGGGGAATACGGGGTGGCTGCGGGCCAGGCTTGCGTCGTGTACGCCGATGCCAGTCCCGAGGCGCGAGTGCTGGGCGGCGGCTGGATCGGGCGCGCCCTGAGCCGGGCCGAGCAGCCTGGCACGGATGAGCGACTGAAAGGGGTCGCCGGAGAGGTTGTGCGCGTTGGTGGTGGGCACTGAGGAGAGGGAGACTGTTCAGTCATGAGGCCGCAGCCGCGTTCCGCAGAGCAGCGTTCGCCGAACCTGTTCAGGCGTTTCAAGGACCCCATCATCGACGAGGATGCGGTCAAGACTGCCTACCGCCGCTGGGCGCCGGTCTATGACAACACCTTCGGGCGCTTCGCCTCGGAGGGCCGCAAGCATGCCGTCGAGATCATCAACCAGAGCAAGGGCCGCGTCCTGGAGGTCGGCGTCGGCACCGGTCTGTCGCTGCCGGCCTACAAGCGTCAGCTCGAGATCGTCGGCATCGACCTTTCCCCCGAGATGCTCGAGAAGGCGCGCGAGCGGGTGTCGACCGAGCGGCTGCGCAACGTCGCGGGCCTGCACGAGATGGACGCCGGCGACCTGAAGTTTCCCGATGCTGCCTTCGACACGGTCGTAGCGATGTACGTGATGACGGTCGTTCCCGACCCCGAGAAGGTGATGCGCGAGCTCTCCCGCGTCTGCCGGCCGGGCGGCGAGGTCATGCTCGTCAACCACTTCTCGGCGGACGAGGGCATGCGCGGCTGGGTGGAGCGCCGCATGGCTCCGTTCGCGGACATGCTGGGGTGGCGCCCCGTTTTCGACGTCGAGCGCGTGCTCGTGTGCGACGACCTCACCTTGATGGAGAAGCGCGGCCTGCGTCCCTGGGGCCTCTTCACGATGATGCGCTTCCGCAAGGGCCGGCGGGCCAAGGCCGCCGCGTGAGCGGCGTCCCGGGCGCCATCGGCGGCAAGCTCGGCTTGCTTGCCTTGACAGCGCTCCGCGCCGTTCCTTATATCCGCCATCGCCACTGGCCCGCGCGCCAGCGCCGATGGCGGAGTAGCTCAGCTGGTTAGAGCAGCGGACTCATAAGCCGAAGGTCGCCGGTTCAAGTCCGGCCTCCGCTACCACCTTTTCGCGCCAAGCCACAGCTCCCGCACGGATGCGGCGAGGGGCTGCGCAAGCTGCTCGGCGGAGCGCGCCCCTGCCGGCCATCCCACGCGACGAACCCGTCGATCGCCAGCCGCTTGCCCCCCTGCAGGCGGCGCCGGCAACGTGATGGCGGCATGCGCCAGCGGATGGACTGGGGCGCGGGGGGCGTGCATGGGTTCCATCTCGGCTTGTCGAGAGCCATAACCGTCCGGCATGTTCGGGACGCGGACGTATCACCGGGAAAGGCTGCAGAGCGATGAGCGCCAAAAGCGACTACACCCCGCCGAAGGTCTGGAAGTGGGAAGAGCCGGGCGCAGGGGGAGATTGGCGGTACGCGCGCATCAATCGACCCGTCGCCGGGCCGACGCATGAGGCGGAGCTGCCCGTCGGCAAGCACCCCCTGCAGCTCTATTCGCGCGGAACGCCCAACGGCGTGAAGGTGACCGTGATGCTGGAGGAGCTGCTTGCACTCGGCCACGGCGGCGCCGAGTACGATGCCTGGCTGATCGACATCGGCAAGGGCGAGCAGTTCGGCAGCGGCTTTGTAGGCATCAACCCGAACTCGAAGATTCCGGCTCTCGTGGATCGCAGCGGTGCCAAGCCTCGCCGCGTGTTCGAGTCCGGATCGATCCTGCTCTATCTCGCGGAGAAATTCGGCGCGTTCCTGCCGTCCGATCCCGACAAGCGCACCGAAACGCTGAACTGGCTGTTCTGGCAGATGGGCAGCACGCCCTACATCGGTGGCGGGTTCGGTCATTTCTATCACTACGCCCCGGTCAAGATCGAATACGCGATCAACCGGTTTGCGATGGAGGCCAAGCGCCAGCTGGATGTGCTCGATCGCCACCTCAGGGATCACGAGTACATGGCTGGCGAGGAGTATTCGATCGCCGACATGGCGATTTGGCCCTGGTATGGCAGCCTGGCGCAGGGCACGCAGTACGAAGCCGGCGAGTTCCTGCAGGGACGGGACTACGTTCATGTCATGCGCTGGACCAAGGCGATCGCCGAGCGGCCCGCCGTCAAGCGCGGCCGGATGGTCAACCGCGCCGTAGGCGATCCCGCGCAGCAGTTGCACGAGCGCCATGACGCCAGCGACTTCGCTACGAAGACCCAGGACAAGCTGACAAAGTAGAGCTCGACTGCACTTTTCTCCAGCAGACATCAGCGCCTGCAGGTAGGCTTCGCCAATGCCGGCTCGAGGAACTTCCGTGCGGCGGGTGCGACCTGTCGCGAAACCAAACTGGCTCAGCGCAGAGGAGCTTGCCCGATGCCCATCATCGATTCCCAGGTCCACGCCTACGAGGCGAACACGCCCAAGCGGCCCTGGCACACCGTCCCGAACTGGCCCCCTCACGTCACGGGCGACGAGATGGTGGCGGCGATGGACAAGGTCGGTGTCGACGGCGCCATCTTCATCTCCGCCTTCTCCATGTACCGCTACGACTCCAGCTATGCGGTGGAGGTGCAACGGGCCCATCCCGGCCGGCTCGCCCTCGTCAAGCCGGTCGATCCGGACGACCCGGCGGTGGCCGAAGTCATCGCCGACTGGAAGAAAACGCCGGGCACCGTCGGCATCCGGGTCATCGTGACAGGGGAGCCCGGACGCAATCCGAGCGACAAAGGGCTCGACCGGGTCCTGCGCGAAGCGGTTCGCCACGACTTTCCGGTCAACATGCTGTGCTGGGGCAATGTGGACGCGGGCGCGGCGCTGATCGACCGCCACCCCGATACGCGCTTCATCATCGACCATCTGGCCATCCTGCAGCCCCGCGTGCCGCCCGCCCCGCCGCAGCCCTGGGCCGACCTGCCCAAGGTGCTGGACCTCGCCAAGCGCAAGAATGCGGTGATCAAGGTCAGCGGCGCCTGCACGCTGTCGAGGGAGCCCTATCCCTTCCCCGACATCTGGGACCCGCTCGCCCGCGTGTTCGACGCCTGGGGTCTCGACCGCTGCCTGTGGGGCACGGACTGGACGCGCGCGTTCGCCGTCGTCAACTACGAGCAGGCCGTCGAGCCCTTCCTCCGGACCGACCGCCTGAGCGACAGCGAGCGGGCCATGCTGATGGGCGGCGCCTGCGCCAAGGCCTACAGGTGGTCGCCGACGAAGGGCTAGGCAACCTGGGAGGTCGGCGCTTCCGGGACGGCCGCCGCCACTACTGCGCGATCGCGGCCCGATAGCGCACGACGGCCGCCTCGACGACGCGGTCCACGTCCTCCTCGAGGAGGTAGCGCTCCGCCGCGAGCCGCACCGCCGCCGCCCGCACCTTGGCGCCGTAGTCGGCTTCGTCCCGGTAGCGCTCGGCGAGCGATCTGCGCGGATCGCCTCTCGCCACCCGCGTCGCCTCGTCCGGCGCAAACCAGAGCGTGAGGCCGTTCATCGCAACGATCTGCTCGGGCGATCCCGTGACGGGATCGCGCGGGTTCCAGCCGGCATGCGTGCCGACCGGCACCGTTATGTCGGGCAAGCGGATGCCCCCCGTCTCGTTGCCGTCGCCATCCACTGCTGAGACGAGGGCGGGATAGAAGGCGCCCTCCCGCGCGGGATAGCGGCCGATGCCCGCCGCCTCGTCGCCGCCCATATCCACGGTTCGCACGAAAGGCAGACGCTGCGGGTCCGGCGGCTCGAAGTCGGGCAGGCGTGCGAAGGTGGCAAGCACCTCCTTGCGCTCGACCGCCGTGGCATCTGAAATGCGGGGATGGCGGCTCGGAGGCGGCTCCACGCCCTCGGTGATCCAGCGATCGAGATTGATCAGCGCCGCACGAAGCAGCGGCAGATAGTCGAGCACGTTGAGCGGATAGCGCGCGGTCGCGCCGGTTCCCGGATGCGTGCGCGACTGGCCGGGGTAGCCCGGCGTGTGCTGCACACCGGCGAACAAGTATCTTCGGGTCGAAGGATGCTCGGGCAGGTCGCGTCGGCCTGTTGTGTCGATGTGCGCGAGCGCGGCATCGCCCCGCCAGTACTCGGCGGCACTGTCGGTCGAGATGATTTTCGGCAGATCGCCGGTCGTGACTTGTCGGTCGAGGAGCCCGCCCGTGGACCCGGTCAGCGGGTCGGACGTCGCCACGTCGGCAAACGGAAAGACGTGGCCCCACAACGGTGTCGTCTGGTTGGAGGGCTGCGCGAAGCGATGATTGAACGCGCCCCGCCGTGCGCCGGCGACGTGCACGTGGAAGCCGTCGTAGGCGCGGCTGCCGTCCTCGCAGCGGTTGAGGCCGAGGCTCAGGAAGTGCCGCTGCATGCGGCCCGTCTGCGAGATGCCGTAGAGGATGAGGGCCCGGAACCCGCTGCCGCATGGATTGGTGGGCGAAGGCGTGCGTAGGAACGCCGCCACGTCGCGTGCGGCGAGGAGGCCGAGCCCCGCCACGGGCGCCCGGTCGGTCGCGTAGACGAGGTGATAGATGCGCCCCGGCTCGAAGCCGCCCTCGAGCCACACGCGCTCGGCGGACGGCTCCACGGCGCCTGCCGGCATCTCGCGCGCGAAGCGCCAGCTGGAGCGCGGTATCAGCGTGTCCTCGCCGTCCTCCCAGTCGCGCACGAGGAGGCGCGCGCCGGGCTGCTCCCCGGGCGCGGCCGGGAGCGGTCGGTGGATGCGGTCGGCGAGCAGGCGCGTCGTCCCACGCTCGTTCGGCCGGATCTCGACGATCGTCTCCCCGCCGATCGGCTTGCCGTCCGCCATGGCCGCAGGCGCGACGAGGTCCATCAGCTCGGGGCTCGGGTAGACGTCCCATTGCCAGCCGACGGAGACGACCGTGTAGCCGCGGGCGAACAGGAACCCGTCGCCAGGATGCGCCTGCGGTCCCACGGGGGCATCGGGCGGCGCGCAGTTCATCATGGCGACGACGCGGCGGCGGCCGCGGTTCGGCAGCTCGACGATGCAGCGGCCGTTCGCCAGCCTCGCGTCCACCGGCAACACCACGGAGAAGTCGGCTGCGAACTCGACCAGCCCCGCCCCATTGCGCGGCGCCAGCTTCAGGTCGCAGATCAGAGCGTTCGCCGGGTGGTTCGGGTCGACGGCGAAGTGCGCCGCGCCGTCCACCTGCTCGTAGGCGCCCGCCGCACCGAAGCGCCGGCCCCCGGCATAGGGCACGCGCGACGTGATCTCGAACCTCGTGAGCGGCATTGTCGGGCTCTTCGCAAACGTGGGGGGCTCGCACTCACAGCGACGATGCAGGATCGAGCCCGCGCACACAAGTGCTCAGGCGCGGCGCGGCGCAAGATCGGCGGTTGATGTGCTGCCCGTTCCTGCTCTACGGACGTAGTTGCAACAAAGCAGTATCGTCCTCGGTCATGAAGTTCGCCACGCCGCTGCCGATCGACGCCGTCCTGGACGACCTGCGCACGGCGCTTGCCGCGCACCCTTCGGCCGTGCTCGTGGCGCCGCCCGGCGCCGGCAAGACGACGCGCGTGCCGCTCGCCTTGATGGACGAAGGCTGGCTCGGGGCTCGCAAGATCCTGGTCCTGGAGCCGCGCCGCATCGCCGCGCGCGCCGCCGCCGCGCGCATGGCGCATTCGCTGTCGGAGCCTGTCGGCGAGCGGATCGGATTGCGCGCGCGCATGGTCTCGAAAGCCGGGCCCAGGACTCGCATCGAGGTCGTCACCGAGGGCGTCTTCACGCGCATGATCCTCGATGACCC
>JBGGME010000332.1:0-9396 GCA_041288195.1 Hyphomicrobiaceae bacterium
AAGGACATCCCGATCGAGCAGCGGGGCGCAGAGGAGGTGCTCGTCATGCGCGGGCGCACCAAGGCGGGGGAGATCATCGACGTCGAGATCGGCGCCCCCGGCAGCCCCGCGCGCAACGACGCCTTCGACGTCACCCCCGCACGCCTCATCACCGGCCTCATCACCGAGCGCGGCGTCTGCGTCGCCTCGCCCGAGGGCCTGCGCTCCCTCTACCCCGAGCGCCATCGGCGGTAGGTGGTGAGTAGGGGCAGCGCCCCCGTCATCCCCGCCAAGCGAAGCGCGGAGCGGGGATCCAGCCCCAATCTCCGCGGTGAGTTCGCCGCTGGATTCCCGCCGACGCGCTCCGCGCTCGCGGGAATGACACGCAGAGGTGAGAACGTGAGTGGTGAGATGGTGAGATGGAGGTTCTGCCGCGTGGTCGGGCGGAGCCTCCATCCGAATGAATGGTCTCCCCCCCAATCTCACCACTCACCACCTCACCATCTCACCCAACACAAGTCGCCTCGCAGGCCACTGGCCTCGAGGGTTCGGGAGTAAGAGGGAACGGGGCGCTTAGCCGCCGGACCGTATTTAGAGGCCTGAGCACTCGGCTCTTGCGCCCCGTCGCCGCGATGGAAGCTGCTTGACCGATCCGATCACCTAGCCCCAAACGCACGGATTCGAACCGTGTCGCCTTTACGCGGCCCCCCGGCCGTCCCATGAAGCCGCCCCTCGAGTGGCAGCCTCGCGAGCCGGGGTGCCAGCAGTATGACTCAGGTTTGGAGGCCGGGGATTAAGGCGATCGGAGTTAACAAGCGTCATTCCCGCAAGCGCGCAGCGCGCAAGCGGGAAGCCAGCCAAAGTCACGTCGTTGGAGTTTGCGGCTGGATTCCCGCTCTGCGCTCCGCTTGGCGGGAATGACGCCGAACGGCAACATCGCGCGAGCGTTGCGCCGCGGGCGTCGGGAGGATAGAAGCCCCGCCATGCCGCTATCCACTGCCAAGACGGCGCGCCGAGCCGCCCCGAAAGCGCTTATCCGCCGCGCCGCGGCCAAGCCGAAGCCCGCGCCCCGCGTCGGCCTCGTCTCGCTCGGCTGCCCCAAGGCCCTGGTCGACTCGGAACGCATCATCACCAAGCTGCGCGCCGAGGGCTACGAGCTCTCCGGCGACTATGCCGGCGCCGACGTGGTGGTGGTCAACACCTGCGGCTTCCTGAACTCGGCGCGTGAGGAGAGCCTCGGCGCCATCGGCGAGGCCATCGCCAAGAACGGCCGCGTCATCGTCACCGGCTGCCTCGGGGTCGAGAAGGACCGCATCCTCGCCGAGCACCCCGCCGTGCTCGCCGTCACCGGTCCCCACCAGTACGAGGCGGTGGTGGCTGCCGTGCACGAGGCCGTCCCGCCGCTGCACGATCCCTTCGTCGACCTGGTGCCGCCCGAGGGTCTGCGCCTCACGCCGCGCCACTACGCGTATCTGAAGATCTCCGAGGGCTGCAACCACAGCTGCTCGTTCTGCATCATCCCGCACCTGCGCGGCCGCCTCGCCAGCCGTCCTGCCGCCCACGTGATGGCCGAGGCCGAGCGGCTCGTGAAGGCGGGCGTCAAGGAGCTGCTCGTCATCAGCCAGGACACCTCCGCCTACGGCGTCGACATCAAGCATGCCGAGAGCAAGTGGAAGGGCCAGCCGCTGCCAGCCCGCTTCCTCGACCTGTGCCGGGCGCTGGGCTCGCTCGGCGTCTGGGTGCGGCTGCACTACGTCTACCCCTATCCGCACGTCGACGCCGTGCTGCCGCTGATGGCGGAGGGCAAGATCCTCCCCTATCTCGACATCCCCTTCCAGCACGCCTCCCCGCGCGTGCTCAAGGCCATGCGCCGACCCGCCCACCAGGAGAAGACGCTGGAGCGGTTGCGCCGCTGGCGCGAGATCTGCCCCGACCTCGGCGTGCGCTCCACGTTCATCGTCGGCTTTCCCGGCGAGACCGAGGAGGACTTCGCGATCCTGCTCGACTGGCTGAAGGACGCGCGGCTCGCCCGCGTCGGCTGCTTCAAGTACGAGCCCGTCGACGGCGCTGCCGCCAACGAGCTTGCCGGCGCGGTGCCCGACGAGGTGAAGGAGGAGCGCTGGCACCGCCTGATGGCCGCCCAGCAGGAGATCAGCCGCTCGCTCCTCGCCGCGAGGGTCGGCGGTACGATCGACGTCATCATCGACGAGGTGGACGAGGAGGGCGCCATCGGCCGCTCCAAATGGGACGCGCCCGAGATCGACGGCTCGGTATTCCTCAACGGCGCAACCGGCCTCGCGCCCGGCGACATCGTCTCCGCCACCGTCACCAACGCCGACGAGTACGACCTGTGGGCGGAGATCCCCTCTCCCCATTCTTGAATGGGGAGAGGGTTAGGGTGAGGGGCGGGAGCTAGCTCCGGCGTTTTGCCGGCGCCCCTCACCCCGACCCTCTCGTCATGGCGAAGCCATGCTCCGCATGGACGCATGCGGGGAGAGGGAGCTGATATCCGGCACGGCCCGCGCCGTCTCCTTGCGCTCGGCCAGCACCTGCTCCAGCGCGTAAGCGATCTCCAGCACGCGCGCGTCCGTGCCCTTGGGGCCGATCACCTGGATGCCGAACGGGAACCCCTTGTGGTCCACGCCGCACGGCAGCGCCACCGAGCACGCCAGCGCCGTGGTCGGTGCATAGGCAAGCGCCAGCCAGCGGATGTAGGTCGGCATCCGCTCGCCGTTGATCTCCTCCACGAACAGCTGCGCGTGCGGGAACGGCGATACGGTCGCGACCGGGCATATCACCGCGTCGACCTCGCGGAAGAAGGCGAGGAAGCGCTTGTAGATCTTGGTCTGCTCGACATGCGCGCGGCTCACGTCGGCGAGCGACATCTTCATGCCGCGCTCGGTGTTGTCGATGACGTTGCGGTCGAGCAGCTCGCGCGAGCTCTCCAGGCGCTCTCGATGCGCGGCGACGAACTGCACGCAGCGCAAGGTCTCGAACGTCTCGTGCACCACCGGCCCGAAGTCGGGCGCGCGCTCCTGCACCTCGCGGAAGCTGGAGCCGAACAAGCGCACGCGCGCACGGAAGACCTCGGCGATGGCCTTGTCGACCGGCGCGCAGCCGAGGTCGGCCGACACCGCGACCCTGAGCTGCCCGAGATCGGCGCCCGTCAGCCTGGCCGGGATGCGCGCACAGTCGCCTGACGAGAAGGGGTCGCGTGGGTCGGGCACCGCCTGCGCGCGGAGCAGCAGATGCATATCCGCCACCGAGCGGCCCATCGGCCCCATGACGCTGAAGGGCGAGAGCGAGGCGGCGCGATCGACGTACGGGACAAGCCCTGGCGAGGGCCGAAAACCGACAATGCCGCAGAAGCCGGACGGCGTGCGCAGGCTTCCCGCGAGGTCCGAGCCGGTCGCCAGCGGGACCTGGCCCAGCGCCAGCGCCGCCGCCGAGCCGCCTGACGAGCCGCCGCAGGTCTTCTCCGGATCGAACGGATTGCCCGTTGCCCCGTAGACGCGGTTGCGAGTGTTGGCGCCGGCGCCGAACTCTGGCGTGTTGGTCTTGCCGAGCACCACGCCACCCGCCTTGCGGATGTTGGCGACGCCGAGTTCGTCCTCGGTGGGCACGTGGTCCTTGTAGATGAGCGAGCCCCACGTGGTGCGCAGACCAGCCGTCGCCTGCAGGTCCTTGATGCCGATCGGCAGACCCGCCAGGAGCCCCAGCTCCTCGCCCCTGGCGATCGCCGCCTCGGCCGCCTTGGCCTGCTTCCGGGCCGCATCCGCGTCGAGGGCTACGAAGGCATTGACAGCCCAGTTGGTTAACTCGATGCGCCCGAGACAGCTCTCCAGCAATTCGGTCGGTGAAAGCTGCTTGAGGCCGATCAGCCGCCTTGCCTCGACGGCTGCGAGGTCACAGGCGTCCGTCAAGATGGGCCTCCCATGTCAATCCGCAGCCCCTTGAGCGCCGGACCCTGCGGCATTGCGGCGAGAACCGTTCAGCCCCTCGCCTTCGCCGCCCGCGCCTTGCCCGACATCTTCTTGAGGCGCCGACGCACGGCCGGCGTGTTGCCCTGGATGCGCGTAACCTTCGCGCGAGGCGCGGCACGCCGGTTCTTCTTTTTTTGCTTCTCGATGTTACGTGCGGAACGGACAGCCATGATTTCGCCCTTCTACGTTCGCCAAGCCGCGCCATTTAGGCTCTTTCCAATCTTTCTACAAGCACTGCGTCGTTGTGTGGAACAGATCTTGAAAGCGTCCGTTCGACTTGGCCGGCAGATGCACTATGCTGCGCGATCCGAGACGAGGTGGGTGGGCTGATGCAGAGAGCTTTGTCGGACTTGCAGGCGAGGAGCGAAAGCCGTCCCCGTCTGGACGTAGAGGTGTTGTCGGTCGCCACCGCCAATCCGAAGGCAAGATTCAGTCAGCGGGAGACCTTCGAAGGGGCGAAGGTGGTCTTCCCGCAATTCGCCCGCATGGAGCCCCTTTACCTTAACGCGGCGATCGACTGGCGCCACTCCTGTGTGCCGGTCGATTGGTGCCAGTCCCCTCGCAGCTGGGAGGAGCGCACCGAGGTCTACCAGCGCGAGGCGCTGGTCCTCCTCGAGGAGGTTGCCACCAAGGCGATTGCCGAAGCCGGCCTGGTGCCCGCAGATATCGACTTCATCGTCGTCAACACCATCACCGGGCTCGCAGTCCCGAGCCTCGATGCCATGCTCATGAACCGCATGGATTTCCGCCCCACCGTCGAGCGGTTGCCGATCTTCGGCTTCGGGTGCGGAGGCGGCGTCGCGGGGCTCGCCCGTTCGGCCCAGCTGGCCCAAGGCAGCCCCGGCGCCAATGTCCTGTTCCTGAGCGTTGAGCTGTGCACGCTGTGCGCGCGCGCCAACGATCAGAGCCTCACCATGTTCGTCTCCGCGGCCCTGTTCGGCGACGGCGCCGCAGCGGTCGTGCTGCGCACCCCCCGTGCCGGCAGCGCAGCCGGTCAGGGTCGCGCGCTTGCCCGCATTCGCGCCGCCGGCGAGCATTGCTGGCGCAACACGGAGCGCATGCTGGGCTGGGACATCAAGAACGACGGCTTTGGCATGGTGCTCAGCCCCGAGCTTCCGGGCCACATGCGCAAGGCGCTGCGTCCCGCCGTCGAGGGCTTCCTCGAGACGCACGGCCTCGAGCTCGAGGACGTCGCCGGCTACCTGATCCATCCGGGCGGCCGCAAGGTGCTGGAGGCGGCCGAGGATGCGCTGGCGCTCCGGCGCGAGCAGCTCAAGCATTCCTGGTCGGTGCTGCGCGACTACGGCAACATGTCGTCGGCCACGGTGCTCTTCATCCTGAAGCGCGCCATCGAATCCGGCGACCGCGGCATGCAGTTCATGGCCGCGTTCGGCCCGGGCTTCTCGGCCTACTTCGTCGCCGCCGAGCTTTAGGCATCCGATCGAAGCGCATTGCCTCGATCATGAAACCTGAAGTTCAAGAGTGCGCTGCTCACGAAGAAGCGTGTGAACGCGAAAAAGCGTCTTTTGCCCACGGAGCCCATCCTTCGGCGCTGGCGGGCGTGGCGACGCCGGCGAGAACCGACAGGGCGATAATTGCAGATACGATCGTCTTCATGGCTCAGTCTCGTGGTTGGTTAACTGGTCGAGCCTCAGTCGCTCGCAGCTCGAGATGTGGTGCCAATGCGCAAGCGCCGGAAGGCACCGTCACTCACCCGTGATGAGGAGTGAAGGGACTAGGGTATCGACCTGCGCGGCGCCAGCGCCCGGTCCTCGAGCACGATCTTGTGCCACAGGATCGGCGCGTAGAGCGCCGCCAGCACGATGCCCAGCAGCCAACCGCCGAAGATCATCGGCAGCAACCCGATCTCGGTGATGGTGATGACGTAGTTGGGGTGCGCGCAATGCCGATACGGGCCGCTCTTCACCAGCGGTTCCCCTTCCAGCGTGACGATGCGGTGCGTCCAGTAGCGCCCGAGGGAGGCGATCACCCAGTAGCGGGCCACCTGCAGCGCCAGATAGAGGCAGAGCGGGACGATCAGCAGCGGCGCATCGGACGGCAGCAGGAAGAACACCGCGGCCAGCCACGTCATGTGCGCCACGACGATGACGCGGTAGTATCCCCGCCCCTCCTCCCTGCCGCCCACCGCCAGCAGCCGCTTCATGTTGCGTGTCGAATAGAGCTCCTCCAGCCCGCGCTGCGCCAGCACGAGCAGGGCCCCGATCTGGGGCCAGCCGAGGAAGGGGATGTCAGGCAGCACGGGCTTGGTGTCCTGATCGCGAACTTCGTCTCGGTATGCGGCGGTCTCGCAACGAAGCCTCGTGCGCGGGATCGGCACCCTAGAAGAAATACTCCTTCCACCACTGGGCGGCGAAGGTGCCCGGCGACAGCAGCACGAACGCCCAGAGGAAGGCCGATCCCCAGTTGGCGATCTGGAACTTGAGCACCGGCATTTCCGTAATGCCGGCGACGATCGGCACGCTGGCGCGGAGCGGACCCGAGAACCGCCCGATCACTACGGCCCACACGCCCCACTTCTCGAAGAACTTGTGCCCCGTCTCGATCAGATGCGGATAGTTCTTCAGTGGCCACATATTCTGAATCTGGGCGTGATAGTGGTAGCCCAGCCAGTAGGACAGCCAATCGCCCAGCGCAGCGCCGATGGCGGCGGCGGCGACGATGGTCCAGAAGATCAGCGGGTCGGCGGCGCCGATGATGGTGCCGATGCCGACCAGCATGGCCCAGAACGGCAGGATCAGCGAGACGAACGCCAGCGACTCCCCGAAGGCGAGCAGGAATACAATGAGTGCCGACCAGTTGTGATTGTGCCGTACGAACTCGAGCACGCCGCTCGTGACATCCGCGAACGTCATTGTGCCTTCCTCCCGCGCGAGCGGTCCCGAGAAAGGACCGAGGCCGACCCGTTTGTCAACGTGGCATCGGCCCGGGTGCGGCGTGGGCTCGGCGCGCCCCTCATGCCTTGCAGCGGCGCGAGCGCATCTCGGCGGCAAGCTCCTTGCCGACCTCGGCGGCGAGCATGTTGGTGCGGGAGATCTGGGCGGGAGAGAGGTCCTTGGCACCCTTGAGCGTCTTGGGCACGCTGTCGGCCTCGCGACGCCCCATCGCCAACTCCTCGCAGGAGAGCTCCTTCTTGCGGGTGCGGAAGGCGAAAAGCCGAACGCCCGAGGCGTGCGCCTGCGCGCTCACCGGCTCCTTCACCCACTTGCGGTCCTGATCGGACAAAAACGAATTGAGCGTGGTCTGGCGCTGGTCCACGCATTCCTTGCTGTCGTCGACGCACGACAGGCCGGCCCTGGAATCGCCGCCGCCGAACCCCGAGCACCCCGACGCCGCGAGGCAGAGCCCGATGCAGCCGGCGGCGAAGGTCGAGCACCTCGGCTTCACGGGTCGGCTGTCGCGCATCGTTTCCTCTTGAGGTTCGCGGCGGGAGCCCATAGAAGGCAAGCATGTGGCCGAGGCGTGGCGACGCCGGACTGCCACGATTCTGCAGGTGTTTAGGGGATCGGGCGCACGGGTTGAAGCCTCCGCGTCGCAACAACCCCAGTTTGTGTCAGGGAGTGACATCATGGTCCACGCCATCCGCATCCACCAGACCGGCGGCCCCGAAGTATTGAAGTGGGAGAGCGTGGAGGTGCCGGCGCCGGGACCGGGCCAGGTGCGCCTCAAGCAGCACGCCGTCGGCGTCAACTACATCGACGTCTACCAGCGCTCCGGCCTCTACAAGCTGCCGCTGCCGTTCATCGCGGGCTCCGAGGGCGCCGGCGAGGTAGTGGCCGTCGGCCCCGGCGTGACCGACTTCAAGGTAGGCGACCGCGGCGCCTATGCCGGTGCCATGGGCGGCTACGCCGAGGAGCGCGTGATGCCGGCCGACCGCCTCGTCAAGCTCCCCGACAACATCGATTACAAGACGGGCGCCGCCATGATGCTGCAGGGCATGACGGTGCGCTATCTGCTGCGCGAGACCTACAAGGTCGGCAAGGGCACCACGATGCTGCTGCACGCCGCCGCCGGCGGCATCGGCCTCATCGCCTGCCAGTGGGCGCGGCACCTGGGCGCCACCATCATCGGCACGGTCAGCACGGACGACAAGGCCAAGCTCGCCAAGGAAGCCGGCTGCACCCACGTCATCAACTACAAGACCGAGGACTTCGTGAAGCGCACCAAAGAGCTCACGGGTGGCCAGGGCGTCGATGTCGTCTACGACGCCGTCGGCAAGGATACCTACCCCGGCTCGCTCGATTGCCTCAAGCCGCTCGGCCTGTGGGTGAGCTTCGGCAACGCCTCCGGCGCCATCACCAACTTCGATATCCTGGCGCTGTCGGCGAAGGGCTCGCTCTACGCCACGCGGCCGACGCTCGGCACCTACGTCGCCAAGCGGGCGGACCTGCTCGCCAACGCCAACGAGCTGTTCGACATGGTCGGCAAGGGCATCGTCAAGATCAACGTCAACCACACCTATCCGTTGAAGGATGCCGCCAAGGCGCACGCCGACCTCGAGGCCCGCAAGACCACCGGCTCGATTGTCCTGCTGCCGTAACCTGGTGTCATACCGGGGCTTGTCCCCGGTATCCAACTATCCAATGGCGCCGCAGTGAGTTGGGTGCTGGATCCCGGTGACGAGCACCGGGATGACTGGAAATCGCGAGGACTCCAATGCCGCAGAGGCCCATCGAGCTGCACTACTGGCCCACGCCCAACGGGCACAAGATCACCATCATGCTCGAGGAGTGCGGGCTCCCCTACGAGATCAAGCCCGTCAACATCGGCAAGGGCGACCAGTTCAAGCCCGAGTTCCTGGCCATCTCGCCCAACAACCGCATGCCCGCCATCGTCGATCCCGACGGGCCCGGCGGCAAGCCGATCTCGATCTTCGAGTCGGGCGCGATCATGCAGTATCTCGGCCGCAAGACCGGCAAGTTCTATCCCGCCGACGAGCGTGCCCGCGTCGAGGTGGAGCAGTGGCTGTTCTGGCAGATGGCCAACCTAGGCCCCAACTGCGGCCAGGCGCACCACTTCCGCAACTACGCCCAGGAGAAGATCAAGTACGCCATCGACCGCTACACCAACGAGGTGCACCGGCTCTACGGCATCATGAACACGCGGCTCGGCGACCGCGACTACCTCGCCGGCGCATACTCGATCGCCGACATGGCGAGCTACCCGTGGGTGCGGCCCTACAAGAACCAGGGCCAGGACCTCGCCGAGTTCCCGAGCCTCGAGAAGTGGTTCCAGCGCATGCGTGACCGCCCGGCCGTGGCCAAGGGCGTCAAGGTCGGCGAGGAGCTGCGCGCCAACTACAATCTCGCCACCGACAAGGACGCCCAGGCGGTCCTCTTCGGCCAGCGCGCCCGCAAGTAGATCAGGCCTGCCGCACCTTGTAGAGGGGATCGCCGAAGTGGATGTAGTTGGCCCA
>JBGGME010000333.1:0-7846 GCA_041288195.1 Hyphomicrobiaceae bacterium
CTTGCACAGGAGGAAGCGCGGTCCGCCCCCGCCTCGGATTTCCGCGACGAGCCGCCGTGCCGTCTCGTCGACCGCGACCAGATCATTGCCGTCCACCGCAGACGACGCGATGCCGAGGCTCTCGGCGCGCGCCGCCGGCCCCTCGCCCGCCGTCATGGCATGCGTGCGCGTGGTGGCGGCAAAGCCGTTGTCCTCGCACACGAACAGGATCGGCAGCTTCCACACGCCGGCCCAGTTCAGCCCCTCCAGGAACGGTCCGCGGTTGATGGCGCCATCGCCGAAGATGCAGGCCACCACCTCCTTGCCCTTCCTGAGGCGCACGGCATGCGCGGCACCGACGGCAATCAGGATGTTGGCGCCGACCACGCCGTTGGCGCCGAGCATGCCGACCTTGAAGTCGGCGATGTGCATGGAGCCGCCCTTGCCGTGGCAGGTGCCGCCCTCGCGCCCGAACAGCTCGCGCATCATGGCGAGGGTGTCGGCACCCTTGGCGATGGTATGGCCATGGCCGCGGTGGGTGGAGAGCAGGATGTCGGATCGCGCGAGATTGGCGCACACGCCGACCGCCACCGCCTCCTGGCCGATGGAGGGATGGATGGCACCGAGCACGAGCTTGTCCTCGAGGCCCTCGAGCGCCGCCTCCTCGAAGGCGCGAATGCGCAGCATGGTGCGGTAGTGGCCCAGGAGCCGCGCCGCATCGAGATTGCGCGACGGCGGCCGGGCGTCCTTGGCAGCCAACGTATCATCCTCCCCGTATGTGTTGGCGACGATGATGGAAGTCGGCCCGCGGCCTGTCAACGCGGGGCGAGGTGGTTTCATCCTCCGGAACAGACACCATGACTCTCGACGCACGCCGGAGCTATGGTGTGTCATCAGGAGGGTCGGATCCCGACAGGCGCACATGCCGCAAACAAAACCGTCAGAGGGCATCGTCCTCGCCGATACGGCGACCAAGCTCGGGCCTCATGCCCAGGGCGCGGTGATCGTCACGGGTTCGCATGGGGGCCGCTATGCCGCGTATCTGACGCTCAAGGCACACCCGCGCGCGCTCATCCACAGCGATGCGGGAGCGGGCAAAGACGATGCGGGCATCGCCGTCCTCGCCATGGCAGAAGCTCTGGGGGTGGCGGCGGCAACGGCCTCGCACGCGAGCTGCCGCATCGGCGATGCCGCTGACATAATCGCGCGCGGCACTGTGAGCCATGCCAACGCGCCGGCCGCGGCCTTGGGCGTGCGCGCCGGCATGCCCTGCCGCGAGGCGGCCGAGCGGCTGCTCGCCGCGCGGCCGAGCAACCGCGACCCGGAGCCCTGCGGCGAGACGCGGCGCGTGCTGGAGGGGCCGGGCTGGCGCCGGCGCATCGTACTGATCGACTCGGCCTCGCTCATCCGCCCCGAGGACAAGGGCCAGATCATCGTCACGGCCTCGCACGGCGCCCTCGTCGGCGGCAATCCAGCGATGGCCCTGCAGGTCAACGGCTTCGCTGCCGTGTTCCACGACGCGGGCGTGGGTGCGGACGGGGCCGGCATCACCCGCCTGCCGGCACTCGACGGTCGCGGCATCGCCGGCCTCACGGTATCAGCCGCCTCTGCGCGTATCGGGGATGCAGCCTCCGTCTACGAGGACGGCGTGATCTCGCACGCCAACGCGACGGCGCAGCGGCTCGGCGCGAACCCCGGCGAGCGGCTCAAGGTGCGCCTCATCGCGTTGGCCCAAGCCGGATAGGCCGGCTCAGGGCCCTTTGGCCACCGGCTTGGAAAGTTGCTCGTAGAACGCCCGCGCATCCTGAGTCAGCGCCGCGCGCGAGGTCGGCCGCAGGTACATCATATGCCCGCCGCGGTAGACCTTGAGCTCGATGGGCCGCGCCTTGTCGATGGGAGCGAGCTGGTCGATGAGATAGCGCGAGACTGAGTATGGCGTGACGAGGTCGGTGTAGCCGTGCGTGATCAGCACGCCGAGCCCGGGATTGTGCGTGCGTGCCTTCTGCAACTCGTCGAGCATGCCGGCGAAGCCCTGCCGCGTGGGCGAGGTGCCGTAGTCCCAATGGCCGCTGACGCCGCGGTTCAGGAGCTCATAGGTGAGATCCGTGCGATAGCCGAGCTCGCCGCGCGCGTACTGCGCGAAGGCGGGGGCGAGCACGGACGTGGCGCCGTCGAGGATCGGATCGAAGTGGCGCTCGCTGCGCCGGGGCACGGCGGCGCTGATGACCCCGTCATAACGGCTCAACACGCGGTCGCCGCGCTTCTGGTGCTCGCGCGCGAAGGTGCGCACGGTGACGCGGCCGTAGTGGCCGCGGATGACGTCGGCTGAGAGACCCGTATAGCGCGCGAGCGCGGCCTCCACCTCGGCGTCGTTCTTGAGGCCAGCCGCCATGTGCACGAGATACTTCTCGCGCGCGAAGCGCTCTACCTCGGGCAGGATGTCGAGCGACCCCTGCGGGCCGTCGCGCAACTCGATGTGGGTCGCTGCGATCGATGGCAGCACCAGGGCCTGCGGGAGGAGCGCATAGGGGTTGTGGCGCAGCATGGAGAACTCGAGCGCCGGCGAGACGAGCAGCAGGCCTTTGACGCCAATGCCACCGGAGAGGAGCTTGTCGGCGACCAGCCCCGCGCGGAAGCCGCCGTAGCTCTCCCCCACGAGGAAAACCGGTGCCAGCAGACGGCCTGTGCGCGTGAGGTAGAGCCGTACGAAGTCGGAGATCGCGTCCGCGTCCTTCTCCACGCCGAAGTAGGCGCGGTCCCCCTCCTCCGTGCCGGCGGTGCTGCGGCTGTAGCCTGTCGCGACCGGATCGACGAACACCAGGTCGGTAAAGGCGAGCCAGGTGTCGGGGTTGTCGGTGAGCGCGACGGGCATGACCGGGGCGGCGCCGTTGGCCTCGAAGTTGACGGCACGTGGCCCCATGGCACCCAGGTGCAGGAAGGCGGAGGCCGCGCCCGGGCCGCCGTTGAAGACGAACGTGATGGGGCGCCGCGCGTTGCCCTCATCCAGGGTGTAGCCGACGTGGAAGACGTTGGCGGCAGCCGATCCTTTGGGGCCCGGCAGAGGTAAGGTCGCCGCCGTCGCAGTATAGGCAAGCCTACCCGCGCCCTGCCCCGTGGACTGCCGCGAGACGGCGGGTGGCGGGAACAGGGCGGAGACGTCGCGCTTCTCAGGCGGCGATGCGGGCGAGGGCGCTGGAGCAGCCTTGCCCTGCGCGGGCGGCGCCTGCGCCAGGATCGTGTCGGCGTGGGCCGGGAGGCCGGGCAACAGCGCCAGCAGCAGCGCGACGCTGCCAAGTGTAAGACTGCGAAGATTGGTCTTCATGCCAACACCAAGAATACCGTCGCTCGGTGCAGGCTAGCAGAGCCCGGCCGCTATCAACGTTGCTTCTTGGTCATGAATCCGTGAAGCGCCAGGTAAGCGGCCGGCGCTACGGCATGGCCGCCATGCGTGGGCGCAGTTCGTCGAAGCGCGCCACCTGGTCGGGGAGCAGGTTGCGCTCCTTGTCGCGGCGCACGAACACCTTGAACATCGCCTCGCCGTTGCCGTTGAAGAACTGCAGCGAGCGTGACGGCCGGCCCATGAAAGGGCGGCTGACGAAGGCGATATGCGCACAGTTCTCCGCCTTGAGGTGGCCGCCGATGGGACTGTCGCCGGAGAGGTTGTAGTAGCCGCGGGCAAAGCTTCCCGGCGGGATCGTGCCGGCGCATTCGAGCACGATGTCGGGCGTGTGCACGATGAAGAGCACCTCGCCCCAGGCGGTCAGCGCCTGCATGATCGCCTCGAACCGCGCGCCCGGCACGATCGTGGTGTGCTCGGAGGGAAGCGCCCGCACCACCTCGAAGGTCGAGACCCCGTAATCGCGCGCGATCTGCTCAAGCACGCCGTCGGCGCTCTGGGCCAGCCGCTCGGCCAGGGGCGGGCGCGCGCTCATTCGGCGGCGACGCGGCGCACGCCGCCGTCGGCGGTGACCTCCTGCAGGACGTGGAAGCCCTCGAACTCGGGATGGCCCAGCGTCGTCGGCTTGCTGTACCCGGCTCGCGCGTGCGCCTTGCGGAAGGCTTCCGATTTGGTCCAGGCGTCGAAGTCGGCGTGGCTCCTCCACACGGTGTGGGAGGCATAGAGCACGTGGTCCTCTCGCTCCGGCCCCCTGAGCAGATGGAAGGCGACGAAGCCGGGCAGCTCGTGCAGATAGCTCTCGCGCGAGAACCACACGTTCTCGAACTCGCCCATGGCGTCCTTCAAGACCTTGAACCGGTTCATTGCGATGAACATGGGGTGCCTCCTGGGTTTGCCGGCTCGCGCGCGATCCTGGCAGTTAGATAGCACGGCGGCGACAGGACATGGCCCCTTTGAGAAACCCCTCGGCCGTGCACCTGTCGCCGCCCTCGAAGCCCGCTGGACGTGGCGGCTCACCGGGCTCCGAATTCCTATCGCTTCGCTACCACCTCACGGTCGCATTCATGGCCCACGAGCGGCCAGGCGCGCGGAACAGCTCGAGGTTGGGATTCGCCGTCAGCACCTGCACGACGTCCTGCGGGTTGAAGTAGCTCTCGTTGAGGACGTTGAAGGCGCCGAGATTGATGGTGAAGGTCGGCGCCACCTCGTAGGAGAGCAGCGCATCGACGGTGACGTGCTCGGGCGGCTTGAAGAAGGTGACCTGGCTCACCCGGTCCTTCTCGGCGACGTAGCGGGCACGCACCTCGCCGCCCCAGCCTGAGGTGAGACTGCGATACCGAATGCCCGTGAGACCCATGAAGGGGTCGACCGAGTCGAGCGGCAGGCCCGTCTCCTGGTTCTCGCCCTCGGCGTAGGCGAAGGCGCCGAACAGACTCCACTCCGGCAGGAAGCGCCACTCGGCCTTGCCCTCGATGCCCTTGATCACGACCTCGCCGATGTTCTGGTACTGGAACTGGGTGAAGCCCGGCGGCGGCGGCGCCTTCAGCGTCACCGTGTCGATGAAGTCGTGATAGATGTTGTAGAAGGCCGTGAGCTGGAAGCTCGAGCCGCCCTGGAAGCGCCCGCGCAATCCCGCCTCGAAGCCGTCGCTGGTCTCAGGCTTGAGGTTGCCGTTGGGTAGGATCTCGTAGAAGAACGAGGTGTTGCGGAAGCCGAAGTTGGCGTTGTCGTAGGGCGGCGCCCGGAACCCGCGCGCGTACTGCGCAAAGAGGCGATAGTTGCGCGTGAGGTCGAGCGTGGCACCGAGCTTGGGCGAGATCGCCGTCTCCTCCTGCTCGTTGATCGTGAAGTTGGCCGTATTGGAGTTGGCGAACAGCTGGTCCTTGAACGGGGTCAGGCTGAAGTAGTCGAAGCGTACCGCCGGGATCAGGCGCAGCGGCCCCCACTGGGCGATGTCCTGGATGTAGAACGCCGCCTGGGTGGTTTCGGTGTCGGGGAAGTTCTTGTTGGGGAACGTGTCTCCCGCCACCGTCTTGGTCGTGGCACGGGTGGCAAGGGTTATCTGCGAGCGGTCGCGCAGGCGCTCCGTGGTGGTGAAGTCAACCGTCGCGCCGTAGGTGATGAAGTGGTCGGCACCCCAGAACTTGCGGGCTGCGGTCGCCTGCACCTCGCCGCCGACGATGTCCTGGTCGAAGAAGAGGTCCGTCAGCCGCTGCTGCGTCGCGCGTGCCGGCGGCGGACCGCCGAAGTAGGAGGCCCTCAGCTGATCGGTGAACTCCTCGCGGTGCACGCTGGTGGCGTAGAGCTTGGTCTTGAGGACATCGGCCGCCCACCAGTTGACCGGCAGGGTCCAGTCCACGCTGCCGCGCCGGCGATAGGTGGTGTCGTCGCCCTCGCCGCTGAAGACGCGCGCGAACTGGTCGAGGAACACACCGCTCTCGGAGTTGAGCTGGGTCTCGACGCGCTTGCCGAAGAACTCGCCCGTCAGCTTGATCTGACCGGCACCGTAGGTGTTGTAGACGACCTTGCCGAGCACGTTGCTGGTCGTGTAGTCCTGCGGGTTCGCGTCACGCGTACGGCTGTTGATGTCGACCTCGTGGCCCCAGCGGCGTGTCGCCACGACGAGAGACTCGACGGGCCCGACCCGGCTCGCGCCGGTCACCGTCGAATAGACGCTGCTGTCGAGGCTGTCGAAGCCGCCCTTGAGCGAGACGTACCAATCCTTCTTGACGAGGTCCAAGTAGTCGCTGGGGTCCTTGGTGATGAAGGCGACCACGCCGCCCAGCGCATCGCTGCCGTAGAGCGCGGAGGCCGGCCCGCGCACGATCTCGATGCGCTTCAAGCTCTCGTAGTCGATGAAGTCGCGGGTATAGGTGCCGGCGCCGATGTTGGTGCCGGGGAAATCCGGGACCTTGACGCCGTCGATCTCGAGCCGCACGCGGTTCTCGCCGATGCCGCGGATGACGAAGTTGGTGGCCCCGGTACGTCCGGGCTGGTTGCCGACGGAGAGGCCGGGCTCGTCGCGCACGAACTCGCGCGCATTGTTGATGTTCTGCCGCTCCATCTCGGCCGTCGACTTGACGGTCACGGTGCCCGGTGAATCGTAGACGGTGGCGGCCGACTTCTCCGAGATCGTCGACAGCGCATCGAAGCTCGACGGCGTCGCTGCGGGTGCTGTGGGCGCCGCAGCCGCGGGCGAGGGTTGCGACGGCGGCGCGCTGGGGCCCGCATTGCGCGGCGTCTTGATCACGATCGGGCTCAGGATGGTGCCCTGCGGCGGCACCGGTGCAGCCTGCGCATCTTGCGGCTGCGCTTGCTGCGCCTGGACCACGCTGCTTGTCAGAAGGGCGCCCATCGGCGCTCCCGCCATTGCCACCATCATCGCCATCGCCGACGCGCTGCCGGCGAGGCGGCTTGCTGTCCGCCTCAACATCTGCCCCGTGCCCCTTTGCCGAGTTTCTTGCTTGCAGCAGCTGGCTAACGGGCGCGATGAGCGCTGGCTGGCGGGCTTTGCGCCGGCTCCCGCGCAACATATGCACAGATCCGGCGGCCTCCCTCTGCCAAGAGGCTTGCAAAAGCTATTATTGTGGACTTATTGCGTCAAGAATTCATTCCGCCGTGCCTCACTCGGCGCAACATCGCTGCAACACTCGCCCCAACACGCGTAACGAGCGCTCGCTGACATGATGACCCGAGACGATCCGAGCAAGCCGTCATTGCCCCGTTCCCGCCCATCGGACATCGTCCGGCCACCCCTCAAAGTCAGATCTGCTCGAGGGCGGGCGCGAGGCGATCCTCGAGCACGATGGCCAGGACTACCGGCTGCGCATCACGGCCAACGGCAAATTGATCCTCACGAAATGACCAGACCCGCAGCAATCCCGCTCGACGAGCGCGCGGCAAGAGGCAAGGCATGAGGCTCTCCAAGTCCCCGCTCGTGTCGGTTTGCCTCCTGGCCCTGGCACTCGCCTCCTCCGTCGGCACCCCCGCGGCTGCCGCCGACGTCGTCGTCACGGATGCCGGGGGCCGGGTCGTGCGCATTGCAGATGCGACGCGCATCCTCGCGATCGGCGGGGACGTGACCGAGATCGTCTACGCGCTGGGGGCGGGCGCGCGCGTCGTCGGCGTCGACACCACGAGCCAGTTCCCGCCGCAAGCTCTCAAGGAGAAGAAGAGCGTCGGCTACATGCGCGCGCTGTCGAGCGAGGGCGTGATCTCCGTCGATGCCACGCTGATCCTGGCGTCGGAGCGCTCGGGCCCGCCCGAGGTCGTCAAGACGCTCAAGGCCACGAGCGTGCCCTACGTCGAGATCCCCGACCAGCATTCGGCCGCGGGCATCGCCGCCAAGGTGCGGCTGATCGCGCGCGCGGTCGGCACCGAGGCCGAGGGCGAGCGCGTGGTGGCGCAGGTCGAGGCCGACTTCAAGCTGCTGGCCGAGCGCACCGCCAGGATCAAGAAGCCGCTGCGGGC
>JBGGME010000334.1:0-40754 GCA_041288195.1 Hyphomicrobiaceae bacterium
GCTGCGGACTGGCCCCAGGCCTCCTGTTGACGCCCTCCATCCTAGCGCATACTTTTCGCCAATCGAGATAAAATTCCGAACAGCGGGATAGCCCCTCGCATGGCGGACAGCCCCGTGCTCAAGGCCATCGCCGTCCTGCGCCGGCTTGCCGAGCGCGGCGAGCCTGTTGGCGTGCAGCAGCTCGCCTCCGACACCGGCCTCAACGTCTCGACCGTGCATCGCCTCCTTCAGCTCATGGTCCAGGACGGCATGGTCGCCTACGACGCCCAGGCCCGCCTCTACAGCGTCGGCACCGAGTCGATCCGCTTCGCCACCCTGGTCCTGGGCTCGGGCTCCCTAACCGACCGCGTGCGCCCGATCGTCGCCGACCTCGCCCGGCATCTGGGCGAGACCTGCGCGTTCACCCTCTACGAGCCCAGGACCTTCACCAAGGTCTTTGCCATCGTCGAGCGCGGGCCGCATCCCCTGGGCTACGATTTCGCCGTCGGCACGTGCGACGGCATCCATGCCGGCGCCAGCGGCAAGCCGATCCTGGCCTTCCTGCCGGACGAGGAGATCGAGCGCTTCCTGGCCAAGCCGCTCGCCTCCATCACCGAGCGCACACTCGTCGACCCCGACCAGCTGCGCCGCCAGGTCCGCCAGATCCGCAAGCGCGGCTACGCCACCTCGCGCAGCGAGCGGGTCGCCGGCGCCGCCACCGGCATCGGCGCCCCCGTGTTCGGCGCCAAGGGCCAGGTGATCGGCGCGGTGGTGGTGACGATCCCCTCCTTCCGCTGGCATAACGACCGGCTCGAGGAGACCGCCGCTACCGTCATGCGCCATGCCCGCCGCATCTCCGGCATCCTCGATCCGACGCTGGCGCGGGAATCGGGAGCCGGCCGATGACGGAGACGCTCGGCACAGTCGCCCGCACGCTGTCGGTGCTCCGCGTCGTCGCCGAGGCCAAGGGCACGGTCGGCGTCAAGGACGTGGCCGATGCGCTGGGCCTGCCCATGAGCACCTCGCATCGCCTGCTCGACCTGCTGCTCGAGGCCGGCTTCGTGCAGAAGGAGCAGATCAAGCGCCGCTACGCCATCGGCTCGGAGTTTTTCCGCCTCGCCAATCTGATCGCCCACAAGGCCTCCTATGCGTCGCTGGTGCAGCCGATCCTCGACGAGCTGGCACGCGAGACCGGCGAAACCGCGCTGTTTGCCGCCTACCTCCCGGCGCAGCACTGCGTCGCCTACGCCGCCAAGAGCGACAGCCCCAACTCGCTGCGCTTCCGCATCGATCTCTTCCAGAAGCTGCCGCTCGAATGGGGCTCGACCGGCCTCGCCGTCTTAGCCTTCCTGCCCGAGGAGGAGCAGGCTGCGGCCTTCACGCGCGCGGGGCCGTCGCCCCTCGGCGGGCGCCGCCTGACACGCGCCGCCTTCGCCGAGCGCCTTGCCGCCGTGCGCCGCAACGGATACGCCTTCAGCGAGGGCGAGAAGCTTCCCGACTCCGTCGGCATTGCCGTGCCGCTCGAGGCGATGCCGGGGGAGATCGTCGGCTCGCTCGCGCTCACGGTCCCCAAGATGCGCTTCACGCAATCCAAGAAACGCGGCTACGTGCAGTTGCTGCGCCGCGCGCAGGCGCGCTTCTCCGGCCGGGCCTTGCAGGAGTAGCTCCGCAAGTCTCGAGCGCGCTCGCCTACCGCGACACCTTGAAAAAGTCGCCGCGCCGCATCGATGGGTGCGAGCGCTCGTACTGCGGCGGATAGAACGCGTCTTCTCCGAGCTCGGCCGCCGCATGCCAGGGCCAGCGCGGGTTGTAGAGCATGCCGCGTCCCAGCGCGACGAGGTCGGCGCTGCCCTTCGCCAGGATCTCCTCGGCATGCCGCGGCTCGGTGATGAGCCCGACGGCGATGGTGGGAATGCCGGCCTCCTTGCGGATGCGCTCGGCGAACGGCACCTGGTATCCCGGCCCCAGCGCAATCTTCTGCTCCGGCACGGCGCCGCCGCTCGAGGCCGCGATGTAGTCGCAGCCTAGCCCCTTGAGCTTCCGCGCCAGCACCACGCTGTCGTCCACGCGCCACCCGCCTTCGACCCAGTCGGTCGCCGAGATGCGCACGCCGAGCGGCTTCGACTCGGGCCAGACATTGCGGATCGCCTCGAACACCGCCAGCACGAAGCGCATGCGCCCCTCCGCGCCCGCACCGTACTCGTCGCCGCGCTGGTTGCTGAGCGGGGACAGGAAATTGTGCAGCAGATACCCGTGCGCCGCGTGGATCTCGATCAGCTCGATGCCGAGCCGGTCGGCCCTGCGCGCGGCCGCGGCGTAGCTTGCGAGCAGCCCCTCGATCATGGGCTTGTCGAGCGCGGTCGGCGTCGTGCGGCCCGGATAGGGGATGGTATCGGCGCTGTGCACGGGCCAGCCGCCCTTCTCCCGCGGGATCTGCTGCTGCTTCTCCCATGCGAGCGTCACCGATCCCTTGCGCCCCGCGTGCTGGAGCTGCAGGCCGATGCGCGCCTTGCCGTGCTTGCGGCAGAAGGCGATGACGGGCTCCAGCGCCGCCTCGTTCTCGTCGCACCACAGGCCGAGATCGCCGGGGCTCAGCCGCCCGTCGCGCTCCACCGCCGTCGCCTCGATGATCAGCAGCCCCGCGCCCGAGATGCTCATGCTGCCGAGGTGCATCAGGTGCCATTCATTGGCGCAGCCGTCGACGGCCGAGTATTGCGCCATCGGCGACACCACGATGCGGTTGGCGAGGTCGAGACCGCGTAAGCGGAACGGCGAGAACAGATGCGAGGGCATTGCTGCGAGATGCTCCGGTTCAGGATCGCGACGCGACGGGGATCTTCAGAGCTTCGAGGATGGCGGCGGTGTCGCTTCCGAGCGCCGGCATCGCCTTGCGCACCGCCGGCGGCGTGCCGAGCAGCCGCATCGGGCTCGCCAGCAGCGGCCACGTCTCGCCGCCGTGTGTCACGTTGAACCACAGCTCCCGCGCCGCTGTCTGCGGTTCCTCCAGCATCTCATGCACCGTCCGCACCGGCGCCGCTGCCACACCGCAGCGCGCCAGCCGCGCCACCGCCTCGTCCCTCGTCAGATCGAGCGCCCCCATCAGCGCCTCGCGCGCCAACCCGGCCGGCCTCCCGGCCCCGATCTCCGCAACGATATACCCATCGCGGCAGACGACGAGCGACACGGGCGGGTGCGCTGCCTCGCCCCATGCCGTCTGCGTGAGCCACGCCGTGATGTCCTGCATCGACAGGTCGATGTACTGACCGCGCCCCGTGCGGTCGCGCCAGGCGAGCGCCGCCAGCACCGCCAGCACGCCCATCTCCGCGCCTATCAGGTCGGCCGACGATATCCCGCACTTCACCGGCACGCCGTCGGACCGCACCACGTCCATCAGCCCCGACATCGCCTGCACCACGCTGTCGTAGGCCGGCCGCCCGGCATAGAGCGAATGCGCGCCGAACCCCGAGATGCTGCAGTAGATGAGCCGCGGATTGAGCGCCGCGACGCCCTCCGCCGAGAAGCCGCGCCGCGCCAGCGCGCCCGGCTTCAGGTTCTCGATCAGCACGTCCGCGTCCTTGATCAGCTCGCGCAGCACGCCCGTATCCGCATCCTTGCGCAGGTCGAGCACGAGGCTCTTCTTGTCCGAGTTCGTATATGTGAAGAAGTATCCCTGCCCGCGCTGCACCGGCGGCCAGTCGCGCGTCGCCTCGCCCTCCGGCGGCTCGATCTTGATCACCTCCGCGCCAAGGCTTGCCAGCATGCGCGTGCTCAGCGGCACCGTCGTGTAGTGGCCGATCTCGACGATGCGGATGCCGGCCAGCGGCGCCTTCGGCGGTTGCGCGGCACCTCGCGGAGCCACCGGCGACCGAGTTTCCGCCGCGAGCTTGCGCACCTCCTCGCGACCCGCATCCGGCGCCGGCACTCGCTGCGGCGCCCGCCCAGCGGACGCGCTCATGCACAGCGGCGAGCCCGGCAGCACGACCTCGCCGCCCGACACCGGGTCGCGCAATCGGCGGATCATGCCGCGATGCTCGAGGTTGGCCTCGCGCGGATGGCCGTCGATGCGCACGATCGGCCCGCAGGGGATCTCGTCGTTGAGCGCGGCCACGCAGTCCTCGATGCTGCGACCGCCGACCCACGCCTGCACCTGCACATCGACCTCGCCCGCGCGCGCAAGCCGCCCCGGCGTCCGCGCGAGCTGCTCGGATGCGCCTAAGTCGGACCGGTCCATGATCTCGCACAGGCGCCGCCACTGCGCATCGCTGCCGACGCAGATCAGGATCCAGCCGTCGCGCGCCTTGTAGACGTTCCACGGCGCGATCATGGCGTGGCGGTTGCCGGCGCGCCGGATCGGCTCCTTGCTCCCCGCCAGCGGCCGCGGCAGGAACGTCGCCATCGCCGAGAACGCGCAGTCGTAGAGCGCCATGTCGATCGCCTGACCGGCGCCGTACTCGCCTCGCACGCGCAGCGCTGCGATGATCGATGCCGCCGCATACACGCCCGTCATGAACTCCACGATCGGCAGCGGGATGGGCACCGGCGCACCGTTCGCCATGCCGGTCGTCTCGATGATCCCCGACAGCGCCTGGATCTGCCACTCCGAGCCCGGCTGTCCGGCGCGCGGCCCGGTCCGCCCGTAGGCCGTCACGTCGCACACGATCTTCTCGGCCTCGAGGCCAGCCGGCAGAAATCCATCGAGCCCGCCATCCACCTCGCTCGACACGACCAGCGCATCGCAGCGCGCGATCAGACTGCGCAGCAGATCGCGATCCGCGGACTTGGTCGAGTCCATCTGAAAGCTGAGCTTACCCGCCGTGAACTGCGCGCGGTGCCGCCACTTGCCGGCAACCGGCTGTGAGGTCGGCGGCTCCGTGACCACCACGGTCGCGCCCAGCTGCGCCAGCAGCGACCCGCACACCCCGGCGCCGATCCGGCCGCCGAGCTCCACCACCACAGTGCCGTCCAGCGCGCCTGCAGCCGGCGACGCCTGCCCTGTGCGCGTGTCGCCAGGCATGCCGTCACTCTCCCCGGCGCGACCCGGCCGGCGGCCGCCTGCCCCCAAGCTCCCGCCGCACCTCCTCGCCGTGCTCGCCAAGCTGCGGCGACGGCCTGCGCTCTGGCGCCGTCAGCCCCGCATGGAACAGCGGATCGCGGAAATAGGGCACGGCCCCGTCGACGGGATGCTCCCCGAAGCCGATCACGCCCCGCTCCTTGGCATGCGCGGAGTTCACCGCCTCGTCGGTGGAATAGACCGCGCAGATGGCGATCTCCTCCTCGCGCATCTTCTCGACCAGATCGTCGCGGTCGTGTGCCACGCAGAAATCGCCGATCGCCTTGCGGAACGCCTCGCCTCTGTCGCCGTGGTCGCTGTGGCGGTCGGCCCAACTCTCCTCCGGCGCCAGGTCGCTGCGCCCGATGTAGTCGCAGAAGCGCTTCCAGCCGCGATACTCGAGCAGGCACACCGTGACGAACTTGCCGTCGCGCGTGGGATAGATGTTGTAGCGGGGGTTGCGACCCCACGGCTCCATCTCGGGCCTGCCGGAGTAGCCGGCGAGCCGCGACATCGCCCCCGACAACGCCACGTTGGAGACCGTGATCAGGCTGTCGTAGAGCGGGATCTCGAGGTAGCAGCCGGTGCCCGTGGTCGAGCGCCGGATGTAGGCCGCCAGCACACCGATGGTGGCGAACGCGGCGCCCGTGAAATCGCCTGCCTGGAATGTCGGCATCGGCGGCGTCTTGCCCGGCGCCAGGTACTTGCCGAGCGAACCCGCCACGCCCTGGATCGAGAGGTCGTGCCCGGGCACGCGGCCCTGCGCCGACTCGTTGCCGAAGCCCGTCACCGAGCAATAGATCACGCCGGGGTTCTCGCGCGACACCGTCGCGTAGTCGATGCCGAGCTTCTTCGGCACGCCCGGCCGATAGGACTCCACGATGATGTCCGCGCGCCCCGCCAGCTCCCTGGCAACCTTCTGGTCGGCCTCAACCGTCAGGTCGAGCACGATCGAGCGCTTGTTGCGGTTGACGCTGTTGAAATAGGCGCCGACGGTTTTGTAGTTGGGCGGATTGAAGCGGCTGTAGTCGCCGATCTCGGGCTGCTCGACCTTGATCACGTCGGCGCCCAGGTCTCCAAGCGTCTGCGCGCACCACGGCCCTGGCAGCAGGCGGCTGAAGTCGACCACGCGCACGCCCGCGAGCGGCAGGTTCGACGGTGCAGTGTGCGGCATTCTCACTCCCTGAATTTGTCCCGTGGTGGATCGAGGCTCACGCGCGCTTGGCCTTGCGGCTGTTCGCGGTCGCCTCGGCGGGGGCCCCCGTCAACAGCCGCTCCAGGGCCACGACATCCTTGGCCTTCGGGAGACCCTGGATCATCTCGCGCAGCAGGCCAAGGTCGAGCGCCGGCCGGCACGGCGCCGTGAGCGCCTGCGCCTTCTCCTGCAGCTGGTCCCAGGTGAAGGGCCGCGCCGGCGTCCCGCGGCTGTCGAGCACGCGTTCGATACGCTTGGTGCCGTCGGCGAAGCCAACCTCCACCTCAGTCCCGAAGTGCGCGGGATACTGCGCCTGCAGGTCGCCGTCGTATCCGACCTGCACCATGTCCGCCCAGCGCAGGATCGCCGTGTTGCCGAGGTTCTCCGTCGCGAACGCATCGTAGCGCGTCGGCCCCATCTCCAGCGTCGCCCCCACCACGAACGGCAGGCTGTACTGCGCCGCCATCGGCGAGGCCGGCCGCCGCAGCATGTGCTGGTCGGCCAGCACCTTCGGTCCCCGCACGGTGATGTTGCGCACCGATCCGAGCCGCGCGAAGTCCTCCGTCACCGTGCGCAGCCCGTCGATCATCGAGTGGAACTGCCGGCAGCAGGCGTAAGGCTTGAAGCTGATGTCGTGGATCGCAAACCGCTGCGGCTTCTCCCGCAGCAGCTCTGGTCGCGCCTCGCGTCCATAGAGCTTGAAGAAGCCGTACTTCCCGTCGAGCGCACGCTGCGGCGCCTCGATCCCGGCCACGGCAAGTTCCACCGACAGCACGCCCTGCTGCGCGGCGTAGCCCGAGTGCGTGCGCTTCACCGCCGTGCCCGTCGTCTCGTCCGAGAACTGCATGGACCCGCTCGCCATCGACAGCGCATGACCCCAGGCGCAGCGCAGCCCCTCACTGTCGAGCCCCCTGAGCTTGGCTGCCGCCGCCGCCGCGCCGAACCCGCCGAACAGGGCGGTCGGATGGAAGCCGAACTCGATGACGTGGCTGGCATTGGCCGCCGTGCCGATGCGCGTCATCGCCTCGTAGCCGGCAACGACCGCTGCGAGGAAATCCCCGCCGGTGCTGCCGCGCTCGGCCGCCACCGCCAGTGCCGCCGGAATGACCACCGACGCCGGGTGGCTCATGGAGGGGTCGTGCGTGTCGTCGAGCTCGTAGCTGTGCGCCGCCGTGCCGTTGACGAGCGCCGCCACCGGCCCCGGCACCCGCACGCCGCTGGAGATGACGCCCGCCTTGCCCGCCCCGGCATAGGGCTGAGCCCAGCGCACCAGCGCAGCGACCGTCGACTGCCGCGTGCCCCCGTAGGCGCAGCCGGCAACGTCAAAGAGCAGGCGCGCAACCTGCTCGTGGTCCTCGCGGTCGAGGGTCGGTGGACCGATTGCGAGGATGCGTGCGGCGAAGTCGGCGGAGAGGTCGGCCATGAATTCCATCCATCGGAATTTGATTTTATTGTAGGCTCTCGACCGCACCAGTCAACTGCGGCGCGGGGCGTGGCAACAGGCCGGTACCCTGCTGCGACGTCATCGTAGCGCTTGCCTGACCTTCGCGTGCCGACGCCGTCGCGAGGCCGGCTATCCCACGCGCTCTTGCGGTGCCGCGTCGTCGGCCGGGAAGTGGCAGAACGGCAGATGCACGAGCCGGCTGTTGTAGTACCGCTCGTCATGCGTGATCTCGCGTCCGACCCATGGCGGCAGGTCGAGCGCCTGCTGCTCGTGCGCCAGCTCCACCTCGGCGATGATGAGGCCCGCGTTCTCCCCCTCGAACACGTCGACCTCCCAGGTCACGGCGCCCCACGGCACGATGTGACGCACCTTGGCCAACAGCGCGCCGTCGCGCAGCTCGATCAGCGACAGCGCCTCCTCGACGGGGATCGGGTATTCGTACTCGAGCCGGCTGGTGCGGGCGCCGCGCGACTTGATGGTCAGGGTGGCCGATGCGTCATCGACCGTGCGGACGCGGACCGCGGCCTTTCCCTGCCTTGCGAGGTACGCCTGCCGCAAGTGCTTGCGGCCGGCAACATGTGGCCTCCATCCCTCGCTGATGACGAGGAACTTCCGCTCGATCTCGATGGCCATGTGAACTCGCCCGTACGCACCCGCGAAAGCAAACTGTCACAGCGGACACTCGGTCGCAAGCCTCAGGGGCGCAGCAGCAGCGGCTCGCCCATGCGAATGCGATGGCCGGGCTGGATCGTATCGCACAGGCTGAAACCGTCCGGCGCCAGCGCAATGATGGTGGAGCCCTGCTCGAACCACCCCATCTCCTCTCCCTTGGCAAGCTGTGCGGCCGGATGCGCCGTCCAATTCCTGTCTCTGCCTTCGACGGGAATGTCGAGGAACCGCAGCCGCACATCCGCCACCAGGATCGCAGCTACCGCCACCAGCGTCACGATCTGGCCGCCGCCGAGGTCGAGCCGAAGCACCGCGCGCTCGTTCTTGCAGTAGATCTTCTCGACGCGCTTCAGCGCGCTCGGGTTGACGTTCCAGGCATCGCCCGCGATGTGCGTGACTTGATCCACGCGGCAATCGAATGGCGCATGGAACCGGTGATACATGCCGGCCGTCAGCCGCAGCGTCGCGTAGCGTCCGTTGCGATAGAGCGCGGCGAGCTCGGCATCGCACAACAGCTCCTCCAGCGTGTAGGGAGCCCCCTTCACCTGCAGCAGCTCATTCTCCACCACCGTCCCCGCCGCGCCGACGATGGCATCGCACGGGCTCACCAGCACGCCGTGGTCCGGATCGATCGGCCGTGCACCCTCCCTGAGCTCGCGCGTGAAGCAGTCGCGCATGCTCGCAAAGCTGCTCTTCCTGGCGTCGCTCAGGTCCACGTCGCAGAACAGCCGCCACATCGCGATCGACAAATCGCGCACGAGCGGCTGCTCGATGCGGCTGAACCGGCCGACGAATCGCGTCAGCGCCCGGCGCGGCACGCGATTGGTCAACAGGAAATTGAGTCCCTCGTGGTCGGTCAGCCGGGCGATCGCGGAGCGCACTGTCATGTTTCTGTAGTCTTTCTCGGATTCATAGTGTCCCCATGGATTCGCAGATTCTCACCTACCTCATCGCAGGCGCCGGCGCCGCTGGCGCCGCCGCGGCGATCGCCAGGGCCCGCAGGCGCCTGCAGCTGTCGGGCGCCAAGCATCCCTCCCTTGCCGGCCACGCCCGCATCTCGAGCCGCCTCGCCAAGCTCATCCCCTTCTACGAGTTCGGCGAGGACCGCTTCTTCTGCTCCGACGGCGCCCCGCCCGAGATCGCCAAGCGCCGGCAGATGGCGTTCGAGGCCCTGGCGCGCGACTACGAGCATCGCTTCGCCAACACCATCGCGCTCAAGGCCGAGATCAAGGACGCGATCTCGGACCTGCAGTTCACCGACGCCTACCGTGTGCCCTATCAGTACAGCCGCCTCGTTCGCGAGCGCCTGGGCGGCGGCCCGCTGCTCCAGTCCTCGCACGGCGTCATGCTGACCGACGTCGACGGCAACCAATTCTACGACCTCGCCGGCTCCTACGGGGTCAACCTGTTCGGCTACGACTTCTACAAGGGCTGCATCGAGCGGGGCGTGGCCCGCGTCGGCGCCCTCGGGCCCGTGCTCGGCGCTCTGCATCCGGTGGTTGCCTACAACGTCAAGCGCCTGCGCGAGATCTCCGGCCTCGACGAGGTCTCCTTCCACATGTCCGGCACCGAGGCGGTCATGCAGGCCGTGCGCCTCGCCCGCTACCATACGGGCCGCCGGCGCATCGTGCGCTTCTGCGGCGCCTATCACGGCTGGTGGGGCGACGTGCAGCCGGGCGTCGGCAATCCCGTGCCCGCCGGCGAGACCTACACGCTCGCCGACATGTCCGAGAAAACTCTGCGCGTGCTCGAGACCCGCCGCGACATCGCGTGCGTGCTCGTCAATCCCTCGCAGGCCATGCATCCCAACGCGCCGGCGCCCGGGGATTCCGCGCTCATCGACAGCTCGCGCCGCGCCGGCTTCGATCGTGAGGCTTACGCGGCGTGGCTGGGGCGTCTGCGCGAGGTGTGCACCCGGCGCGGCATCGTCCTCATCTTCGACGAGATTTTCGTCGGCTTCCGCCTCGCTCCGGGCGGCGCGCAGGAGTACTTCGGCGTGCGCGCCGACCTCGTGACCTACGGCAAGAGCCTCGGCGGCGGCCTCCCCGTCGGCGTCGTCTGCGGCCGCCACCGCTACATGAAGCGCTACCGTGACGATCGCCCGGTCGACGTGTGTTTCGCCCGCGGCACCTTCAACGCCCACCCCTACGTGATGGCGGCGATGCACGAGTTCCTGCTGCAGCTGGAGACGCCGCAGATCAAGGCGCTCTACGCCGGCCTGGACGAGACTTGGAGCACGCGCACCGAGGATCTCAACCGCCGCCTCGAGGCGAGAAGCTTGCCCGTCCGCATCGCCAACATGTCGAGCATCTGGACGGTCTTTTATACCAGCCCCTCCCGCTACAACTGGATGCTCCAGTACTACCTGCGCCGCGAGGGTCTGGCTCTGAGCTGGATCGGCACCGGCCGTCTGATCTTCAGCCTCAACTACACGGCCGAGGACTTCGAGGCGATCGCCTCCCGCTTCGTCGCCGCCGCCGAGGCCATGGCGCAGGACGGCTGGTGGTGGGCAGGCGACGGCGCCGAGGCGCGGCGCCCCTCGATCAAGCGCCAGGTCCTCTACGAGATGCTGTCTCATCGCTTTCCGATATTTGCCGGTGCCCGCCGCTAGGGCGTCCCGTCGTGCCGGGACCTGCCTGCACCGGCGGAGGCCGGTGCCCCCCGGCATCCCGCAATCCACTGATACCGCAGGCCAGCATCGCGGCGGAGCCCGGGCACCGGGCTCCGCCGGATCGTCGGATCCGTCAGGGCGCGTGCTCGGTTGCAATCGTCGGGTCGATCAGCTCGCCCTTCAGCAGATAGATCGGCGACTTGTAGTAGAGCTTGATGTCGTGGAAAGGGTCGGTGAGGATCTTGGTCGCCCACACCAGCGCGGCCTGCAGGTCCTTCATGAAGAACAGCTGCACCATGCGGAAGACGACGCCCGCCACGCCCAGTACCAGCCAGATCATGCCGAGGTTGCGCGCGTAGCCCAGCCAGTCGCTGTGCGGCGGCAGCAGGCCGAACAGCGTCGGCTCCAGCAGCAGCACGGCCGGGAACAGCGCCCAGATGCCCATCAGCACGACCTTGCGCTGCAGGTTGTAGCCGACCTTCACGTCCTCCTTGTACTCGTGCGTCGCGTGGTTCACGTGGTCGTAGCCCTTCGGCTCGAAGAAGAAATGGCCCGACTGCCGTGTCGTCATGCCGATCAGCCAGGCGACCAGCGCCGCCACCGGCGGATCGACGAACAGTAGGAAGTAGGCGACGAGAAAGCTGCAGGCGCTGAGGAGATGCAGCGACTGGTTGATGCGGCTGTGATGGTAGTAGCGATGGTCATCCCACCGCTGAGTTGCGAGCTCTTTGAAGAAACCGTGCATGGTGTCCCCCGTTGTCATGTGCACTGTCTGGCGATTGGGTCGATCCGCCGGCATGTCCGCGGCCCGACGCTGCCTCACGCGGAGCCGATGCTGCGATGTTGCTCGGCGTGGCTCCCGGCACCGAGCTTGCCGAAGCGGATGAGCGAGAAATGGCCGAGCGGCGGCACCGGGCGGCGCTCGATGAGATATGCCGCCGGCGAGCGGCCGGCCCAGCGCTCGAAGCGCGCCCACGGAAACTTGGACCGCCAGCCGAGCCGTTGCGCGATCGGCTGGAACATGTGCTCGAGCGCCTTGCGCGAGCCGCCCGTCGCACCCACCCGGTTGACGATCACCAGCTCCCCGCCCGGCCGCAGCACGCGCAGGAACTCGTCGAGCGCGATCTCGGGATGGGGCACGGTGTTGACCACGTACTGGGCGACGACGACATCGAAGGAGGACTCCGGAAATTCCAGGTTCTCCGCATCCATCAGCTCGAGCAGCTCGACGTGCTCCAGCCCCTCGTCGATCACCCGGCGTCGCGCCACCTTCAGCATCGGCTCGGAGATATCGATGCCCACGACGCGGCTCCTGGCGGAGTAGTAGGGCAGCGAGATGCCCGTGCCGACTCCCACCTCCAGGATGCGTCCGCCGACGCGCTCGCTCGCCTCCACGGCCATGCGGCGCGCATTCTCGAAGACGGACCCGAAGACCACGTCGTAGACCGGCGCCCAGCGGGCGTAGGTCTTGATCACGGCGTTGCGGCTGAGTTCAGTTGCCATGCTGTTTCACCTTCTCCAGTTCGATGCGCAAAGTGTGGCGCGCCGGGTGCCAACCACGACACAACGCCGAGCCACTTGCTGGGGGACTGCTGCAACGGATCGCGGGCGGGTCCATGCTGTGAGCTGCTTCAGGTTCGGCTCAAGCCGTTCGCGAGACGGAGCCCAGAGACCCGAGCACTGCACCCGCTTCCGCATCCACCCCGCGTGCCGACTGACGGGCGCGAAATGCGCTCGTCGCGACGCAACTCACATGATCGAGGAATTGCGTGGCGCTCGCGGCCCACGAGAACTGCAGCGCATGTTGCCGACAGGCCTGCCGCGACATCTCGAGCGCCGCGAGACAGGCGCGCCGTAGGTCATTGTCGAGCATGCCCACCGGCGCATCGCCGATCACGTCCTTGGGCCCCGTCACCGGAAAGGCGGCAACGGGCACGCCGCTCGCCAGCGCTTCGAGCTGGACGATGCCGAACGTGTCCGTCTTGCTCGGAAACACGAACACGTCGGCAGCCGCCACATGCGCCGCCAGGTTCTCCCCGCTCAGCGCGCCGAGGAACCTCGCATCGGGAAACCGCGCGCGCAGCTCCGCCTCCTGCGGCCCATGCCCGATCACGACCTTGCTGCCTGGCAGGTCCAGCGATAGGAACGCCTCCAGGTTCTTCTCCGGGGCGATGCGGCCGACGCACATGAAGATCGGGCGCGGAAATCCCAGATCAATCGCCCGTTCGGGCCGGAACAGCTCGGTATCGACGCCGCGGCTCCACATCTTGAGCCTCGGAAACCCGCGTCCCGCAAGCTCGGTCATCAGCGACTGTGTCGATACCATCGTGATGGTCGCCGCCTTGTGGAAACGGCGCAGCGCCGCGTAGCCCCAGGTCACGGGAAACGGCGCGCGCGCAGCGATGTACTCGGGGAACCGGGTCGTGAAGCTGGTCGTGAAAGGCAGGCCCCTCGCCATGCAATAGCGGCGGACCATGAAGCCGATCGGGCCCTCCGTTGCGATGTGTATCGCGTCCGGCGCCGCCTGCTCGATCCGCGCCGCGATGGTGGAAGGCCTCGGCAGCGCGCAGCGCAGGCCGGGGTATGTCGGCAGCGGCACCGACGCGAACCCATCCGGCGTCAGGAGGCGGACGGTGGCGCCAAGTCCTTCGAGAGTCTCGGTGAGTGATTGCAGAGTCCGCACGACGCCGTTGATCTGCGGATGCCAGGCGTCAGTCGCGATCAGGACTCGCATTGTCCGTCAGCCCCCCGTTTGTTGGCGTACGCGACACGCGACTCGGCTATCGAGGGGCGCACCATCGCCGCTTCGTATCTCAGTTGTGTGACAGCGCGCCGTTGCGCACAGGCGTGGTCGATCGAGCACCACCTCTTGCGCGGTGCCCCTCGCGGCCCTTAGCAATCTTGTGCAATCGCTGAGTGACAGTGTCGCCAGTTGTCGGTGCGACGCTGTGCGCACGCCACATGAGCGCCGACATCGAACTGTCGTGAACCGCTGTTAGCGTTCGCGAAGGCAAAGAGGCGGCAGCGGGGTCGGTCTGTGGCGCTCGATGTTGTGGCCGAGGCAAGGGCCGTTGCGTTGTCCGTCGTCGCGCCCTGCTTCAACGAGCAGTCCTGCCTGCGGGAGTTCCATCGCCGCACCAGTGGAGCCTGCCGCCGCGTTGCCGGCGACGACTACGAGATCGTGCTCGTCGACGATGGCTCGCGCGACGGCACCTGGCAGATCATCCAGTCCCTGTCGGAAACCGATTCCCACGTTGTCGGCGTGCATCTGATGCGCAACCACGGCCACCAGCTCGCGGCGACCGCGGGGCTGTGCGCGGCCCGCGGCCAGCGCGTCATGCTGATAGATGCGGACCTGCAGGATCCTCCGGAGCTGCTCGCCGGCATGATGCAGAGGATGGATCAGGGTGCCGACGTGGTCTACGGCAGGCGCACCGCGCGCGACGGCGAGACCTGGTTCAAGAAGGCTTCCGCCGCGGGCTTCTACCGCCTGCTCTCGCGCCTCGCCAACGTGCCGATCCCCCAGGACACCGGTGACTTTCGTCTCATGCGCCGGCGGGTGGTCGACGCGCTGCTGGCAATGCCCGAGCGCGAGCGCTTCCTGCGCGGCATGGTGAGCTGGATCGGCGGCAACCAGGTGCCGTTCGACTACGCGCGCGACGCCCGTCACGCCGGCCGCACCAAATACTCGCTGGGCAAGATGCTGCGGTTCGGCACCGACGCCGTCACCAGCTTCTCCATCGCCCCGCTGCGCTTCGCGGTCTGGCTGGGCCTCACCATCGCCGGCCTCGCCATGCTGCTCCTCGCCTACAGCGTCTGGCGCTGGCTCGCCGGCGAGGTCGTCACCGGCTGGACCAGCATCATGACCGCCGTCGCTCTTTTTGCAGGCGTCCAGCTCCTGGTGCTCGGCATCATCGGCGAATATCTGGGCCGGCTCGTGCAGGAGGCAAAGGGCCGGCCGCTGTTCCTGATCGACACCGTCTCGATCGGTGGCAACAATCACACGTTGCCGTTCGATTTCTGGCGCATGTCGACACATGCGCGCCGGACGGCGCTGTCAGGACTCGCCCAGTCCCTGCCCGAGTCAGAGACACCTGCCAAGCTCGAGTCCGCACCCGCTCCGATCCGCGAGGGCGCGCGTGCGTAGCGCTGCATCCCCGCAAACGGCACTCGGCGGGTGGCTCGCGCTTGCCGTGGTTCCTGCGACATTCGCGCTGGTCGGCGTTTCCAGCACGGCCATCGACATTGCCATCTTCTGGGCCCTGGTCGAGTTGGTGCAAGTGCCGCCGCTGCTCGCCAACGCCATCAGCTATTCCACCGGCGCGATCAACAGCTTCCTGCTCAACAAGTTCGTCACCTTCCGCGACAGGGCTACGCGCCGCCGCTCGGGCGAGCAGCTCGCACTGTTCATCGTCGTGAGGCTCGTCTGCCTCGCCATCGCCTCCCTCGTGCTCGCCGTCGCCCTCCATTTCATGCCGAGCCTCCCTGCCAAGCTCGTCTCCATCGTCGTCACGTTCGTCGTGGCCTACGCACTGTCGAGCTGGCTGGTGTTTCGCTGATCGAGCTGCCGCCTCGGGGGACATCACGCATGCAACGTCCAGCGCAGATGTCGTGGCAGGCGTTGGAGCCCGGCTCCGGGGCGCCCGCCGTCAGTGACACCGGCCCACGCTGGCTCGCTTGGTTTCTCGCGGCGAGTCTGGCGACGCTCATCCTGCCGGTGCTCGTCGCGGACGTCCCACCCCTCCTCGACTACCCCAACCACCTCGTCCGGCTGTGGCTCATCTCCGGCGGCGTCGATACGCCGCCCCTTTCGCAGATGTACGCGGTGTCCTGGGGCACCGCCCACACCAACGTCGGCATCGACTACGTCGGCGCGGTGATCGGCCGCGTCATCCCGGCCGCCGCTCTCGGCTCCGGCCTCGTCCTCCTCGCCCTCGTGCTGCCCCCGCTAGGCGCCATTGCCCTCAACCGCGTCGTCTTCGGCGGCGCGCACTGGTGGCAGACGGGCTTTGCCTTCTTTGCTTGCAACGCCACGCTGCTCGGCGGCTTCCTCAATTTCCACATCGGCCTGGGGCTGGCCCTGCTGGGTGCAGCTCTCGAGCCACGCCTCGCCGCCTCCGCGCTCGGCTCCCGCATTGCTGCAAGGCTCGCCATCGCCAGCGTGCTGGTCTTCGTCCACATCTTCGCGCTCTTCTTCTACTGCGCTCTGCTGGCAGGTCTCGCCTTCGGTCGCGATCTGCCGAGGCTCGACGGCCTGGCGCCGCGCATCGCCAGGTCCGCCCTGGCCGCGGCCACGGCCGCGACCCCTGCAATCCTTCTCATCGCGCTCGCCCCACGGCTGCCGGGCGCGCACGTTGATCAGGCGGGCAATGCACCCCTGTGGGACTTCTCGCTGCTTGCCAAGGCCTATACGCTGCTGACTCCGATTGCCACCTATGCGCTCTGGCTCGATCTGCTGCTCGCCGCCGTCATCCTCGCGCCCCTGGCGTGGGCGCAGTCGACTGGCCGCCTGCAAGCGCACGCAGGCCTCTTGCTCTCGACCGGCGGCCTCGTGCTGCTCGCGCTCGCCGCGCCCACGGCGGTCGCCGGCACCTGGTGGATCGACAACCGCTTCCCCGTCATGGCGGTACTGGCGCTGCTCGCCGGCACGCGCCCCGACCTTGCGCTCGCGGGCACCGGCAGGCTGCTGGTCGCGGCCGTCCTGACCGGCGTCGTCCTCGTCCGCAGCTGCTCTGTCGCCTACGTCTGGCACCAGCGCCAGGCCGACGTCGAGGCCGTCCGCAAGGCCATTGCACACCTGCCGCCCGGCGCCGCCGTACTGCCGCTCGACAACGTGCTCGCCGAGAGCGAGGCTCGCGCCATCCCGATCGGTCGCTACTTCCACAACGGCCACCCCACGCACTGGAGCCTGCCGGCGCTCGCCATCATGTGGCGTCAGGCGTTCGTGCCTAACCTGTTCTGGGCTGCCGGCAAGCAACCCCTGCGCGTTCTGCCGCCCTGGGACCAGATCTCCTTCCCCGAGGACGGCCTGCTCGGGTGGGATGCGCTTCTGAAGCCCGAGACCACGCCGGCGCACTTCAAAGCCTGGCGCCAGCGCTACCAATATGTGCTGCTCCTCAACGCCGACCTGGGCAAGGGCATCGACCCGGTCGCCTTCCCCGAGTTGCAGCTCGCAGCCGACGCCGGCTTTGCGCGCCTCTATCTCGTCCGCACGCCCTGACGGAACGCGAACGCTGCAAGCCCACTTGATGGCATTCCCGGACGCGGCGGCCCGCCGCGGCGATCCGGGACCTTGCCCCGGCTCCTATCGCATCTGCGCCGCGCCCGGCGTCGCCACGCGGATGCGGTAGACCGAGGTCGACGCCGTGATGAACAGGCTCCTGAGGTCGTCGTCGCCGAAGCAGAAGTTGGCGACGTACTCCGGCATCTTGATCACGCCCAGGCTCGTTGCGTCCGGCGCGAACACGTGGATACCGCCGGGCCCGCAGCAGTAGATGTTGCCTTTGCTGTCGATCTTCATGCCGTCGGGCGCGCCCTGCCCCTCGCCGACCGTCTTTGCCCAGACGCGGCTGTTGGCAAGCGTGCCGTCCGCCTTCACGTCGAAGGCGCGGATGTGCTGGTTGTCGGTGTCGTTGACGAACAGCACTTTCTCGTCGAGCGAGAAGCACAGCCCGTTCGGCTGGCCGAAATCGTCGGCAAGCAGCGTGAGCGTCTTGCCGTCGGGCGTGAGGCGATAGAGGCCGCGGAAGGAAAGCTCCGGCTCGCGCGGCAGGCCGAAGTGCGGCTTGCGCCCGTAGGTGGGATCGGAGAAGTAGATGGCGCCGTCGCTCCTCACGATCACGTCGTTGGGGCTGTTCAGCTCCTTGCCGGCGTGATGGCTGGCCAGCACCGTGATCTTGCCGTCGGGCTCCGTACGCGTGAGGTGGCTCGAGGCGTGCTCACACACGATCAGCCGCCCCTGCAGGTCCCAGGTGAGCCCGTTCGATTTGTTGCAGGGCTTGCGGAAGGTCGTGACGCCGTCCTTCTGGCTCCAGCGGCGCAGGTGGTCTCCTGGCATGTCGCTGAAGAGCAGATATTTGTCGCGCCGGTGCCAGAGTGGGCCTTCCGTGAAGACGAACCCGGTCGCCAGCCTCTCGAACTGGACGGAGTTGCCGACGACGCCCTCGAACCGCTCGTCGCGGATCTCGACGCCGCTCACGACTTCGCCCCCGCTAGGGCCGCCTTCTTCTGCAGCTCGCTCACCCGCGATTGGCCCACGTACCAGTCGTCCGCCGTCACGTCCTCGAATACCACCCACACGGCTTCCTTGGGCAGCTTGGCGACCTCGGCGATGGTCTCCGTGACGCGGCGGGCGATCTCGTCCTTGCGCTCCTGCGGATGCCCCTTGAGGATGCGGATGTTCACGAACGGCATGGCGGTCTCCTCCTTGTGCTGCGGGCTTAGAGTGCGAGCAGCTTGTGACGCAAGTCGGCGTCGTCCCTGAGCTGGGCTGCGGCGCCCGAGAAACGCACCGCTCCCTTTTCCAAGACATACACCCGGTCTGCGAGCGAAAGCGAGAAGTCGACGCCCTGCTCGGCGAGCAGAATGGTCAGGCCCTCGCCCTTGAGGCGCTGCACCTGGGCCAGCAGGTTCTCGACGATCACCGGCGCCAGGCCTTCGGACGGCTCGTCCAGCAGCAGCAGCTCCGGGTTGCCCATCAGCGTGCGCGCGATCGTCAGCATCTGCTGCTCGCCGCCTGAAAGCACGCCGCCCATGCGGTCGCGCAGCTCGCCGAGCTTGGGGAAGAGCTGCACGACGGTGTCCACCGTCCAGCGCCCGGCGCGGTTGGCCGAGCGTGCCGCGACGTCGAGGTTCTCCCACACGGTGAGCTCCGCGAAGATGCGCCGGTCCTCCGGCACGTAGCCGATGCCGTGCCGCGCCAGGCGGTAGGGCGACTGCCCCGTGACGTCCTTGCCCTTGAAACGCACGCTGCCCTGCGACGGCGGCGTCAGCCCCATGATCGAGCGCATGGTGGTCGTCTTGCCGACGCCATTGCGGCCGAGCAGGCAGACGCACTCGCCCTGCTTGATGTCGAGCGAGATGCCGAACAGCACCCGGCTGCTGCCGTAAGCGGTGTGTATGCCGTCGACCTCGAGCATCGCCGTCAATGTTTGCCTCCCCCGAGGTAGACGCGGCGCACCTCCTCGTTGCGGCGAACCTCCTCCGGCACCCCGGTGGCGATGATGCGGCCTTGGTGCAGCACCGCGATCTGGTGCGCGATCGAGAATACGACGTCCATGTCGTGCTCGGTGAACAGCAGTGTCAGCCCCCGCTCCTTGGCGATGCGATCGAGCAGCGAGATCGACTCGTGCGTCTCCTGCGCGCTCATGCCGGCGGTCGGCTCGTCGAGCAGCAGCATGCGCGGCTCGCCGGCCAGCGCGATGCCGAGCTCCACCTGCTTCTGCGCGCCGTGGCTGACCTCGCCGGCGATCGAATAGGCGATGTCCTGCAGCGCCAGGTGCTCGATCATCTGCGCTGTCTCGTCACGGAACTGCTGCTCCGACACGCTCCACATATTGAGACCCTTGCCCCCGTGCGCGATGAAGGCGGACTGGATGTTCTCGTATACCGTGAGCATGGGGAAGATGTTCGTGCGCTGGAACGAGCGAGCGAGCCCCATGCCGCAGACCTTGTGCGGGGGGCTCCCGGTGATGTTGCGCCCCTCCAGCATCACCTCGCCGGAATCCGGCTTGATATGCCCGGTGATGAGATTGAAGAGCGTCGACTTGCCGGCGCCGTTCGGGCCGATGATCGCGGTGATGCGGCCCTTCTCGACGTCCAGGCTCACATCGTTGGTGGCGACGAAGCCGGAGAAGCTTTTTACCAGGTTTCGGCAGGAGAGCATCATCGCTGGCCTCTCGCGGCCGACCGCAGGCGCCGGAACAGATCAATGATGGCGCCGACCACGCCGCCCGGAAACCCGAACAGCAGGACCAGCAGGATGGTTCCAAGCACGAACGGCCAGTACTCGGTGTAGGAGACGATGTACTGGTTGAGCAGGATCAGGATGGCGGCGCCGACCGACGGCCCCCAGAAGCTGTGGATGCCGCCCAGGATGGTCATGATCAGGACCTCGGCGGACTTCGGCCAGTAGCAGAAGTCGGGGAACACGCCTCGGTTGAAGATGCCGAACAGGCCGCCCGCGAGGCCGGCAAAGCCGCCGGCGATCGAAAACACGATCAGCTGATAGAGACGCACATTGATGCCGTTGAACTGCGCGCGCTCGGCATTGTCGCGGATGCTGGTGAGCATGCGCCCGTACGGCGAATGCACGATGCGGCGCATGGCGGCGATCGAAAGGGCCGCCAGGATCAGCGTCAGGTAGAAGAACTTGTGGTCGATCCTCAGGCCTCCAATCCAGGGGATCCACTCCAGCCACGCCATGCTGGGCATCGGCACGTTGGGATAGCCCTGCTCGCCGCCCGTGACATCGTTCCACTTGAAGCAGATCGCCCACACGATCTGGGCGAACGCCATGGTGAGCATCGAGAAGTAGACCGAGGTCAGGCGCACGCAGAAGAACCCGAAGACCGCCGCAAACAGGGCGCCGCCGACGCCGCCGAGCAGCCACGCCGCCAGGAACGGGACTCCCAGGTCCTTCATGAAGATCGCGCACACGTAGGCGCCGACACCGAAGTAGGCCGCGTGTCCGAACGACACCAAGCCGGTGTATCCGATTAGCAGATTGAGGCTCGTCGCGAACATGGCGAAAATGATGATGTCGGTGGCCAGGAACGTGTAGTAGCGCGAGCCGATCACCGGAATGAGCGCTGCGATCAGGAACAACACGAGCATCCAGGGGATGCGTTTGGAGAGGCCCGCTGCGCTTGCTTTCACTTCATGGGCCTCCCCAACAGGCCCCACGGTCGCACGATCAGCACCACGGCCATGATCACGAACGCGGCGAAGATCGAGAAGCGCGGAAAGATCAGGATGCCAAAGGCGAGCGTCAGCCCGTAGATCAGCGATCCCAGCAGTGTCCCCCAAAGCGAGCCTAGCCCGCCGATGACCACGACGATGAACGCCTCGATGATGATCTCGACGTCCATGCCCGGCACCACGCTCTTGATCGGGGTCACGAGCGCGCCGGAGAGCCCTGCCAGGAACGCCGCGAGCACGAACATGCCGGTATAGAGCGACGCCACGTTGGTGCCGAGCGCTCCCAGCATCTCGCGATCGAGCGCGGCGGCACGGATGATGCGGCCGTAGCTGGTCCGGTTGAGAAAGACCCAGAAACCGAATGCGATCAGCGGCCCGAGAGCGATGATGAAGAGATCGTAGTGGGGAAAGCGCACCCCGTAGAAGTCGAAGCTGCCCGCTAGCAACGGCGGCCGGGAGACCGAATGCGGTTGCGTGCCCCAGATATACTTGCAGACATCCGAGAAAATCAGCACCAGCGCGTAGGTGAAGAGCAGCTGATAGAGCTCCGGGCGCTTGTACATGTAGCGCAGCAGGAGGCGCTCCACGATGCCGCCGAGAACGGCGACCGAGAGCGAGGCTACCACGACCGCGCCCAGGAACCCGATCGACGTGCGGCCGAGAATGACCGTCATGTTCCAGGCGATGTAGGCCCCGATCATGTAGAGGGAGCCGTGCGCGAAGTTTATGATCTTCAAGACGCCGAAGATCAGCGACAGGCCCGACGCGATCAGGAACAGGAACATCGCGGTCGTCAGACCCGAGCGCAGCTGCCCCAGCAGAAAGAACGGATCGAGAAGCTCAGCCATGCCGCGCATCCCTTTGGGTGGCCGACACCGGACGCATCGACGTCAACTGCGGTTCCCCCGATGATCGTAGTGCGAAAAATGCGCCGCCCGCATGATGGGGCGGCGCATCACATTGCACGAGAGTCGGCTCAGTCCATGAACGGCTTTGGATCGACGTACTTGACTTCCGACATGATCGCGTTCCCGTCCGGACCCTTGATCATCTTGCCGTAGAACTGGCCGCGGTCGGCCTGGTGGTCCTTGGCGCGCAGGGTCTGCTTTCCGAACGGCGCATCGATCGTCAGATCGAGAAGAGCCTTCGCTACCTTGTCGCTGTCGAGCGAGTTGGCCTTCTTGATGCCTTCGACAAGGAATTGCATGGCGACATAGACGGTGATCGGCCAGGTCGAGGGCGGATCCTCCTTAGTGTAGGCCTTGAGTCTGTCGATATACTTCTTGTGGGCTTCCGGCTGCCCTGGATAGGCGGCAAGGTCGTAGCTGTTGCCCCAGATGCCGAACGGGTAGTCCGGACCGAGCGCGCGCGAGACTTCCACAGAGCCGGCCTCGCCGCCGTTGACAACACGGCTCTGCACGAGATCGAAGAAGCCCAAAGGCTTGGCCTGCTTTATCCAAGCGACCAAGTGGCCGCCCCACAGGGCCGAGAACACGGCCTCCGGCTTCTTGGCCATCTGCGCATTGATGAAGGGCGTGTAGTCGGCCTCGCCGAGCTTCGGCCACTGCTGGTCGACGATCTCGATGTCGGGGCGCAGCTTCTTGATGTGGTCGACGAAGGATTTCGTCACGTCCTGCCCGTAGGCGTAGTCTGGCGCGATGGTTGCAACCTTCTTCACTTCCTTCCACGTGGCGATGATCTCCGCAGCCGAGCGGCCCTCAATGGTAGTGTTGGCGGCGGTGCGGAATACGTATGGGTGCAGGTTCTTCTCGGCGGTCAGCTGATCGGTCTTGGGAACCGGCGCAATCAGGATGATCTTGTTCTCTTTGGCGATGGTCGAGACCGCCGGCCCCTCGGCCGAGGTGAACGTACCGACCAGGAACTGCACCTCCTCCTTGAGGATCATCTCGCGCGACACGCGCACGGCCTCGTCTGCCGACGCCTTGCTGTCGCGTATCACGAGCTCGATCTTCTTGCCGAGCACACCACCCGCCGCGTTGATCTCGTCGGCGAACATGCGCGCGCCTTTGACAGACGGCTCGCCGTAGAGCGCGCCCGGCCCGGAGAGTGGCATGGGCACGCCGATCTTGATGGTGTTCTGAGCGTTGGCGGGAGCGCCCAGGGCCAATGCCCCCAGCGCTGCCAGTGCCCCAAGAGTCGCAAGCCTTGGCAGTCTCATACGTTTCCTCCTTGCAGCATTCTTGTATGGTTGGCTGCAATCTCGATTAGGCCTTCGCGGAAGTCAATCGAGCATCGCTGCAAAACGAACCTGCGTGGCTAACGGCCTATCGGAACCGCGCACAAGGAGGCTTGATGCGACGCGCTCGTCCCGCCTGGCTCGGCGTCGTGCCGCCTACGCGTGCCGAGGTGCATTTCGGCGGACGCGTCGTGCAGTGCTTTGCGGACCGGCCCCGGTCCACCCATGCCCTGCTCGAGGATGCGCTCGTCCGCAATCTCGATGGCGAAGCGATCGTCTGCGGCGATGCGCGTCTTACCTACATGAGCTTCGATCGGCTGGTGTCGCAAGTAGCCGGCGGGCTCGCGAAGCGCGGCGTGGGGCACGGCGACCGGGTGGCGCTGCTGCTTGGCAACGATGTGGCGTTCCCGGTGGTCCTTTTCGCCACCTTGCGTCTCGGCGCCATCGCCGTGCCGATCAGCATCCGTGAGCAGACGCCGGGCCTTGCCTACATGCTCGAGCACTGCGGCGCCAAGGTCTTGGTGCACGACGCCGATCTCGCCGACCGGCTGCCCTCATCGCATGCGGCGCCGGCCCTCGCGCACCGCATCGGCGTGACGCCTGGCGGCGCGTCGGCTGGCCTCGCCGATCTGCTCGACGCAAGCCGAACGGTGATCGAGCCCGCCGCGGTCGACGAGGAAGACACGGCCGTCATTCTTTACACTTCCGGGACTACCGGCCGGCCCAAGGGCGCCATGCTGACCCACCTCGGCATCTGCCACTCCGCCCTCCACTACGAGTGCTGCATGGGGCTCGAAGCTCGCGACCGAGCCGTGATCGCCGTGCCGATGAGCCACGTCACCGGCGTCATCGCCTTGATCGCCGCCATGGTGCGCGCCGCCGGCACCCTCATCGTCATGCCCACGTTCAAGGCGGGCGAGTTCATCGCGCTGGCCGAGCGCGAGCGCATGACGCACACCCTCCTGGTGCCTGCGATGTACAATCTCTGCCTGCTCGAGCCGCGCTTCGAGGCGGCGGACCTCAGCGCTTGGCGCCTCGGCGGCTTCGGCGGCGCGCCGATGCCGACCGCCACCATCGAGCGCCTCGCGTGCCGGCTGCCGCGGTTGCAATTGATGAACGCCTACGGCGCCACCGAGACGACCTCGCCCGCGTCCCTGATGCCGCCGACCGAGACGGCCGCGCGGCTCGACAGCGTCGGCCTAGCCGTTCCTTGCGGCGAGATACTGGTGATGGGCGAGGACGGCCGCGAGGTGCCGCGCGGAGCGGAGGGCGAGGTCTGGCTGCGCGGACCGATGGTCGTCAGCGGCTACTGGAACGACGCGAAGGCGACGGCCGAGAGCTTCGTTGCCGGCTACTGGCGCTCGGGCGATATCGGCTCCATCGACGCCGAGGGCTACCTGCGCGTCTTCGACCGCAAGAAGGACATGATCAACCGTGGCGGCTACAAGATCTACTCGATCGAGGTCGAGAACGTGCTCATGCGTCACGCCGAAGTCGTCGAGGCCGCCGTCATCGGCAAACCCTGCCCGGTGCTGGGCGAGCGCGCCCACGCCGTCGTCTGCCTGAAGCGCGCCGGCGCCACGAGCGAGGAGCTGACGCGCCATTGCGCCCTGGCGCTCGCCGACTACAAGGTGCCCGACAGCTTCAGCTTCCGGCCCGACCCACTGCCCCGCAACGCCAACGGCAAGATCATCAAGCGCCAGCTCCGCGACGAGCTCCTATCCGACCAGCTGCGGTCCCGGCAATCGCCGTGCGGCTGCATCATCGCTTCGTGCTGATCCACCCGTTCGTGAACGGTAACGGGCGCTGCACGCGTCTTCTGGCGGATGTCGTCGTCAAGCGGCTGAAAGCAGGTCGGCTCACCTGGGGCTCCGCTCCGTTGATCGAAGCAGGTGAGGCGCGGGCGGCTTGCACGAGAGCCCTGCGCTGTTCTGGGAACAGCTCAGCGCATCATCTATCCACGGCACCCGTCACAGCAAACATGGAGAGGCCATGAAAGTCAGGCCTCCGCCACGAAATGCACATTCTCGGCTGCGGCTGACAGAACGATGTTGTCGCCTTCGGCGACCCGACTGTACCCGAGTGTGACGACGATCTGGCGGCCGACGGGCGTGTCGACCTGAAGCTCCAGGCGGTCGCCCAGCAGCATGATGTCGGCGACGCGCCCGGGTAGACCCCCGGCTCCGGGCGGGCAGATCCGCCAGGCTTCCGGCCGCACCATGCAGAGCCGCTCGCAACCCGTCTCAGCGCCGGCCAGCGCCGCTCCTTCGCAGATGACCGCATCGCTGCCGAGGGGCTTGAGCTGGAGCTCCTGGGTGGGCGTGGTGTGGACGGACGACCGCAACAGGTTTGCCTTGCCGAAGAACTCGGCGACATAGCGCGTGCGCGGCTGCCGATAGAGGGTGCTGCCAGGGCCGCTCTGCTCGAGCCTTCCGTCACGGAACAGGAAGATCTCGTCGGCGAGCGACATCGCCTCCTCCTGATCATGGGTCACGAACAGCATGGTGGCGTTGAATGTCCTTTGCAGCTGCTTGAGCTCGGTGCGCATGCCCACGCGGAGCTTGGCATCTAGGTTGCTGAGCGGCTCGTCGAGCAGGACCAGCTCAGGGCGATTGGCAAGACAGCGGGCAATGGCGACCCGCTGCTGCTGGCCACCGGACAGTTGCGTAGCCCCGCGCTGTCCCAGGCCGTCCAGCCCGACCAGTCGCAGCAGCTCCTCGACCCGCAGTCTCGCGTCCGCAGCAGACATTCCGTGGGCCCGCAACGGCAGTGCAACATTCTGATGGACCGTCATGTGTGGCCAGATCGCGTAGGACTGGAATACCATGCCGAGGTTGCGTTGCTCCGGCAGAACCTGGATCTTGCGCGGGGCCGAGAACACCGTTCGGTCGAAGATGCGAATCTCACCGGCATCGGGCTCTTCCAGACCTGCAATGCAGCGCAATATGGTCGTCTTTCCGCACCCGCTGGAACCGAGAAGGACCGATATGGCGTCGGCGCGAAAGGAGACATCGAGATCGACAATCACCGGGTTGCCGGCGAAAGACTTCGACAGGCCTTCGATGACGACACTCGGCCCTGCGGTACGGCGTGAAGATTCAACACCTGAAGGATGCATCAATGTCCGCCTATAGGGTAGCCGCCGACGGCGGCAAGCTGCCGACGCCGGAGCGCGTGCAAATGACGGCGCGGGGTGGGACCAAGAGCGCGCCGGACTGTGCCATGGATGCCAAGCTCCCGCTCAAAGCTCTGCGCGCCTTCGATGTCGCTGCCCGCCACCTGAGCTTCACAAAGGCGGCCGATGAGCTGCACGTGACGACTGGTGCCGTCAGCTACCAGATCAAGATGCTGGAGGACGTGCTCGGGGTCAGGCTCTTTCACCGGAGCAACAACTCGCTGTCGTTGACGGCGGCGGGCGCCGACTTTCTCCCGGATGTGCGAGAGAGCTTCAGGCTGCTCAATCGCGCCACGGAGCGGGTGGCCGCACGCGTCGACGCGGCGCGGCTGGTGCTTGCGGTTCCTCCCACGCTCGGAAGCCGTTGGCTGGCGCCGCGCATCGCCCGCTTCTCGCGACATCGGCGCGACATCGTCCTGGATGTCGTGGCGGCCAACGCGACGGAAGACTTGAGCCACACCGGATTCGATGTGGCCATCCGCTACGGTCCGGTTCCGCAGGTGGGCTACGAGTCGGAGCTGGTGGTCGTCGACGAGGTGTTTCCGGTCTGCAGTCCGCAGCTGTGCAAGGGCAGCCGCCCGCTCAGAAAGCCGGCCGATCTCAAGCGTTTCACGCTGCTGCACTACCCGTGTCTGCTCAAGGACCACGTGTTTGCCGACTGGGCGACCTGGCTGGCGCTGGCCGGCGTGGATGGCATGAGCAACCAGCTCAGCCTGACGTTCTATCCGGGCACCATTGCGATCGATGCCGCGGTCGCGGGTGCCGGCGTGGCACTCGGCAAGGGTATCGTCGCAATCGACGATCTGCTGAGCGGGCGGCTCGTGCGGCCATTCGATATCGATGTCGGGCTCAGGTGCGAGCATCACCTGGTGTATCCCAAGGCGGCCCGCAATCATCCGAGCCATGTCGCGGTCAGGGAATGGCTGAAGGCCGAACTGCTGGCAAGCTGCCGGGAGCTCGAGGCGGCATCGTGAAAGGTGCATCGGTCGCCTCATGTGCTCCGCCGCCTCGGGCCACCCATGTCCTCGATGACTTTCTCGCACGCCTCGGCGACCTGGAGCACGCGCGCGTCATCGCCCGGCCGTCCCGCGATCTGAAGCCCGATGGGCGCGCCCCGGCTGTCGATGGCGCAGGGAATGGTGATCGCCGGCATTCCCGTGGCGTTGTAGGGCGCGCTGAAGTGGGCGCTCTCGCGCGAATGCGGCGCGCTGCCTTGGATGGAGTTGCCGGCGCTGCCGATTTCCGGCACGAGCGGAGCGATGGTCGGCGTGATGATGGCGTCGGCATCTGCCATGGCGGCAATCATCGAGGAGCGCAGCAACGCCCGCAGGCGCTGGGCCTTGACGTAGTCAACGGCTGAAAAGAACTGCCCGATCTCGAGCCGCACGCGGATATCCAGGCCGAGGCCCGCCTGGCCTTGCATCAGCTTTGGCCAGTGAGCCTCGGTCGCCTCCGCGAACAGCGTCATGAAATGGGCCAGAGGCGCCCACTGCATGTGCTCGATCTCCCGCTCGACGACAATCGCGCCTTCCCGACCGAGGCGGTCGATGACCTCGCCGACCCGGGCGGCCACCTCGGGATGGGCCATGGCGAAGTAGCCGTTGGTCGGCCGCAGCACCTTCAGATCCGCGGGTTTGCGCGGCACGGGCGGCAGAGTGCACCCCGCGGGCAGGCCAGCCATCACCTCGAACAGAAGGGCGCAATCCGCGACGTTGGCCGACATGGTCCCTACGTCGTCGAGGGACCAAGCGACCATCATGACGCCATCCCGGCTCAGCAGCCCGTGTGTGGGCTTGAAGCCCACGGCGCCGCACGCGGATGCGGGAATCCTGAGCGAGCCGCCCGTGTCCGTGCCGATCGAAAGCGGAACTATTCCGGCGGCAACGGCTGCGGCGGAGCCCGAGCTCGATCCTCCGGCCAGATGTCGCGCCGACGCCGGGTTGCCGGCGCGGCCGAAGTGCGGGTTGATGCCGGTGGCGCCATAGCCAAGCTCGTGGGTGTGGGCGGTGCCGAAGATGAGGGCGCCAGCGTCGCGTGTGCGTGCGACGCAGATCGCGTCGCGATCGGCGGTAGGGGCAGGCAGGGCCTTGGTGCCGAGCGTATAGGGGTGGCCGCGCACGTACATGATATCCTTGGGCGCGACGGCCACGCCGGCCAGCGGACCCGGGTCCTGGCCGCGCTTCAGGCGATCCGACAGCTCATCGGCCTGCTGGCGGACCGCGTCGGGATCGAACGAGATGAAGGCATTGAGGTAACTCAGCTCTGCCGCCCGAGCGGAACACGCCTCGGCGACATCCCTGGGCGAGGTGAGCCGAGCGCGCACGGAGGCTGCGATCTCAACCGCTGTCGCTGTCGTCGGATCGGCGATCTTGCGCGCCGGCGCCGGCGCGCGCCCGCCGTCCTTCGGCAGATCGAGCCTGGGCGCCGGCGGCATGTCCTGCAGCGGCAGGCTGTCGAGGTGGGGCAAGTCCCGGAAACCCTCGATCTCCTTGCGATTGACAAGGAGACGCTCGGCCCATTGCTCGAGATGCTCCGGAAAAGGGTAGTGCCGGAAAGCTGCCGTCGCGCGCAAATAGTCCGTCAGCTCCTGGCCCGCCCCGTCCATGACGTCTCCTCGCAGTCTTGTTGTTGGCGAAGGATGGGTAAGAGCCGCCGGGCGGGCAAGCGACATTTTCTGAATAGCAGATCAAGCAAATTGAAGGCGAGGCCCGCCGACGCGCACGAGTGGATTTGGGTCAGGCTTCAAAATTTGTCGGTGGCACGCTTCACAACGGCGAGTACTCTGGCTGCTGCCGGAGCCATCCCCGATGTGCACCCTGGAGACGTGCGTCAAGCACGCCATGACCGGTCCTGTTGAGGAAACGCCCATGACAAAACATCTTCCTGCCAAGTTGCGCGCCGCATTTGCGGCCGTCGCGGTTCTCGGAGCATGCCTGGTGGCTGCGCCAGACCTGGCCCGCGCCGCGGACCCGGCGCTGGTGGCGGCGGCAGAAAAGGAAGGCGAGCTCGTCGTCTACGGCGGCGACATCAGCGAGACGCCGCATCAGATCAAGCGCTTCATGGAGGTCTATCCGAAGATCAAGGCGACGTTCGTCACCGCCGGCGGGTGGCAGCTCTACAATCGCTACATGTCGGAGCACAGCGCAGGACAGGCCGTCGCCGACGCCTTCACCAATGTGGAGGACACGCTCCTCACGCTCGATGCCGGCGGACATCTCGCCGAGTTCAAATCCGACGCGCTCAAGAACTTTCCAACCGGCATTCAGGTCGGCAATTTCGTCAGGACCAAGCTCGGGTACGCCGCTCTCGTGTCCAACACTTCGCAGATGAAGGGGCTGCCGGTGCCGGACGACTGGACGAGCTTCATCAATGCGCCCAAGGTCTGGGAGGACCGCGTGGCCTACGTGGACCCGCGCGGATCGTCGGTGGCCTTCATGGTGCTGGCGGCGATGTACCAGACGTTCGGCGAGGAGAAGGCCAAGCAGATCTATACCGGCCTCAAGAGCACGCGGCCTGAAGTCTCCATGAATACGCCGGCCAGCGTAACGAAGCTGGTGTCTGGCGAGCGGCCGCTGATGATGTACATCCTTACCAACCATGTGGGCGATGCTCTCCGGAAAGGAGCGCCACTCGAATTCACGATTCCGACTTCAGGAGCGGTCCCATTCTATTTCGCTGCCGGCGTCCTGAAGAACGCCAAGCATCCGAATGCGGCCCGTCTCTATCTGGAGTACCTGCTCGACCAGGGCCAGGACGTGATCATCTCGCGCGGAGAGTATTCGATGCGCAGCAACGCACCGGCTCCGAAAGGGTTGCCGCCGCTCGACAAGGTCAAGTTCATCAACTTCGACCTCAAGAAGGCATTGGCCGACCAGAAGAAGCTCATTGCCTGGTGGCAGGACGTGACCGGCATCCAATAGGCAACCCACGGCGCACACACATGCTGCTGCGGGTCCAGCGATGAGGCTTATCCGGCGCTATGGGCTTTTCGGTCTGGCGGCGGCGGCCATGGTCCTCATCGTGGTCGTGCCGCTGGCGATCGTGGTGGTGCAGGGCTTCATCTCAGCGCAACGGGGCTCGTGGGACTTCACCCTGGACCACGTGACGCTCGTGGTCACCCGCTGGCCCTACTGGGCGGCGCTGCTCAATACCTTGGCCATCGGATTGGGTGCGACGACTTTCGCGTGCGCCGCGGGCATTCCCATGGCGTGGCTCTTCGCGCGGACCAATCTGCCGGGCAAAGGGCTGCTGGAGAAGCTTGCCACCATCCCGATCTTTATTCCTCCGTTCGTGGGCGCCGTCGCGTGGATCCTGCTGGCGGCGCCGCGCATCGGTGCGTTCAACTATCCCTTTCGGGCGCTGATGGGGCTGGAGCCCCTGAACGTCTACACGCTCACCGGCATCTCCTGGGTGATCGGCATCTACCTGGCGCCGTACGTGATGATGATCGTGGCGGCCGCGTTGCGCAGCATGGACCCGAGCTTGGAGGAGGCGGCGCAGGTCTCCGGGCTCAACCGCTTGCGGACGGCCGTTACGGTCACCCTGCCGCTTGTGGCGCCCGCGATCCTTTCCGGTGCGGTGCTGGCCTTCATCATCACGATCGGACTGTTTGGAACGCCCGTGGTGATCGGGTGGGCGCGGCAGCTCTATTTCATCACCTCGCGCATCTATTTGGCCTCGCAGGAAGTGCCGCCCGCGTTCGGCGTCATGGCCGTGCTTGCCATCTACCTGATCCTGCTGTCGCTGCTGGCCACGATGCTGCAGCGGTGGCTGATCAAGGGACGATCATTCGTTACCGTTTCCGGCAAGGGCTTCCGGGCTCGGCCGATTCTCCTCGGGCGGGTTCGATGGCTCGCCGCCGGCTTCGTTTGGCTCTACTGCTTCTTCACCATCATCGCGCCGGTCATCGTCCTGGTCGGGGCGGCCTTCTCGACCTTCACCTGGTCGGGCCGCTTCACGTCGGAGAACTTCGAGTATCTGTGGACCTCGCGGGACGTTCGCATCACGCTGCAGAACAGCCTGCTGATCGCACTGATCGCGGCCACGGCGTCGACATTCATCGGCATCGTCATCTCCTGGACGACGCAGCGCACGACCCTCCCCTACCGGCAGATCCTGGAATATCTGGCCGTTCTTCCCGTGTCGGTTCCCGGCATCGCGTTCGGCGTCGGCGTGGCGCTGTTCTGGCTGCGCATGCCGATCGCCATCTACGGCACCATCTGGATCATCGTGCTGGCGTTCATCGGCCGCTTCACGGGCTACGCGGTGCGGAGCATCTCGTCCAGCATCGTGCAGGTGCACCCCGAGCTCGAGGAGAGTGCCAGGATCGCTGGCTACGGCTGGATCCGCACCTTCATCCACATCACCCTACCCCTGATCCGGCCCAGCATCGTGGCGAGCTGGATGCTGCTCTTCAGCATCTTCATCACGGAGCTGTCGATGGTGATCCTGCTCTACACGGCCAACACGCGGACGTTCTCGGTGCTGTCCTTCGAGGTGTGGAACGCCGGCAACTTCTCCCAGGTCGCCAGCCTGTCCCTGTTGCAACTCGTGGTCGGCGTGGTGGTGCTGCAAGCGGTGCAGCTGCTGTGGCCGCAAAGGAACGTCCACGGCTAGACGACCGGCGCGGCGCCGCTGCGCCCGCCTCACCCTCAATCTCTCGGCGCAACGGAGCACGTCATGACAGAGACCATCGGCACCGACATCACGCGCAGGCTGGCGGAGCACGCGGCCACGCTCACCTACGACGACATTCCACCGTCGGTGATCGAGCGTGCCAAACATCTGACGGCCGACTTCATCGGCATCGCCGTGCGCGCGGCGCACGACGCCGAATCGACGCCCTCGATGCTGGCGGCCGCGAAGGTGCTGGGCGAGGCGGGATCGGGAGGGGCGGGCGCGACGATCTTCTCGACGCAGGGCAAGTTCGCGCCACCGGTCGCGGCGCTTGTGAACGGCGCGATGGGCCACTCCATGGACTTCGATCCGATGAATACGCCGGCGTCGCTGGCGCCGAGCCCGTCCGCCATTCCGGCCGCGCTGGCGGCCGCCGAGATGACGGGCGCTTCGGGAAAATCGATCCTGACGGCCATCGTCGCGGGCTACGATGTGACCTGCAAGCTCAGCCAGGCGCTGAAGCCGGCGGATATGTACGAGCGCGGCTTTCACCCGACGGCTGTTGCCGGCTGCTTTGGCGCCACCGCCGCGGCCGGAAACGTGCTCGGACTGACTGTCGAGCAGATGATGCACGCCTTCGGCATTGCGCTGTCGGAGGCTGCCGGGTCGATGCAGTACCTGCGCAACGGCGCGTGGACCAAGCGCTTCCAGGCCGGCAATGCGGGCCGCAACGGCCTCGTTGCCGCGACGTTCGCCAAGAGCGGGTTCACGGGTGCCGTCGACCCGATCGAGGGGCGTTTCGGGCTTTTCCACGCCTACGTGCCGAGCGCGGACCCGGACAAGGCCGTCGCGAATATCCGCAAGGTCTGGGAGATCGAGACGACGGGCATCAAGCCGTATCCCGCGTGCCGGCTGTCGCATGCGCCCGCCGACCTCGCAGCCGCGTTCTACAACGAGCACGGCGACCGCAGCGGCGACATCGACGAGGTAACCGTGGGCCTGAGCAACACGGGGCTCGTCATCACCGGGCAGCCGGAGGAGCAGAAGCGCGAGCCCAAGAGCGTGGTCGATGGGCAATTTTCCACACACTTCACCGTGGCAGTCATGCTGCGTCAGGGTCGGCTGACGTGGGACGACTACGGGCCGCAACTTGCCGACAAGCAGACGCTGGATCTGACGCGGAAAGTGAGGGTCTTCCAGGATCCGCGCGTCGAGGCGACATACCCTGGGCTTCTCTCAGGCTCGCTGAAGGTGTCCCTGCGCAACGGAAAGTCGCACGAGTCTTTCCAGCGCGTTCCGAAGGGAGATCCGGAGAACTTCGTGACGGACGAGGAGCTGCGTCAGAAGTTCTCGTCGCTGGTGCGCCCCTGCTTGGGGCAAGGCGGAGAAACCAAACTCTATGACGTGATCGCCGCCCTCGAGGCGCGTTCGGCGTCGGACCTCTTTGACGCAACGATGCCGAGCGCACTATTGGACTGAGCAACAGGTAGCGGCAGGGACGAGGATTGCTCCTCGCTCCCCGCGTAGATCGGGACATGCGTCTTACGAAGTTGATTTCCCAGGAACCCCGAACGCACCGCCCCCCGACCTACTGCAGCTTCGATCCGATTCCGGACGATAAAGCAGGCAGACTACGACCCGCTTTCTCCGACCACCGTGAACGGTCCCCAGAAGGCTGGATGCGCGTTGAGCACATCCGAGGGGTCGCTCATGAGTGCGAGCATCGATGCGCGCAAGGCCTCGGCCCGCCCAGCGCGGGGATCCTCCTTCAAGCGCTCGAACAACCCCGTGGTCAGGCGAACCGCGGAGGGCGAATCCACAGGCCAATGCGATACCAGCAGCGAGCGGGCGCCGGCATAGAAGAACGCCCGGGCGAGGCCGGAGAACGCTTCCGCGCCGGCCTTGTTGGCCGCCGCAGTATTGCACGCCGAGAGCACCACCCAGTCGGCGTCCAGCTTGAGTTGGGCCACTTCGGAAGCGGTCAGCAAGCCGTCATCCCGACTGGTTCCGGTCTGCGGCACCGAAAGCACGAGGGCCGGCTCCGCCAGGCCTTTCAGCTCGCCGGCCACGAGCCCGTGCGTGGCAAAGTAGATCACCCGGTAGTCGCTGAGCTTCTTGTCCTTGACGGCAGTTTCCGTCGCGGACGCGCCGAGATGGATGTCCTCGGCCGCGCCGCCGATCGCCTTGGCCACGGCACGCAGCTCGTCCGCGGTCTCGGGCAGCGGATCGAGCCCGGCGCCAAGAGCCTGGACGTCGACGAGGGCTCCCTTCCAATACGTGCTGTAGGCCTGCGTGCGGCGCAGCGAGGCCGTCTGCATCGGCCGCGCCTCGCGCGCGGCAACACGGGCTGCCCCGAGCACAGGGTCGGCGAATCCGATCAACGCCTTCCTGTCCTGGTGGGGCTGCGGCATCGACCTGAGCGCCTTCAGGCTCGCGACCGCAGGCAGCACCGCGACGGCATGACGCTTGAGAATCCAGGCTGCGTCCCGGTAGTGCGGGATTTGCGTGAGCTCTTTGACGGGTTGCGCCGGCGTATCGGTGACGAGCAGGTGGAAGGGAAGGCTTGTCAACGGGCCCGAGGGCACCATCAGGAGGTTGCGCTTGGAGGCGATCACCTCGGACACGGGCGCCAGGAGAATGCCGTAGAGCTCGTGTGCCAGGGAGAGATCGAAAAGCTCGGCTGTGCCGCCCGCGGCCCCCTTCTGCAGCTGCGCGATGTCGAGCCCCTTGCGTAGACGTTCGACCTTCTCGGCCAGTGCCGCCCGGCCGAGCGCAAGGCGCTGCCAGACGATGCTCTCGCGCGTGAGTGCCCAGACGTAGCTTTGATGCTCGCCGACGAGAAACGCGATCAGCGCCTCCTCGGGCCGGAGCAGACCTTGGACTTCAGACGCGGCCACCGGGGTGGGCTTGGTCAGCGCTGCATACTGGGGAAAGTCTTCGGTGATGCGACCGCCGACGGTTGCGAGCTGCTTGACGATGCCGTCGAGCTCTGCGCGCAAGGGCCGCCGGACATTGGCCGCTGCAGCGCCTTCCTGCAACGTCTCCGTGAGTTGCTGGTCGATCGCCTGCCAGCGGTTCAGCAGGTCTTGACCGTTGCGAACGAGCTGGCCCAGCGCATCATCCGTTGCAGCCAGACGTCCCGCCATTTGCGTGATGGCTGCCGCCGCCGTCGACTGGCTGTCGTATTGCGCGCCCAAAAACGCCTCGCTCGCAATCGAAGCATTCGCCCCTGCCTGCTGCAGCTGCCACGCGGCCGTGGCCGAAGCAACCGATACCCATCTCAACAACGGGCCAACCTCGTCATTGAACCGGTCGCCGACGAGGATGCGCGCACCGGAACGCCGGGCGTCGAGCAGGGCAACGACCCGCTCCAGGTTGGCCTTGGCCTCCGTGGGCCGGCGGGTCTGCAAATCGACCTCGACAACCCAGCGCAGAGCCGAGGCAACCCGCATGCCGTTCTCCGGCGTCTTCTCGGCGATGGCGACGACTTTCTCGAATGCGGCCTTGGCCTCGGCGAGGCGCTTGGCGGTCAAGTGCTGACGACCGATGCTCGCGAGGGCGTCGCCGACATAGATGCTCTCGGGCCCGAGCTGCTCGGCGGCCACGAGGCTCGCTTTTGCAAACTCCTCGGCCTCCGCCGGACGGTTTTGCACGCGCGCAGCAGCGGCGAGAGACTGGTACAAGTACGTCAGCGAGACATTGTCGGCCTCGCGACTACCCCCGCCCTTTTGTGCCGACTCGAGGGCTCGGCGCAGCATCGCCTCGGCACCGGGCGCATCACCGAGAGCCAGCCTGACATTGCCGAGCACGCGCATGGCATTGTTGGCTGCGCGATGCTCGAGTGCCACTACGTCCTGGAAGTGCTCGACCGCTCGGCTGAGGATCGGCTCGGCCTCGGCCAGCCGGCCGGTCTTGGAGTAGGTCTGGCCGAGGAAGCGGAGAATCTGAGCGAGCTCCCAGCTCCTGGCGCCAAATGCTGCCTCACCGGACGCAAGCGCACGCTTGAGCTGCTCCTCGGCCTCTGCAAACCGGCCCGCTGAAAGGCACGCATGACCGACAGCTGTCAGGGAGCGGGCAGTCCACGCCCCCTTGCGCTCGTCGGCCTCGAAGATCGCCACAGCCCGCCGTGCCAAGCTTTCGGCCTCGCCGAACCGTCCCTGCTCCTGCCGCAGCCTCGCAAGATTGACGAGGCTCTGCCCGGTCTGCGGATCATCGCGACCGTGCTTGCGTTCCATCGCGTCCAGGGAGTGGACCAGGAGCGTCTCCGCCTCGCTGTACCGACCCAGACCAATGAGGATCGAGCCCAGCAGGCGCGAGAGCTGAGCAACTGCTTCGGCGTTTCCCTGCTGCTGGCGAATGGCCAGGGCCTCACGCGCCGATTTCTCCGCCTCCACGAGCCGACCCTGGAATAGAAGCGTTCGCGCGAGCATGGCGTAGCCGCCGGGCCACGGCGGTGCGTCCTCTCGCCGGATGCTGCGCGCCCTGGCGATGCCGGCCCGCGCAGCCGCTTCGGCCTCGCTCAGCTTGCCGGCGTCGATAAGAGCGTCGCCCCGTGCCCTGATTGCCTCGAGCTCGCCCTCGACATGGTCACGCATGGCTGCCTGAATGCACGGTCGTACATGAGCGCGCAGGACCTCAGGCCGTCCTTGTCCGCGCAAGTGGGCGAATTTTGCGCGACATTTCTCACGAAAGCGTTCGAGCAATTGCTCGCGCGACTGGGCCCAGGCTGAATGGAGCGGAGCGAGGCTGGCGAGAAGGGCAACAAGAGTAAGAACCGCGAGCGACCTTGGCGCCCACCCCATCAGCTTCGCCATGTACAAGATCTCCCGCCGTATCATGAATGGAGCCGGTCCTTCGGCACGCCATATCTCGACAGCGATTGTGCCTCCACCGCGCGTCTACGGGGAAAAGTTGACGATCTGTACGCGCCGGTTGGCGCCTGACAGCGGGCTGTTGGGGTCCTTCAACTGCTCGAACCCGTGGCCCACCGTCAGAATGTCGTCAGCGGCGAGCTTGAATTTGGCGACGACATAGCCCTTCACCGCCTCCGCCCGCCGCTCGGAAAGGCTCTGATTGTAGTCGGCGCCACCCTTCGCATCCGTGTGCCCGGCAAAGACGAACGTGCGCCCCTTGTACTCGTCGCGCCTGAGGGCCTCGCCCAGCGTGTTCAGGACCGGCTCGGACTCCTTCTGGATCTCGGCTGAATCGAAGGCAAAGTAGATCACGAGGTCGATCTGACTAAGCCCCTCGGTGACGTTGACCAGGCGAGCGCGGTCGTGCTGGTTCCATCCCCTCGTCTTACGAATCTTGATGAGCTCCTGGATTTCCGTGGCACTCGGGGGAGGCGCCGCCTGCCCGATGCCGCGCACCTTGCGGTTGCTGAGTGCCTTGACGACGTCGTCCACACTCGGGGCCTGCTGCGCGACCGCACGGGCGAAGCCGGGCACGGTGGGGTCGAAGGCGCCTGCAATTGTCAGGGCAAGTGTCGATGCGGTTAGAACGGCCACAATCTTCTTCATGGTTGTCACAACCCTCGCAGGATCAACTTTGGTCGTGCCGAACTGAAAAGTGTGTCGATGCTGGATATGCGTGGTGTTACCTGAATGATTGACTCCGGTAACGTCTTGCCTCCGGCCATTCTTTTAGCTGGATGGACCGTACAATAGCTCGGACCCGCACTCGCGCAAGACTGCTTTGGCCGTCCCGTGCTCCGCGAAGCCGGCGGACGAGGAGAGTGGCTCGGGAAGGTCTCCTCGGGAGGAGCTTGAGCGCAGCCACGTCGGCCCGGACCCATCGAGCGGCAAATTGCATCGCGGAAGCCACCTCGCAATAATGCGAGACCCGCAACGAGAACGCTCATGGAGAGATCGGGTTGGACGACCGCCTCACCCTACCGCCCAACACTGTTCTCCTCGGCGAGTTCAGCATCGCGCGCGTGATCGGGACCGGCGGCTTCGGAATCACCTACGAAGCAGATGATGTCGCTCTCGAGGCTGTCGTCGCGATCAAGGAATATTACCCAGCCGAGATCGGAAGCCGGGACGCAGGATTGTCCGTGCGCCCGAGCTCCAGGCACCAGAGCGACCTTTTCGAGTGGGGGCGCTCGCGCTTTCTCGAGGAAGCGCGGATGCTCGCCCGTTTCAAGCACCCGGGCATCGTGCGCGTAACCCGCGTGTTCGAGGCCCACTCCACGGCCTACATGGTCATGGAGTTCGAGCGTGGGCAGAGCTTCGAAGATTGGCTCCAGTCCCTCGGCCGTCCCCCTACGCAGGAGGAGCTCGACCACATCGCTGGTCGGGTCCTCGATGCCCTCGCCACGCTCCATGCCGAGAGCCTGCTGCACCGCGACATTGCGCCCGACAACATCATCATCCGCGAGAGTGGCGATCCGGTCCTGCTCGACTTCGGCGCGGCCCGCCATGCCGTCGTCGAGCGCACGCGAACGGTCGCCGGGATCGTCAAGTCCGGTTACTCGCCGCAGGAGCAATACTCCTCCGACGGCCGCCTGCAGGGGCCTTGGACGGATCTCTACGCGTTCGGCGCCACACTTTATCGCGCCGTCGTCGGCAAGCCGCCGGCGGATGCACCCTCGCGCGTGGACAGCGATCCTCTCGTGCCCGCGCAAGCGGCCGCCGCCGACCGTTACCGAGCCTCGTTCCTGGCGGCGATCGACGCCTGCCTGAAGGTTAAGCCGTCGGAGCGGCCGCGATCGGCCGTAGAGCTCAGGGGCCTGCTGCTCGAGCCGCCCGCTGCAACCGGCAAGAGCCGGTGGCTGCTGGCCGCAGTGGCAGTCTCGGTCGCAGTGATCGGAGCTGTTGGAGGCTGGCATCTGAGGCAGGGCGATAGTCCTCCCCCGGCGGGCGTGACAAGCACGGAACGGCATGCTGCACAACAACCGCCCGAGAGGCCGTCGACCAGCCCCGCTCCAGAGAGGCCGCGCGAGGCGCCTACCGCAATCGCCCCCGAGAAGGCCGTCCCCGATACGCCGCCGGCCGCAACACAGGGGAGGAAGGAAAGCGAGCTGCCGCCCAAAACAAAATTCAGGGATTGCGACGCCTGCCCCGAGATGGCTGTCGTTCCGGCCGGAACATTCAAGATGGGCTCGCCGGAGAACGAGCCCGGCAGGCTGAAGTTCGAAGGGCCCGTTCACGCAGTGGCGTTTCCGGTCGCCTTCGCGGTTGCCAGGGATGCCACGACGCGGGATCAATTCAAGGCCTTCGTCGATGCGACCGGCTACCGCTTCGGCGAGACGTGCCAGACACAGTCCGATACGGGATGGGTCGAGAAGCGCGGCTCGTTCCTGTCGCCGCCGGGCTTCGAGCAGGGCGGCGACCATCCCGCGGTCTGCGTCAGCTGGGACGACGCCAACGCCTACGCAAAGTGGCTGTCGGAGCGTACCGGCAAGCAATATCGCCTGCCGACCGAGGCGGAGCGGGAGTACGTTGCGCGGGCTGGAACGACGACGCCCTACTGGTGGGGGACCGGCATCACTCCAGAGCAGGCCAACTTCGATACAAGGCCGCGATCTTTGCCGACCGGTTCAAGTCCCGGTGGGGTTACCGGCCGCACCACGCCCGTACAAGGCGGACCCGTCAACCCGTGGGGCTTTTTCAATGTTCACGGCAACGTCGCCGAATGGGTGCAGGATTGCTGGAACGCCGACTACCGGAACGCGCCGGGCAACGGAAAGGCCCTGCTGACGGGAGACTGCTCGCAGCGCGTGCTGCGCGGGGGTGCGTGGAGCTCCTGGCCCGAGGACATTCGCGCCGCCTACCGCGAGATGAGCCCTGCCGCCAATCGATACGCAAGCGTCGGATTCAGGGTGGCGAGGGCGCTCGGCGCTGACTGAGCCGGTCGCGACCGATGCGATCCCGCAGTGTAGAGTCTTACCGATGTCCGAGGCGTCACGAACGGTCCTCCCGGTCATAGCCACTCAATGTCAGATGACCCTCCGATTCGGGTCGCAATCCCTGCAACGCGAAAGCCGGCCGTTTCGTGCCGACAGCTGCCGTCGCCACACGAGAAGGTTCGCTTTGTCATAGGCACAAGGTGCCGCGGGTCGCTGTAGGTATGGGCCTAACGCCCGACTACCATGTTGGCCGCGCTGGATGGCTCGGAGGTCGCTTTGCCTGTCGAGATGATTGGCTGGATCGCGCCGTGCGTATCGTCCGAGGTGGTGGCACCGAGCGGACCGCCGTTCAATGCCGACGTCATCGCGACAACGGCCCGCACCCACGAGAATGCGGATTTCGATCGCGTCCTGATTGGCTATTTCTCCGATGCGCCAGATGGTTTCCTGATCGGGGCCCATGCCGCGACCGTCACCAAGCGGTTGAGAGCGTCTTGTTCAAGAGCGACCGCAAACGGCTACCCGATGATGATCTTGTCGAGGCCACGGTCGCCGTGGCTCGACATCCTCATCCAGAAGGGTCCACTCGACCCAGGCCATCCGATCGTCGTCAGCGCCGATGGCAAGAATGCGCACTGTGAACCTCCAGAGAGAATGGCGGAGTGGAGATTCTCACGAGTCGGCTGCTGCCGAGAACTGGTCGCCTCGTTCGCGCAGATGAACATGCTAGCGCATCGCGGCATGTCGCGACACTGCATCGGTGTGTGACGGGTGTGTGACCGTGGGTCTAAGGAAACTTGGCTAGTCGCGTAAGTATTTGATTTAATTGGTGGAGCCGAGGAGGATCGAACTCCTGACCTCTGCAGTGCGATCGAGATTCAGAGGGTTTTGCGATGTGGTGCCATGTTCCAGGATGTTCAGATCAACGCACTGATATATAACAACTAATTTGACTTAGCGCCGAACTTTGTGTATCACCCCGGAGCCTCAAGCAACGTATCGGTGTGCGACAAATGTGCGACAAATGTCGCTTCGTCCCGTGACCTTAGCA
>JBGGME010000335.1:0-15241 GCA_041288195.1 Hyphomicrobiaceae bacterium
GAGGACGGTTGCGACCTAGGTTCCGTGATTGTCGATAGAGCATGCGACCCGCCCGCCGCGGTTTCGCTCGTACATCGGCCCGTCGTCTCCGGAGCGCAAAGCCCTCGAACTGTTCGTCGGTCCCCTGTCGGCGACGAAGCAAAGTCCAAGGGTAACGGCAGCCCCAGCTTTCCAGGTCGATCTGATAGAGGGCTGCAAGCTCCCTCACTGCCTACCAGACCGGCTTGAAGGTCCGCTAGCGTTCCGCAGGCGCTTCTCTGCAGAACGGGAGGGTTGGTAACTGTTTGATTTTATTGGTCGGGGCAGAGGGATTCGAACCCCCGGCCCCCTGCTCCCAAAGCAGGTGCTCTACCAGGCTGAGCTATGCCCCGACAGGGCTGCGCTATAGCACGGCTCGACACCAAGTGCGAAGGCCGGCAGCACGGCGGCACTCGCCGCAACGGCGGCGTCAGCCAACCGCATCACTTCTTGGCGGGCTTGGCTGCGGGCTTGAAAAAGCGGTGCTCGACGCGGTCGCCGGGCTTGAGGCCGAGGCGCTGGGCGGCGCCGCCGGCGAGCTCGAGACATGCAACGACATTGCCGCCCGAGCCGATGATCCTCTCCGACAAGGGCTCGGTCATCGCCTCGATGCGGTGCACGGTGCCGTCGGCGCGGATGAACACCATGTCGAGGGGGATGTAGGTGTTGCGCATCCACATGGTGATCTCCTGCGGCGTCTCGTAGAAGAACAGCATGCCGCTCGTGTCGGGCAGGCGCGTGCGGAACATCAGCCCCTGCGCCTTCTCGGCCGGCGTCTCAGTGACCTCCACGTCGATGACGTGCTGGGCCCCCTGGGTGATGAGTTTGAGCTTTTCGAGCCGCATGGCATGGGCCGAGTGCGCGAACCCCGCGACCAGCAGGGCCAAGACGACAACGAGCAGGGCCGCCCTTAGGGCGGCCCCGCGGTCGATCATTGTCGTCCTCGCGAGGACTTGGTCAATGCTTGGGCGGCAGGCCGGGCGGGACGCCGTCCGGGCGCAGCTCGGCTGCCATGCAGCCCTTGATGCCCATGCCCCAGCGCACCTGGACGACCTGGTCTGGGCGCAGCTCGGTGAAGCCGAAACGCCTGAGCGTCTCCATGTGCACGAAGATGTCCGGGGTGCCTTCGCCACGTGTCAAGAACCCGAAACCGCGGACCCGGTTGAACCACTTGACCCGCGCCCGCTCCCAGTCACTCTCGGCCGTGACCTGGACGTGGGTGCGTTGCGGCAGCTGCGAGGGATGGATGGCCGTGCTCTCGTCCATGCTGAGGACGCGGAAAGCCTGCAGCCCCCTCGGACGCTTGAGCACCTGGCAATGGACACGTGCACCCTCATAGGCGGTCTGATATCCCCCGGCACGCAGGCATGTGACGTGCAGCAGCACGTCCGCCAACCCGTTGTCGGGCACGATGAAGCCGTAGCCTTTCGATACGTCGAACCATTTTATCGAGCCGGCAATCTCGAAGACTTCGACATTCGCTTCGCCTGCCGCAGTATCTGGGTCAATCTCCTTGCCCTGGATAGCCGCATAGTCTGGAGAAAACTTGTCCTTCTCCTCAACCATACTTAAACCCCCGCTTTACCGTTGAGCCACTCTAGCTGCCAGCTGCGCGGTCTCGATACTTGGCCCTCTCGAAAACCCAGCCCCCGACAGTCGATTCACATATAGCCAAGGCGGTCTGACCTAGCCAGCAATTTCTTGTAATCTCGACAAGTTCCACAGGCTTATACTTCCCTCAAGACACTGAAAACGCGACGGTTCTCAGGTATCCACCGGCTCCGACGGGACTGTGGACTGAGTCGATCTGTGTATATCCGGTGGAAAATCTTGATTCTCTTGAAGAAAACACTTGCCGCCAGGGCACGGCTGGCTTCGGCCATTACGATTCGAGCCATTTCAATTGCCTGCGCGCCAGGGCGTTAACCTCCTGTCAACACATGGCAGAATTGCGTCAGAGCCGTGGCAAGCCGAGGGGCGCATCCACTTCGGGGCTGGGCGTGGCAACGATGCCCCATCTGGGGTCCGACGGCAGCACGGGTCCCGCTTGCGCCGTCGCAACGGGGAGCGCAATGTGCCGGGAGTGGCGGGATCGGGCCCAAGCGCCCCAGCAGGAGGTTTGGCTGTGTCTATGCGGTATCTGCATACCATGGTTCGCGTCGCCAACATCGATCAGAGCCTGGATTTCTATTGCAACAAGCTCGGCATGCAGGAGGTCCGCCGGCGCGTGGACGAGGCCGGCCGCTATACGCTGGTGTTCCTGACCGCACCGCACGACAAGTCGCAATCGGCGGCCGAGAACGCCCCTCTCCTGGAGCTGACCCATAACTGGGACCCCGAGAGCTACGGCGAGGGCCGCAACTTCGGGCACCTCGCCTTCGAGGTCGACGACATCTACGCGCTGTGCGACCGACTGATGAAAGCCGGCGTGACCATCAACCGCCCCCCGCGCGACGGCCGCATGGCGTTCGTGCGCTCGCCCGACAACATCTCCATCGAGCTGCTGCAGAAGGGCCAGGCAAAGCCCAAGCAGGAGCCGTGGGCGTCGATGCCGAACACCGGCAAGTGGTGACAGCGCCGGCGGCGCCGGCAGCTTGCGCAAATCGCCGATCAATTGCCTAAAACTCTGGCCCGCGACCGGTCGGCTTAATTAAGTCGGCCTGCGTAGCGTCCCGCCACGGTGCGCGTGACCCACAACGGCCGCTCACGGGGGACGAGACCGGCAGCCTGCTCGCGTGATTGCGGCAGCAGCCCGGCGTTTCACCCCCCGCAGTCGCGCGCTCGCCACCTCGGCCTCATCGCAGTGGGGCCACAAACGCGTATCAGGACCGCCTCGCAGGTACTCCATGTTCGACCGGTTGGGGCTGCCGCGGCCGCAAATTGCAACCAAGCTCTACGGCGCGATCGCCCTCACGCTCGCCGTCGTGTACCTGCTGGCGGCCGGCATCATCCATTTTGCCAGCCAGACCGAGGATGCGGTCGCACTGATCCGTCAGGACGCGCTGCAGGCCGTCCGGCTCTCGCATGACCTCGAATCCTCGCTGGAGCGGCAGCGCCAGCTGGTGGCCTCCGCCCCCCTCGATTTCGCCGCCGATGCCAGCGCGCGCGACGAGCAGGCCTTCGCCACGGAAAACACGCAGATCGCCGCGCTGCTGGCGCGCATGGGTCCCGACTACGAGCGCAAGCTTGCGAAGCCGTTCGCGGATCTGGCGGCGCAGGGCACGTCGGTGTTCGAGCTCGCGCGCATGCGGCGCCCCGAGCAGGCCAGCGCCGACGTCGCCAGGTACGCCGATGCGGCCCGGGACCTGCAGCGCGCACTCGCCGCCGAGCGCCAGCAGCGCACGCTCGCGGCGGACGCAGCGCTCGACGGCATGGCCGCGCGGTCGCGCACGCTGATTGCCTGGGTGTGCGCCGCTGCCGCCGTCACCGGACTGCTGATCGGGCCCGTCGGGCTGCTGCTGCTGCGCCGCGTGCTGGCGCGCCTGCAGGGCATCGGCTCGGCGCTGCTGCGGCTTGCCCGCAACGACACCTCCATCGACATCCCCGGCCTCAACCACCAGGACGAGCTCGGCCAGCTCGCCCGTTCGGTCGCGGTGTTCAAGGCCAAGTCGATCGAGTTGCTGCAGAAGAAGGGCGAGTCCGAGCGCCTCAACCTGCAGCTCGACGCCGCCATCAACAACATGCCGCTGGGGCTCAGCATGTTCGACGGGCGGGGCCGCCTGCTCGTCTGCAACCGACACTTCGCGGACATGTACGGACTGCCGAGCGAGCTGACCCAGCCGGGGACGGCGCACTGCGCGCTGTGGGAGCACCGCGCGCGCGGCGGCGCGCAGCATCATCCCTCCACCGGCGGGGCCTTCACGCCGGACGCCGGACGGGCGGCATCGATGACGATCGAGTACGGCAACGACCGCATCATCTCCGTCACCACCCAGCCGCTGAAAGGCGGAGGCTGGGTGGCGCTCGACGAGGACATCACCCAGCGCCGGCGCCAGGAGCAGGAGATTACCCACCTTGCGCGCCACGACGCGCTCACCAACCTCGCCAACCGCGCCCTGCTGCGCGAGCAGCTGCAGCAGGCGCTCCAGCGCCTGGGGCGCGGCCAGGGCTTCGCCGTGCTGTGCCTCGACCTCGACCGCTTCAAGAGCGTCAACGACACGCTCGGCCACCCCGTCGGCGATGCACTGCTGAAGCAGGTGAGCACGCGCCTGCTCGCCTGCGTGCGCCAGGGCGACGTGGTGGCGCGGCTCGGCGGCGACGAGTTCGCCATCATCCAGGCCAGCGTGCGCCACGCCGACGACACCGAGGCCCTGGCCGCGCGCATCGTCGAGACCGTCAGCATGGCCTACGAGATCGGCGGCCAGCGCATCGACATCTCCACCTCCATCGGCATGACGATGGCGCCCCGCGACGGCACCGACGCCGACCAGCTCATGAAGAACGCCGACCTCGCGCTCTACCGCGCCAAGGCCGACGGCCGGCAGTGCTACTCGTTCTTCAAGCCGGAGATGAACGACCACATCCAGATCCGCCGGCGCATGGAGATCGACCTGCGCAAGGCCTTCGACGAGGAACAGCTGCAGCTGCACTACCAGCCGATCCTGAGCCTCGACGAGCAGAAGGTGACGGGCTTCGAGGCGCTGATGCGCTGGAACCATCCCAAGCGCGGCGCGGTGCCGCCGACCGAGTTCATATCCCTTGCCGAGGAGATCGGGCTGATCGGCGAGCTCGGCGAATGGGCGCTGCGGCAAGCCTGCACGCAGGCCGTGCGCTGGTCGGTGCCGGTGAAGGTCGCCATCAACCTCTCGCCGCTGCAGATCAAGCGCGAGCTGATCGAGGTGGTGCTCCAGGCGATCGCCGCCTCGGGGCTGCCGCCGGACCGGCTGGAGCTGGAGATCACCGAATCCGTCCTCCTGCGCGACAGCCAGAATACGCTCGCCACCCTGCACCAGCTGCGCCAGCTCGGCGTGCGCATCGCCATGGACGACTTCGGCACCGGCTACTGCTCGCTCAGCTATCTGCGCAGCTTCCCGTTCGACAAGATCAAGATCGACCGCGCCTTCATCGGCGACATGGACCGCAGCACGGAGTCGCGCGCGATCGTGGAGACGATGATCCGGCTGGGCGACAGTCTCGGCATGGCGACGGTGGCGGAGGGCATCGAGAACTTCGACCAGCTGCAGCTCCTGACCACCGCCGGCTGCACGCTGGCGCAGGGCTACTATTTCAGCCCGCCGGTGCCCGCCGGCGAGGTGGAGCGCGTGCTGCACGACAGCTTCAAGCACGCGCGCGTGGCGGCGTGAGGGGCCGCGGCTCTCCGCCTGCGGGGCCGTGCCGTGGTCGCCGGGCAACCATGCGCGGGCAGGCAATGGCCAGCACCGTCCTCATCGAATAGCTTTCCCTGCCGCTGCGGCGCCGGCCGTGCCGTGCACCCGCATCGTCCCCTCCACCAACGCAAGAGAAGGCATCTCCATGGCCATCAAACCGACCCCACCGTCTCCCTCCCGCGACAAGGTGCGCGCCACGGTCCCCAAGCTCATCGACCTGACGGAGAAGGTGGTCTACGGCGACGTGTGGGAGCGGCCCCAGCTCTCCAAGCGCGACCGCAGCATGATCACGTGCGCGGCGCTGATCGCGCTCAACCGCACCGAGCAGCTCAAGGGCCATCTCGAGCGCGCGCTCAACAACGGCGTGACGCCCGAGGAGATCGGCGAGATGATCACCCACCTCGCCTTCTACGGCGGCTGGCCGGTGGCCATGTCCGGCGCACTCGTCGCCAAGGACGTGCTCGAGACCTACAAGAAGTAGCCTGGCGCGAGGTGCGTCAGCCGAGGACGCCCGAGGTGGCCGAGGGCTTGCCGCTCGAGCCCCAGGGGCGGTGGTTGATGGCACCGACGCGCCAGAGGCCGGGCGCCCCCGGCGGATCGATGAAGTCGAGCCGGGTGAGCGAGCAGTTCTCGACGACGAAGCTGAGCGCCGCCTGCGGATCGAGGCGCAGCGCCAGGGTCAGGGCGGCGCGGATGGTGCCGCCATGCGTGACGGCAATGATGTCGCGGCCGCGGTGCTCGGCCGTGAACCTGTCGATCGGCGCGCGCACGCGCTCGACGAGATCGACGAAGCTCTCCCCACCGGGCGCACGCTCGTGCGCGGGCGCGAACCAGAGCGTGTGCGTGCCGACCTTGCGCTCGGCATAGAAGGGCTTGCGCTCGAGGCCCTGCCACTCGCCCAGGTGCTGCTCCGCGAACTCGGGAACGGCAACGGGCTTGGCCGATCCGTGGCGGCCATCGACGGCCGCCATGATGGCCGCCGCGGTCTGCCGGGTGCGCGCAAGGTTGCTGGTGAGCCAGACCGCGTCGTGCGGAAGCTCGTGCGCCAGCGCGTTGAAGATGTGGGTCGCCGTGCAATCGCAGTCGAGATCGCTCTGGCCATAGATGCGCCCGCCATCGGGAACGGGAGCGTGTCTGATCCACCACCAGCGCGTCACATCGCTCGACACCCGCACTACTCCATCGTCACGACGATTTTGCCCATCGCCTTGCGCGCGCCGAGCCGCGCGATCGCCTCGCCGGCCTTGGCGAGCGGAAAGCGCTCGGACACGACCGGCTTGATGGCGCCCTTGGCGTAGAGTTGCATCAGCTCGGCGAGATTGGCGGCGTTGGCGGCCGGATCGCGGCGCAGGAAGGCGCCCCAGAACACACCGACCACCTGGCAGGACTTGAGCAGCGTCAGGTTGAGCGGCAGCTTGGGGATGCCGGCCGGGAAGCCCACCACGAGCAGGCGGCCCTCCCAGGCGATGGCGCGCAGCGCGGCCTCGGAGTAGTCGCCGCCGACGGGATCGTAGATGACATCGGCGCCGTTCTCGCCGCAGGCCTTCTTGAAGAGGTCGGCGAGCGCCTTGGTGCCGTTCTTGTCGAAGGGCCCCGCCGGATAGACGACGCCGTCGTCGGCGCCGTGCTTCATGGCGAAGGCGAGCTTCTCCTCGGAGGAGACCGCGGCGATGACACGGGCACCGTAGGCTTTGCCGAGCTCGACCGCCGAGATGCCGACGCCGCCGGCGGCACCGAGCACGAGCAGCGTCTCGCCCTTCTTGAGGTGGCCGCGGTCCTTGAGGGCGTAGATGGTGGTGCCGTAGGTGAGCACCAGGGCACTCGCCTCATCGAACGGCATGGCGGCGGGCATGGCGATACACCGGTCCGCCTCCAGCACCAGCTTCTCGGCCATGCCGCCGGAGATGGACGAGCCGATGATGCGGTCACCCGGCTTGAACTGCGTGATGCCGGGACCCACTGCCTCGACGACGCCGGCGACCTCGCCGCCCGGCGCAAAGGGGCGCGGCGGCTTGAACTGGTAGCGGTCCTCGATGATCAGGAGGTCGGGATAGTTGACCCCGCAGGCCTTGACGGCGAGCAGCACCTCTCCGGCGCCCGGCTTGGGATCGGGCAGCTCCTGAAGCTCAAGCGTCTCCGGGCCGCCGACGCGGGTGCTCAAAATCGCCTTCATGCCCTGGCATCTCCTGGGGACGCAGACTGGCGGGAGCCTGAGTTAACAGAGACGGAGCTTGCCGTCGATGCCTTCGCTTCGAGGCGGCCGTGGGAGGTCACCGGCGATATCCACAGGGGCCCTAGGCTCAGGCCAACGCTGGCGTGTAAGTAGGCAGACGTATTCGGGAGGACGAGAGAATGCAGACTGCAATTGCCATGGCGCTGTCGCTGGCCCTCGGGGCCGGCGCCGCTTTGGCGCAATCGGCGCCGCCGACGACCGGGGCGATCGGCAAGGAGGACCCCAAGGCCGCCGCGACCAAGAGGACCGCCGACGGCATCGCCGAGTGCATGAGGATGTGGGACGCCAAGACGCACATGACCAAGGGCGAGTGGGCGCGCACCTGCAAGCGGGTGCAGATGCGGCTCGAGAGCCTCAAGATCGACAGCTCCATGGGGCTGCCGCCCAAGCAGGTCGAGCGCAAGAAGGGCAAGGGCGGATAGCGCTCGGCAGGCGCAGCGTCGACTGCCGCCGGCAGACAGAGCTGGGCGAGCAGAAGGAGCGCCGCGACATGCAGCCCGGCTCCGAGACTGGCGGCACGACGCATGGGCTGTCCTCGAGGCAACCGCTCCGCCGGCGCCGAAGCCCTAGACGTGGGGCATCACCTTCTCGGCGGTGAGCTTCATGGCGCGCTCCACGTGCGCCTTGTCGATGCCGCCGATGTTGAACCAGAGCACGAACTCGGTGATGCCGAAGCGCTTCTTCATGTCCTTGAGCTTGGCGACGCAGGTGGCGGGGTCGTCGGCGATGCAGGCGCCGTACTGGTGCAGCTTCTCGAAGGAGAGATAGCCCAGCTCACGCGTCTTCTTGCCCTCGCGCATGGTGAGCTCGTAGCCCTTGATCTCGCCCGTCTGCGGGGCGCCTGCGAGCTGGTTGGCGGTGACCTTGGCGTAGAACCACTCCACGTGGGTCTTGTAGATCTCGCGCGCCTTGGCCGCGTCCTCGTGCACGAAGAACGGAAGCAGCAGCATGCGCTCGGCCTGCTTGGGGTCGCGGCCGAGATCGCGGCACACCGCCTCGTAGTGGGCGCAGTTCTTCTCGAGCTCGTCCATCCACGTCTCGCGATAGGTGCGGTAGGTGAAGGGCGAGGCCATCTGGATGTTGATGCCGGCGCGCGCCGCCTGCTCGAAGCTCTCGGGGCTGATGGTGGCCTGGTAGACGGGCGGGAAGGGTTTCTGCACGGGCTTGGGCAGCACCTCCACGGGCTCGGGAATGTTCCAGAACTTGCCCTTGTAGGAGACCTTCTCCTGCGTCCAGGACTTGAGGACGATGTCGAGGCCCTCCGCCAGCATCTCGCGGCTCTGGTCCATGGGCACGCCGAGGCCGACGAACTCGTGCGGCTGGTAGGCGCGGCCGACGCCGAAGTCGAGGCGGCCGTGCGAGAGGATGTCGACGAGCGCGAAGTCGGACGCCGTGCGCAGGGGGTGATTGAAGGGGATGGCGCACACGGCCATGCCGATGCGCACCTTCTTGGTGCGCTGGGCGATGGCTGCGGCATAGACCTGGGTCGAGGTGACGAGGCCGTAAGTGGAGAACAGGTGCTCGGCGATCCACACCTTGTCGTAGCCGAGCTTCTCGGCCAGCTCGAAGAAGGAGAGATCGTCGTCGAAGCTCTCCACCACCTTGGAGAGGTCGGGGAACTGGCTCAGGCTGAAGATGCCGAACTTGGTCTTGGTCTGGGCCATGGGGTCTCCTCGTGATCGCCTTTGCGCACATCGTGATGAGTGGGCAGGCGAGCGTCAAACCTCAATGTTGCGGGCGGGGCATGCTGCGGCGGCATAGGGTATTGCCGGGTGCGTCCGGCACCGCTCGCAAGCGAAGCCTTGCGAGCGGCGGAAGGCCGGGACCCAGGCCGCTCGGACTGCCAAAGAGCGTGGGGCGAGGCTGCTTCCATCGCGATGCGAGCACATGAGGAGCGCTGCATGGGTCCCGGCCTCATTCCGCGAGCGCTCGATCGAGCGCTCGCGGCGCCGGATGACGTTCGGGCGGCGGGCGGCGGTCCCAATCCCCGCTTACACTGCCGGCACGATCTCGGTGACGAAGCGGTCGATCTGGGTCGTCAGCTCGGCGGAGGTGGTGCCGCGGTTGCGCACGATGATGGTGGTGAAGCCCAGATCGAAGAGGCGTTTCACGTCGTCGATGATCTCGGCAACCGAGCCGGTGCCGGGCTCGCGCACCCCGTCGGGGTTGCGCTTGGGTTCGCCGATGTTGAGGAAGAGCTTGTAGACGAGGGAGATGTCATCGAACCGGCGGCCGGCTGCGCTTGCCAGCTCCTTGAGCGTGACGAGGCTCTTTTGCAGCTGCGCGGGGCCCGCCGTAACGGCCAGCCAGCCGTTGCCCTGGCGCACGACGCGGCGCAGCGCGGCATCCGAGAGGCCGCCGATCAGGATCGGCGGGTGCGGGCGCTGCACGGAGCCCGGCGAGGAGAAGATCGGCGCGAAGGCGTAGGTCTCGCCGCGATAGGACACCTCGCCGCCGGCCGAGATCGCCTTGAAGATCTCGAGATACTCGTCGGTGACGCGGCCGCGGCGCTTGAAGTCGTGGGTATCGAGGACGTTGAACTCCTCCTCGAGCCAGCCCACGCCGGCGCCGAGCACGATGCGCCCGCCGGAGAACTGGTCGAGCGTCACGAACATGCGCGCGAGCAGCACGGGGTTGCGGTAGGGCATGATGAGCGCGGCTGAGCCGATGCGTACGCGCCTGGTGGCGCCGACCAGCACCGCCATGGTGGCAACCGTCTCCATCAGCGGCTCGGCGAGGCGCGTCGGGAAGTCGCCCGAAGCGCTGTAGGGGTACTTCGATTTGAAGGTGACCGGGAAGGCCACGTGATCGGCCACCCAGATCGAGGCGAAGCCCGAGTCCTCGGCGAGCTTGGCGAGGCGCAGGATGGTGGGCGGGTCGGCCAGCGCGCCGTAGGTGCCGACATCAAGTCCGAAGCTGCCGATATCGGCCATGCCTCACTCCATTTGCGAGCGATGAGAGATCACGTAGTGCCGGGCATGCGAGAGGAGGTGCCGCACGGCGCATGGCTGGCGGGCTCGGGCTGGTTGCCGGGCGGCGCTGCAGGCGCCTTCGGGACGCGGCGCAGCAGGTCGCCGAGCAGCTCCCAGAAGAAGGCATTGCCGGGATAGCCGACGATGCGCCCGACCTCCCGGCCGTCCTCGGCGAGCACGAACGTCGGCGTCACCGTGATGCGCCGCTCCAGGGCCACGCCGGCCAGCTCCTGATCGCGGATGTGGACGCGGCGCAGCGGCGCGAACTGTCCCTCGGGCGTGCGCGGGTAGCCGGGGCCGATCTCCGCGTGCCAGCGCCGGCACCATACGCAGGTGGGGTCCTCGAACATCAGCAGCTCGGCGGCCTGCGCGCTGCCGAGCGCGGACGCAACGAGCGCGGCGAGGAGAGCGAGGACGATGAAGGCGGTCTTGATCACGACGGCCCCTCCCGCATGGGCATCAGGTGCCCTCGATCGGCCAGCCGCCGGGCCGGCTTGCCAGGCGGCGTGTTGCGAGCAGGCGGCGGGCCTCGTCGATGCGGCCGGCGCGCAAGAGTGAGCCGGCGAGCGCGTATTCCACGAGGTCGCGCTGGGCGCGGCTGCCGCCGATGCGCTCGTGCGCGGCGAGCACCGCCTCCAGGTCAGCGATTGCCGCCGTCCAGTCCTCGCGGGCGAAGGCGCGGAAGGCGCGCGCGATCGGCGCCACGACATCGGCCGCGGGGCCCCTGGCGCCATCGATGACCTTGGCCAGGGCATCGGCATTGCCGGCAAACGCATGGGCAAGCGCACCGTGCACGTCGGCGAAGGCGATGCCGGGCGCGGGGAACCACTGCGTGGCGTAGGTGCTGAGCTCGCGCCACAGCTCGGGTTCGCGCGGGCTGCCCGCCATCTCCGCACGGAACAGGAAGGAGGCGCCGTCGGTCAAGGTGTTGAGGGGAGGGCCGGTGGAGGCGCCGGGACGCAGATGCGCGCGGTAGAAGTCCCAGGCCTCGCCCGTGCGGCCGAGCTCCATGCGCCACAGCGCGACGTGCCAGCTGATGTGGCAATGCAGGAGGCTCGCCTTGGGATAGTCGCGCCACCAGTCCTCGATATAGGCGAGGCCGGCCGGGCGCTCGCCGGCCTCGTAGTAGACGTGGGCGCGGATGTGGGCGCCGTGGGCATTGCGGGGATAGATGGCGAGCGAGCGCTCGATGTTGGCGAGCGCGCGGTCGATCTGGCCCGTCTCCACCTCGGCGAAGGCGAGCGCGCTCAGGAACCACCAGTCGTCTCCGTAGGCCGGCGCGAACGGCTCGAGCAGCGCCAGCAGCTCCTCCTCGCGCCCCGGGCGGCCCGAGAAGCCGATGAGGCCGAACACGCCGGCGCACGGCGACAGCACCATGGCGTCGCGCGGATACTGGGCCAGGTGCTCCTTGACGGCGGCGAGGCCCGCGACGCTGCCGCCGTCGACGCAGGTCGCGAGCGCATTGACGTGGCTCTGCTCGCGGTGCGGCAGGCCCTCGGCCAGCTCCCGGGCCCGTTTGGCGGAGGCCTTGGCATCGGCGGGGCGATGTTGCACCTGCAGGGTGCGAGACAGCGCCACGTGCGCCACGGCCAGGCCCTCGTCGCAGGCGATGGCGCGGCGGAAGGCCGCCTCCGCGTCATGGTTGGCGGAGAGCGAGAGGTCGACGCCCTCGACGTAGGCGTCGCGCGCAGGGGGCGAGGCCGTGGTCAGGGCGTAGCCGTAGCGATCCTGGAGCATGGGCGCAGTTTCGCACGCGCCCCCGGCCGGCGTCGAGACGGTCACCGGGCTTGGTGTGCTACGCTGGCGCAAGGCTGCATTGTGGAGGGGGGACGCAGGCGATGGCGACGTTTCTGGTCTGTCACGGGGCGTGGTTGGCGGGGTGGGCGTGGAAGAAGGTGCGACCGCTGCTGAGGGCCGCGGGCCACGAGGTGTTCACGCCGACCTACACGGGCCTCGGCGAGCGGGCGCACCATGCGAGCCCCGCGGTCGACCTCGAGATGCACATCGCCGACGCCCTGGCCGTGATCGAGTTCGAGGCGCTCGAGGACATCACCCTCGTCGGGCACAGCTATGGGGGGATGGTGGCGACCGGCGTTGCCGACCGCGTGCCCGAGCGCATCCGGCAGCTCGTCTATCTCGACGCCTTCGTGCCGGGGCACGGGCAGAGCCTGCTCGATCTGCTGCCGCCCGGGCCGCGGCCGGCCCCGGCGCGCGAGGGCCTCCCGGAGTGGCTCATTGCGCCCAACCCGACGCCGCCCGATACCTCCGCGGCCGATCTCGCGTGGGTCACGCCCAGACGGCGGCCGCAGCCGGTGAAGACCTTCAGCCAGCAACTGCCTTTGCGCACCTCGTCGCCGACGTTTCCGCGCAGCTACATCTACTGCACGAGGAAGGCGGGGGACGATCCGTTCCTGCAGTTCTCCAAGCGCTTCAAGTCCGACCCGGCCTGGCGCTACCTCGAGATCGACGCCAGCCACAGCCCCAACGTCACGGCGCCGGAGGCACTGGTGCGCTTGCTGTGCGAGATCGCGGGCTAGCTGCACTGCGGCCTCGCGAAGGGACAACAGCTCAGGAGAGGTTGTAGGAACCAGGTAGCGGCTGGGTGATTGGCGATCTATCCCACAAGCCCGCCTCTAGCCTCCCGCTGCGACGCTGAAAGCCTGCCTGCCTCCAGCGATGATGATGATCAGCCGGTTGGTTAAGGATCAGCTGACCTGGTGTCCCGATCTGCCGATGTGATCACAAGAGGGAAGTGAGAACCTTTCGCAACGATTGTCCTGCACTACTTGGGCGTGTGTGTCCCGGTCGGGCCTCGTCTCATGCGTTGGGAAAATCGGCCACTGGCGAAGCGAATTGTCTCGGCTGCAGCGATTGCCGCCGCGATCGTGGGCGGCGGCGTGGCATGGATCGCGGTGCCGCCGAGGATCGAGCCGGACAAAGCCGGCGCTGCGGTCGCGATCGATCCGGCGCTCATCGAGCGTGGGCGATACCTCGCCCAGGTGGGCGACTGCGTCGCCTGCCACACCGGGAAGGGCGGACCGCCCATGGCCGGCGGCCTCGCGCTCGAGACGCCTTTCGGGACGGTTTGGTCGACCAACATCACGCCTGACCCGAAGACCGGGATCGGCGGCTGGTCCTTCGGCGCTTTCGACAGGGCCATGCGCAAGGGCGTGTCGCGGGACGGCCATCGCCTCTACCCGGCAATGCCCTATCCCTCCTTCGCCAAGGTCCACGAAGAGGACATGCGCGCGCTCTGGGCCTACCTCAGCAAGGGGCTTGCCCCCGTCGAGAAGGCGAACCGCGCGGCCGAGATGCGCTTCCCCTTTGGCTTCCGCCTCGGGCTGGCGTACTGGAATGCCGTCTTCCTCGACACGACGCCTTTCGAGCCCAATGCGCAGAAGGACGCGCTGTGGAACCGCGGCGCCTATCTTGTCCAGGGGCTCGGACACTGCGGGGCGTGCCATACGCCGCGCGGCCTGGGATTCCAGGAGAAGGCAATGAGCGACGCCGGCAGGGAGGGCCGGCTGTACGTCTCCGGCGCGCAGGTCGAGGACTGGAATGCGGTCGATCTGCGCGATGTGTGGGCCGTCGAGGACATGGTCCGGCTGCTCAAGACCGGCCAGAACCGCTTCGCGACCGTATCCGGCAGCATGACCGAGGTCATACATTTCTCGACGCAGCACATTTCCAACGACGATCTGGTGGCCATCGCCACGTATCTGAAGGCATTGCCCTCCGATCGGCCGAAAGCAACGCCGCGGCCCGTCTCGCCCCAAACGCCGTCGACGACCTACATCACCCGAGGTGGGCTCGGTTACACGCAATTCTGCAGCGACTGCCATCGGCCGGACGGCGCAGGCGTGCCGGGCGTCTTTCCGCCGCTCGCCGGAAATCCGACCGTGGCCGCAAAGGACGCCTCCACGCTCGTCCATATTGCGCTCACGGGCTGGAAGACCGCCTCGACCGCCGCACATCGACGCGTCTTTACCATGCCGGCCTTCGCCCGCCTCCACGATCGCGAGATCGCCGACATCCTGAGCTTCGTGCGCGCGAGCTGGGGGGAAAACGCGGGCCCCGTCGCGGAAACGGACGTCGCTGCAGTGCGTGCGACACTCGATCCGAAGTTCGCTGCCTCGAGCTTCGAGACGCCGCGCCTCGCCAACCTGCTGTCGGCACCCAACGCCGATCAGCTCGTGCGCGGCATGCGCCTCAACGCCGAGACGAAGGCCCTGCTGCCTGACCATGTCGGCGCCGATCTCAACTGCGCCTCCTGCCATCTCAATGCCGGCACCGTCGCCGACGCCACGCCGTACGTCGGCGTCTCCGTCCTGTTTCCGAGCTACTCGGCGCGCTCGGGCAGCGTCATCACGCTCGCGCAGCGCATCAACGGCTGCTTCCAGCGGTCGATGAACGGCAAGCCGCTGGCGACCGACTCGCCCGAGATGCAGGCCATGATCGCCTATTTCGAGTGGATGAAAGGCGAAGCCAAGCCGCAAGCCCATGCGCCGGGAAGCGGCATGGGCGGGATCGACACGTCGCTCAAGCCGGACCGGGCAAACGGCCGGAAGGTCTACGCGGCACAGTGCGCCGTCTGCCACGGCGCCGACGGTGAAGGATCGAAGGATGCGGCCGGCCGCACGGTGTTTCCACCCCTGTGGGGTGACCGCTCCTTCAATGTCGGTGCCGGCATG
>JBGGME010000336.1:0-32192 GCA_041288195.1 Hyphomicrobiaceae bacterium
GGCACACGCTCGGCCGCGCGCAGCGCGTCGCGCATCAGCGTGCCGCGGCCGGGCCCCAGCTCGACCAGCCGCAGCGGCGAGGGTTGCCCCATGCCCTGCCAGACCACCGCGCACCACAGCCCCAACAGCTCGCCGAACACCTGCGAGATCTCGGGCGCAGTGACGAAGTCGCCGGCGGCGCCAATCGTGCCGGGCCGCGCCCAATAGCCGTGCACGGGATCGGCGAGGCACAGTCGCATGAAGCGCTCCACCGGCATGGGGCCGTCGCGGCCGATGTCCTCGCGCAGGACCGCGAGCAGCTCCACGCTGCTGTCGTCAGCCGGAGCGGGGGACATTGACCGATGCCGGCATGCGCCTGCCGCTCCACCAGATCATCCAGATTCCCCCCGCCAGCATCGGCAGGGAATAGAGTATGCCGGCACTCAGGGGCCCGAGCAGGAAATCGGGCTCTCGGAACAGCTCGCACACCGAGCGCGCCACCGCGTAGCCCGCCAGGAACGTGCCGGCGACCACGCCGGGTCGCCGCAACGCCAGGCGCGCATGCGCCAGCCACCACAGCAGCGCGAACAGCACAAGGCCTTCGAGCGCCGCCTCGTAGAGCTGGCTCGGATGGCGCGGCATGGGTCCGGCCTCCGGAAACACCATGGCCCAGGGCATGCTCGACGGCCGCCCCCACAGCTCGCCGTTGATGAAGTTCGCAAGCCGCCCGAAGAACAGTCCGATCGGCGTGGCGGCCGCGCAGGCGTCGAGCACGCTCCAGGCGTCGGCGCCGACCCTGCGCGCAAACAGCACGATGGCGATGATCGAGCCGATCAGGCCGCCGTGGAACGCCATCCCGCCCTTCCAGACCGCGGGGATCTCCAGCGGGTTGTTGAAGTAGTAGGCGGGCTCATAGAAGAGGACGTTGCCGAGCCGCCCCCCCACCAGCACGCCGACCGTCATGAACAGCAGGAGGTCGTCGGCCCTGTCCGGCGTGAAGGGGGCCTTGTCGTTGGGCCACAGGCGGGTCTGGCGCAGCAGGCGCTTGACGTAGAGCCAGCCGAGCAGCAGGCCTGCCATGTAGGCCAGCCCGTACCATTTGACCGCGATCGGCCCGAGCCTCAGCGCGACGGGGTCGATCTCGGGGAACGGGATGGCGAGCAGGCTCATGTGGCGGGACCTATGGTCAGAGGCAAGGACCTGTCAAGGCGAGGAAAACCGACGACGGGCCGGTTGAAGGGAACAACCTGCGCCACCATAGTAGGCTGAGCCGCCGACACGGCCGTGACGAGAAGGCTTGCCCCATGACCCAGACCAACAACCGCTTCCTCGACGAGATCGCCAAGCTGATGACCGACGCGGCGGGCGCCGCCCAGGGCATGCGCCGCGACTTCGAGACGCTGATGCGCTCCCAGGGCGAGCGCATCCTGCGCGACATGGATGTGGTGCAGCGCGAGGAGTTCGAGGCGGTCAGGGAGATGGCGGTCAAGGCGCGCGAGGAGAACGAGCGGCTCGCAGTGCGCGTGGCCGCGCTCGAGGCCGAGGTCGCCGCGCTCAAGCGGCCGGCCTGACGGCGGACGTTTGCACGCGGCTGCCAACCTCGCTTTCCACAAGTTCCCGACAGTCCATCCCCAGCTTTCGCTGCTTGTTCTGCCTCTGCCGCCGCGTGGCCATTTTGGCCGTGGACAATGCCAGCCTCGCCTTGCACGCCGAGGCGGCCAACGCTTACGTGACCTGCCAATCGATTTGGCCCGACCGCCGACAGAGCAAAGCAACGAGCGCTGCCCGCAGCCAACCGCGCGGCGGCCACAACCCGAGGGAGCGAATGGCGATCGCCGAGACCACCACCAACCGCGCCAACCCCGTCGATCTCGTCGAAGAGATCGCCACCCGCAACGACTGGGCGGGCGAGCGCACGGGGGCCGACGAGCTCACCCTCGTCGTTTCAGGGCAATGGTGCGACTATCACGTATCCCTCAACTGGCGCGGCGACCTCGAGACCCTGCACATCGCCTGCGCCTTCGACGCCAAGGTGCCGGACAACCGGCTCGCCGAGGTCTACCGTCTCGTCGCCCAGATCAACGAGCAGCTGTGGCTCGGCCACTTCGACGTGTGGACGCACGAAGGGCTCATCATGTTCCGCCAGGGCCTGATGCTGAACGGGGCGCTCGCCACCCCGCCGCAGTGCGAAGCGCTGCTCAAGGCCGCGTTCGAGGCCTGTGAGCGCTACTACCAGGCCTTCCAGTTCGTGGTCTGGGCCGGCAAGGACAGCCGCGAGGCGCTCACCTCCACCATGTTCGAGACCGAGGGCCGGGCCTGACTCGTCATCCCGGCGCCGCTGGTCGGTCGACTTGCGCGACGATCACATCGGACGTCATTGCGGCGAAGGCCGCAACCCATGCGCCGTGCCAACAGACGAAGATAGTGCAAAGGCGTATGGGTGCCGGCCTGCGCCGGCATGACGAACGTGCGCTTCAGGCCTTCCCGCGCTGCTTGCGCCACTCGGCGTAGCTGATGCGCTTGAGCTCGAACATGTCGCGCTGGCGCGCATACATGTTGCCGCACAGGCGCCCGACCGGGGCCAGTGCCGCGAAATCTACATTGAGCGTCGTGGGATCGACGATGCCGGAGCGCACGTGCACGCCCAGCACCTCCCCGATCAGCAATTCGCGCTGCGGGCCGAACGCCATGGCGACCGTGCGGCGGCACTCGAAGGCCGCGGGCGCCGCCGCCAGCCGCGGCGGCTTCACCTGTACGGAAGGCGCGACCTCGAGCCCTGCCATCACGGGCTCGCTCTCCTCCGGCGGGAACTCGGTCGCCGTGATGTTCATGGCCTCCGCGATACCCTCGTCGACCAGGTTGACCACGAACTCGCTGGAGATCTGGATGTTGCGCGTGGTGTCCTTGGGCGTGCCGTCGGCGTTGTGCTGCAGGCCGAGCACGATCAGCGCCGGGTTCTCCGAGAACACGTTGAAGAACGAGAACGGCGCCGCGTTGACGACGCCGGCGGGCGACAGCGTCGTCACCAGCGCAATGGGGCGCGGCACCACCAGCCCGCACAGCAGCTTGTAGCGCTGGCGCGGCTCGAGATCGGCAAAACTCAGGCTGAGATCGGGCATCAGGCCTCCGGTGGCAGCTTCACGCCGACTTGGCTCGTGATCGGTTGGTAGTGCTCGATGCGGCGGTGCCGCGCGAAGTCGAAGATGGTCTCCTTGCCGAAGCGCGTGGCATCGAGGTCGCAGGCGTGCACGATCACCTCGTCACCCTCCGTGCGCGTCTCGGCGACGATCTCCCCATCCGGGTTGACGATCACGCTCGAGCCGAACAGCGCGTGCCCGTCCTCGACGCCGGCCTTGGCCACCGCCACCACCCAGGTCGAGTTCTGGTAGGCGCCGGCCTGCAGCGACAGCTTGTGGTGGAAGATGCGCCGCTGGGGGCCCTCCTCGCTCTTCTGCGAGTTGACCGAAGGCGTGTTGAAGCCGAGCGTCACCATCTCCACGCCCTGCAGGCCCATGACGCGGTAGACCTCCGGCCAGCGCCGGTCATTGCAGATGCACATGCCGAAGATGCCGCCCATGAAGCGCCACACGGGAAAGCCGAGATCGCCCGGCTCGAAGTAGCGCTTCTCCAGGTGCTGGAACGCGCGGCTCTTGTCGAGCTCGGCATGGCCCGGCAGGTGCACCTTGCGGTATTTGCCGACGATCTTGCCCTTCTGGTCGACGAGGATCGACGTGTTGAAATGGTGCCTGTCGGGAGTGAGCTCCGCATAGCCGAGGCTTAGCCCCATTCCATGCTTCACCGCGCGCTCGAACAACGGCCGCGTCGCCGCGCTGGGCATCTCCTTCTCGAACCAGAAATCGGCCTCGGCGCGGTCTTCGTGATACCAGCGCGGGAAGAATGTGGTGAGCGCCAGCTCCGGATAGACGATGAAGTCGGCGCCCTTGGCCTTGCCCTCGTCCATCAGCGCGAGCATGCGCGCCACCACGGCCTGACGCGTGTCGGCCTTCTGGATCGCGCCGAGCTGGGCGGCGGCAACCGTGACGATGCGGGGCATGGGCAGGCTCCCTCTCTCGATGCGGTCCTTGGCCGGCGCTCAGCTCAAGCGAGACGCCCGGCGAGGACGCACGCCACACCATATGTTGAAGGCAGGGAAGCGCGCCATGTCGGTGCAGCAGGGCAGCTCAGCCCGGAGCGATGCCGCTCAATGCCGCCCCTCGAAATGCGCGAACTCGCTCATGAAGGGGGCCGCGATATCGGCGTTGATCTTGCAGTCGAGGAAGATCGGCCCCTCCGGCTTGGCGAGCTTGGGCGCCATCCGCTTCAGGTCCTCGAGCGTGCGGATGGTGGCGGCCTCGAACCCCAACGCCTCCGCGATCGGTGCGAAATCGACGTCGGGGAACACCGACTTGCCGACCGGGTGCTGGCGCAGCTTGAGGAAGTGCAGCTCGGCGCCATAGGCGCAATCGTTCATCAGCACGATCACCATCGGCAGGTCCTCGCGCACCACCGTCTCGAGCTCGCCCATGGTCATGAGGAACCCGCCGTCGCCGACCACCAGCACCGTGGTGCGGTCGGGGCGTCCCCTGGCGACGCCGAGGGCTGCGCCGAAGCCGAGGCCGATCGAGGCGAACTCGCCGATCATCTTGAAGGCGCCCGGATCGGGCACGCTCAGGTAGGGCACGACGATGAGGAAGTTGCCGCCGTCCACCACGAGGTTGCGCTCCCGCGGCAGCAGCGTCTCCAGCTCCAGAGCGAGCGAGCGCGGGTCGAGCGTACGTGCCGTGTTGGCGGGCTTGAAATCCTGCTGCGGGTCGAAGGCCGCGATCAGCTTGGCTGTCGCCTCATCGCGGAAGGGCTTGGCCTTGGCGGGACGCTCGGGCAGCGCCTCGATCAGCTGCTCGGCGACGAGTCGGGCATCGCCGACCACGGCGACGTCGGCATTGAGCCAGCGGCCGATGTTGGAGCGCACCGTGTCGACCTGGATCAGCGGCACCTGCGGCAGCGACGTGCCGAAGCTGGTCGTGAGGAAGTTGAGGCCCGCGCCGAACACCAGCACGCAGTCGGCCTGGTCCGCCATGCGGCGGGCAATCGAATGCGAGAACGAGCCGATGATGCCGAGCGCATTGGGATTGCCGCGGAACAGGTCCTTGCCGCGCGCCGTGGTGACGATCAGCGCGCCGATCCTGTCGGCCAGCTGCTCGATGGCCTTGCGCGCGCCGGCGCGATGGGCGCCCATGCCCGCAACGATCAGCGGCCGGCTGGCCTTGGCGAGCACCGCCGCTGCCGCGGCAATCGACTGCGGCTTGGCCGGCGCCGGCGTGCGCTCGGGTCGCTTGATGCTCAGCGCCTCGGCAGGCCGCTCGATCTCGGCGAGCTGCACGTTGGTCGGCAGATGCAGGCTGACCGAGCCGCCGGCCATGGCGGTCGCGGCCGCATCGGCGAGCACCGCCCGCACCGACTGCGGGCTCGTCGCCGAGAAGGTGCGCAGTCCCGCGGCCCTCAGCACGCCGACGCCGTCGAATGCCTTGTAGTCGGGCCCGAGCCCGTTCGGCTGCGCGCCCGTCGCCGCCTCGCCGTAGATCACCAGCAGCGACGAGCCGGTGCGGCTCGCGTACACCGCCGCGTGCAGGCCGTTGGCGAGCGCCGGCCCGCGCCCGACCACCGCCACGCCCAGGCGGCCGGTGGCGTAGGCGTATCCGTCGGCCATGGCGATCGCCGTGTTCTCGTGGCGGGCGCCGTAGAAGCGCACGCCCGAGGTGTCGAGCGCCGTGGCAAACAGCGCGGTGTCGTCGCTCATCAGGCCGAACACGGCCTCCACGCCCATCGCTTTGATGTCCTCGGCGAGCACCTGGTAGACGGGCACCTTGTCGGCTGCCCTATGAGCGCTCTTCTCAGCGCTCTTCTCAGCGCCCTTATCTGCACCTGCCCGCCGCTGAGCCGCGCTTGTCATTCCGAGCCTCCTCGCCTACTGGGCAGCATTCGGGTCAGGTTCCGGCTTGGCGCCCGTGGCGTCAAGTTTCCCGAGCAGCGCTCCAGTTCCGTCCGCAGGTGACGGCGTAGGCCGTCGACGGCGCCATGTTGATGACATCGCTGCCCTCGCTACCGTCATTGGCCCGGAGTGGGCAACTCTGCGACGAGCAGCGAACAGCTCGGCCAGCGCTCGCAGAACAGTCAGCACAACCCGCAGGTACGACGGTCGCTCTCGCCAGTGCCACGCGGAGGCGGCAATTCGAGGAAGCCCATTAGAATTTGCCGGTCAGGCCGATCTTCCAGATTTGCTCCTCCTTGGCCGTATCCTCCCGTCGTCCGGAAACGTAGCTCGCAGAAAGCCCAAAATACTTGTCGGGGTCCAAATGCCAACTCAGCGTGTTGGCAAAGTATCCTATGTCGACTCCGCCGTTGATATCTCTCAGAAGCGTATAGGTCGAGGACAGGCTGATCGGGATGCTCTTATTGTCGCTATCGACGACGATGCCGGCCATACCTCCAACGCGCGAGAAATCTTCCTTTGTCATATCCGGTATCGGAATCCCTTTTTCTAAATACCAACCGCTATTCCAGCGCAAATCCAGCGTAGGCTTTATCGAGACGAAATTTCTTCCAATGGTGATAAAATCGTTCAAGACGCCATTGAGGATTGGGATATATTGAATATTGAAAGACAGAATCCTGCTATCGTCATCCGTATTTATGAGCAAGTCGGGGCGCACGTTGAGGATATTACCCCACGGCGATATGAAGAAATACTGGCTTGCCATCGTGCCGATACCGTAAATCTCCGCACTAGTGGCCTTTCGCGTCTTTCCCGAGCCCGTGCGCACCGCCGACGTGTCGGCCCGCACATAAGGAATTAGGTCCAATGTATCACCGACCGGTACGGCGTACCCGACAACACCTTGCAGTGTTGCCGTGCTCTTCTTTGCCTCCTCGTCGGTAACAAGATTCACGCTCGCCGCACTTGCCGCCTTGAATTTGTCCTTCTCCACTCGTCTGACAAACAGGTCATCCGTCTTCCCTCGGATGCGAAGATCGGATTTCGATTTGGAGAGAGCAGGATCCACGAGCGTTGGCGGCTTGGGAGCCGGTTCGCCTGCGCCAAGGCACCGGATCTTGTAGATTTCGTTGGGAGACCCGAAGAACATGGTCGGCGTAACACGTGCTGTCGGCGCGAACGTTCCGTCACGGCCGTCCATTAGGAAGAGCACCGCCCCGCGCGCGACCGCCAGATTGGTCGCGTCGGCCGCGCTGCACGTTTCGTCGGCGCAGGTCTTGGGGTTTGCCAACAGCAGCCGCGGAATTTCCGAGCGCTTATAAACCTGTCCGGTATCTGGCAGAGCGGTTAAATTTATCGGAAATGTCTTCACAAGATGCTCCGCCAGGGCATCTTTGTGTATTATTCGCTCGACACCGTTTGCCGTGCAGACCTTCTCTTGTGGAAACGTCGACTCGGCCCTTCCGGCTGCCGGGATCAGTGCAAGGCCCGGCACGAGGAAGAGCAAAGCAGCGCGCGTGGCACGCATCGGCATGTCATGCGACCTTGTCGGTAGTCTTCTCGTCCACCGCCGCGTAGAGGCCTGCTAGAGGAGTACTCAAGTGCTTTGCCGGAAACTCTCTCCTGTCGAAGTGGAAATAGTATGGCTTTCCTCTCGACTCGCCGGGCTCCTTCGCATGCTCGCCGGAAGCCAACCGCTCGTGGACCCTTTCGAGACAAGTGCGGAGCGCGCTCTCGTTGTATCGAAGCTCGGCCATGGTCTTGAAGGGCTCAAGACGTCGCCCGTCTTCCTTTACCTGTTCATTTATGGCAGTGGTAACGACAGAAATCTTATCCAGCATCTTCATTGCTCCTGAAATAGCGCAATAGACCCATTTAGCATTCCTTGGTTGCTGATTCAACCGGTTCGGGTTGCATCTGCGAGGCCGGCTTGGTGGCGGTACCGAGACGCCACACTGACTGCTGGAGAAGCCCGTCCGCGAAGGAGAGGAGCGGCGTCCGCTGCGGTGGACTAACCGTTGACGTCGTAGGCCGCGAGCGCCGCCATGTTGACGACGTCGCTGTCCTTGGCGCCGAGCGGGCAGATCTGCACCGAGTGCGTGAGGCCGACCAGCATCGGTCCGATCAGCGTGGCGCCGCCCAGCTCCTTCAGCATCTTGGTCGAGATCGCGGCCGAGTGGAACGCCGGCATCACCAGCACGTTGGCGGTGTCGGACAGGCGGCAGAAGGGGTACTGCTTCATGGCCTCGCGGTTGAGCGCCACGTCGGCCGCCATGTCGCCGTCGTACTCGAAGTCGACCTGGCGGCGGTCGAGGAGGGAAACGGCCTCGCGCACGCGGTCCGAGCGCTCGCCGCGCGGCTGGCCGAAGGTGGAGTAGGCAAGGAAGGCAACGCGCGGGTCCATGCCGAGCCGTCGCGCCACGGCCGCAGCCTCCTCGGCGATATCGGCGAGCTGCTCGGCGCCCGGCATGTCGTGCACGGCGGAGTCCGCAACCAGCACCGCGCGCCCGCGGCTCAGCGCGATCGACACGCCGATCACGCGCCGGCGCGGCCTGGCATCGAGCACCTTGCGCACATCCTCGTAGGCCGTGTTCCAGTTGCGCGTGACGCCCGTCACCATGCCGTCGGCGTGGCCGAGCGCCACCATGCACGCCGCGAATACGTTGCGGTCGTTGTTGACGAGGCGCTGGCAGTCGCGCAGCAGGTAGCCCTTCCTCTGCAGGCGCCCGTACAGGAACTCGGCATACTCGTGGCGCCGCTCCGCGAGATTGGTATCGTGCATCTCGATCATGTCGGTCTTGGGGATGCCGGCGGCGGCGAACGCCTCGCGGATCGGGGCATGTCGGCCGATCAGGATCGGCCGGCCGAGGCCGGCGTTGTGGAAGGCGTTGGCGGCGCGCGCGATCTGCGGCTGCTCCCCTTCCGCGAAGATGATGCGCTTGGGCGCGTTGCGCACTTGGGTGAAGATCGAGTGCAGCCAGCCCGCGACCGGATCGAGCCGCCCCGAGAGCTGGGCGACGTAGCCCTCCATGTCGACGATTGGCCGCCGCGCCACGCCCGTATCCATCGCCGCCTTGGCGACTGCCGGCGGCACGCAGCTGATGAGGCGCGGATCGAAGGGCGCGGGGATGATGTAGTCGGGCCCATAGGTCACGCGCCGGCCGAGGAACGCCGCTGCCACCTGGTCAGGCACGTCGGCGCGGGCGAGCTCGGCCAGCGCCTTGGCGGCCGCGATTTTCATGGCCTCGTTGATGGTGGAGGCCCGCACGTCGAGCGCGCCGCGGAAGATGAAGGGAAAGCCCAGCACGTTGTTGATCTGGTTGGGGTAGTCGGAGCGTCCGGTGGCGACGATGGCGTCGGAGCGCACCTCAGCCACGTCCTCGGGCGTGATCTCGGGATCGGGATTGGCCATGGCGAAGATGATCGGCTTGTCCGCCATCGACTTGACCATCTCCTTGGTCACCGTGCCGGCGGCCGACAGGCCGAAGAAGGCGTCCGCCCCCTTCAGCGCCTCGGCCAGTGTGCGTGCCTTGGTCTCGATGGCGAAGGCCGACTTCCACTGGTTCATGCCCTCCTTGCGCCCGCGGTAGATGACGCCCTTGGTGTCGCACAGCAGCATGTTGCTCCTGGGCATGCCCATCGCCACCAGTAGATCCATGCAGGCGATGCTCGCCGCGCCCGCGCCGTTGACCACCAGCTTGAACTTGGCGATGTCGCGCCCCGTGAGCTGCAGCGCATTCAGCAGCCCCGCAGCGGCGATGATGGCCGTGCCATGCTGGTCGTCGTGGAAGACAGGGATGTCGAGCAGCTCTTTCAGCTTCTCCTCGATGATGAAGCAGTCCGGCGCCTTGATGTCCTCGAGGTTGATGCCGCCGAAGCTCGGGCCCAGGTAGCGCACGCAGTTGATGACGGCCTCGGGGTCGGGCGTGTCGACCAGGATGTCGATGGCGTCGATGTCGGCGAAGCGCTTGAACAGCGCGCCCTTGCCCTCCATCACCGGCTTGGCCGCCATGGCGCCCAGGTTGCCTAGCCCCAGGATCGCCGTGCCGTTGGAGACCACGGCCACCATGTTGCCCTTGTTGGTGTAGTCGTAGGCGAGGTGGGGGTCGCGCGCGATGGCGAGCACCGGCACGGCCACGCCCGGCGAGTAGGCGAGCGACAGATCGCGCTGGGTGGTGAGCGGCTTGGTCGGCGTGATCTCGAGCTTGCCGGGCTTGCCCTGGCTGTGGAACTGCAGCGCTTCCTGCTCGGTGAAGTGCGCGGCAGCAAACTTGATGGCCATCGTTGGTACGGCTTCCCCCGCTCGTGTGGTGAACGGGATACGATACGGCCCTGGCGGGATGCGCACAACTGGTGGTTGGGGCCGGCCTGCCAAGCCGTCAGTGCAGCGCATCAAAGCAGGGCGATGAACTCATCGACCGTGAAGCCTGCTTGATCGATGATGGAGCGCAGAGTGCCGCGCGAAAGGTCCTTGCCCTTGTGAACCGGCACGGTCGTCTGTCGGGTCGGATCAGTCTTGTGCACCAATCGGTGATGGCTGCCGCTGGAGCGAACGATGATAAACCCGGCGCGCTCCAAGGCGCGGATGACCTCACGCGCCTTCAACGAGGGCAGCCGCCCAGCCATTCATGCCGCCACGGACACGCTCACGGAACTGACGACGACGCCTCCGCTGCCGGGATCGCTCTCTGGGATCTCCTCGCCGCGTTCGGCTCGACTGAGCAGGCAAAGCTCGATTGCGTCCTTGGCCATTGCGAGGGCTTCGTCCCGATCCTCACCGTAAGTGACGACCTCGGGCAACGCCGGCACCCGCACCGTGAAGCCGCCCTCAGGCTCGGGGCGCAGCACAATCGTGTAGGTCTTATCCATCTCGCGTGTTCTCGCTTGGCCGATTGTCATCGTACGGCAGAGACTCGGGCTGTCAATCGCGGTCGCTCGCATCCTGCAAATCACCGCCACGCAAACACCGGCTGCTCCAGGTCGGCGACGCGGGTGATGCGGCCGGCCAGGAGCTCGCGGAACTGGTAGAGGAAGGCCGCCGTCGGAGCATGCACGCGGCTGCCCTCGATATAGACGCGCACCACGCGCCGGTCGCTCTCGGGGATCGAGACGAAGTCGACGGCGTCCTCCCGCGCGATGTCGGCGAGCGCGACGCGGTAGACGGCGGCAACCTCGTCCGGGTTGGGGCGCAGCACCACGCCCTCGCCCGCCCACAGCACGACCGGGGTCACGAGATAGCCCGAGCGCGTCGGGTAGTCGTCGAGGAGACCCAGCGCCGCCTGCTCCCCAAGCCGCACGCCCACCTCCTCCTCGAGCTCGCGCAGCGCGGCGGTGACCACCGACTCCGCCCCGTCGCAGCGCCCGCCCGGCAGCGCCCACTGGCCGCTGTGCGCGCGCAAGCCGGCGGCGCGCTCGGTGAGCAGGAACGCGGCGCTGCCCGCTGGCGCTTCGGCCTCCACCAGCGTGATGGCGACCGCGGCCGGCTTCAGCCCGAGCGCGGTCGCGTCCATCGCCAGCCGTGGCAGCGCGGCGCAGCGGGCCGCGACCTGGCGCCGGAACGCCTCGGTGAATGGATGCAGCATCGCCGCTTCACTACACCGGCGCGGCGCAAAGTGGAAACCCGCTCGGCGGCCGCGTCGGGCCAGGTCGACCCAGGTTTCCTCCCGGCCGGGGAACCGCTATGCCTACCCCGGCAGCAGCGAGGGGAACCAGGTGGCGCGCGGCAGCAACAGGCGCAGGGGGCACGGGGGCGGCACCGAGCCATCCGACGCGTCCGCGTCCGTGCCCGACGAACGCGCCGCCTCGGCCCCGGGGAGCCCGCCGGCTGCCTCGGCGCAATCTGCCGACGCCCGACCGCCCGCCGGCGTCACGCCCTCCATGGCGCAGTTCCTGGAGATCAAGGCCGCCAATCCCGACTGCATGCTGTTCTACCGCATGGGCGATTTCTACGAGCTGTTCTTCGCCGACGCCGTCGCCGCCGCCGAGGCACTCGGCATCGTGCTCACCAAGCGCGGCAAGCACCTGGGCGAGGACATCCCCATGTGCGGGGTGCCGATCCATCGCGCGGACGAGTACCTGCAGCGCCTGATCCGCCAGGGCTTCCGCGTCGCCGTGTGCGAGCAGCTCGAGGACCCGGCGGAAGCCAGGAAGCGCGGTTCGAAAGCAGTGGTGCGCCGCGACGTCGTGCGCCTCGTCACGCCCGGCACACTGACCGAGGACAGCCTGCTCGATGCGAAAGCGCGCAACTATCTGACTGCCATTTTCGCAGGCCCGAAACCGGGTGCCGGCGCATCCGCCATGATCGCGCTGGCCTCGCTCGACCTCTCGACCGGCGAGTTCGAGGTCGGCGAGGTGCCGGTGGGCGACTTCCCCGGCGAGATCGTGCGCCTCTCGCCTGGCGAGGTGATCGCCGCCGACCGGCTGCTCGCCGACGAGCACTTGAAGTCGTGGATCGGCATTGCCGGCGCCGCGCCGACGCCGGTGCCCGCCGCGTCCTTCGACAGCCTGGCGGGCGAGCGGCTCCTCAAGGCCCAGCTCGGCGTTGCCGACCTCGCTGCCTTCGCCGACTTCTCCAAGCCCGAGCTTGCGGCCGTCGGCGCGCTCCTCAAGTACGTTGAGCTGACGCAGCTCGGCAAGCGGCCCTGCCTGCGCCCGCCGCGCAAGACCGGGCCCGCCAACCGCCTCGTCATCGATGCGCCGAGCCGCGCCAGCCTCGAGCTGCTGCGCTCGCTCGGCGGCGAGCGGCAGGGCAGCCTGCTCGCCGCCATCGACCGCACGGTCACCGGCCCCGGTGCGCGCGAGCTTGCCGCGCGGCTGGCGAGCCCGCTGCGCGATCCCGGGACAATCGCGCTGCGGCTCGATGCCGTCGGCGCGCTCGAGGAGAACGAGACCCTGCGCGAGGATGCGCGGGCGCTGCTGCGGACCGCGCCCGACATCGCCCGCGCGATCTCGCGGCTTGCCCTGCAGCGAGGCGAGCCGCGCGATCTCGGCGCCGTGCGCGACGGACTGGCAGCCGCGCAGGCCTGCGCCCGCCTGCTGCAAGGTGCCGGCGGCGGCATCGGCCTCCCCGACGCGCTGGCCCTGATCGCGGAGCGCCTCACCGGCTGCTCGGCTGCACTGCATCCCCTGCTCGCCCGCGCCCTGATCGATGCGCCGCCGCACCTCAAGCGCGACGGCGGCTTCGTGCGTTCCGGCTTCCGCGCCGACCTCGACGAGGCGCGCGCGCTTCGCGACGACAGCCGCAAGGTGATGGCGGCGCTCGAGACCCGCTACGTCGAGGAGACCGGCGTCAAGTCCCTCAAGGTCCGCCACAACAACATCCTCGGCTACTACATCGAGGTGCCGGCTGGCGCATCCAAACCGCTGCTGAGCGAGCCGCTCAGCGCCACGTTTCGCCACCGCCAGACCATGGCCGGCGCCGTGCGCTTCACCTCACCTGAACTGATGGAGACCGAGAGCCGCATCGTCGCCTCAGCCGAGCTCGCGCTCGCCATCGAGCAGGAGGTGTTCGCCGAGCTTGCCGCGGCCATCGCCGCCGAGGAGCAGGCGCTCGGCGCGCTCGCCGCCGCGCTTGCCGAGCTCGACTGCGAGGCGGGCCTCGCCGAGCTTGCGGCGCGGGAGAACTACTCCCGGCCCATGCTCGACGACAGCGACACCTTCGAGATCCGCGGCGGCCGCCATCCCGTCGTCGAGCAGGCGCTGGCCGCCGCCAAGGCCGGCGCCTTCATCGACAACGACTGCGTGCTGGCCGTCGCGCCGCCGCCCCGCCAGGCCGGCTTCGACGAGGTGACGGAGGCGCGCATCTGGCTCGTCACGGGACCCAACATGGCGGGCAAGTCGACGTTCCTGCGTCAGAACGCGCTCATCACCGTGCTCGCGCAGATGGGCTCGTTCGTGCCGGCGCGCTCGGCCCACATCGGCATCGTCGATCGCCTGTTCTCGCGCGTCGGCGCCGCCGACGACCTCGCCCGCGGGCGCTCGACGTTCATGGTCGAGATGGTGGAGACGGCGGCCATCCTCAATCAGGCCACGCCCCGCTCGCTCGTGATCCTCGACGAAATTGGGCGCGGCACCGCCACCTTCGACGGCCTATCGATCGCCTGGGCCGTGGTCGAGTACCTGCACGAGGTCTCGAAATGCCGGGCGCTGTTTGCCACCCACTATCACGAGCTGACCGCGCTCGCGGGCCGCCTGCCGCAGATCGGCAACGTCACCATGGACGTGCGCGAGTGGAAGGACGAGATCGTGTTCCTGCACAAGGTCAAGGCGGGCGCCGCCGATCGCAGCTACGGCATCCAGGTTGCCAAGCTCGCGGGCCTGCCCAAGCCCGTGACGGCCCGCGCCGGCGAGGTGCTGGCGCTGCTCGAGAAAGCCGACAAGGCGCCCGACGGCGAGGCCCTGCTCGGCGACCTGCCGCTGTTCGCCGCCGCGCGCCCGAAGTCGCACGTTGCAGCCAATTCCGGCCCCTCGCCCGTCGAGGCAGCACTCTCCGCCCTCAACCCCGACGAGCTGACCCCCAAGGCCGCGCTCGAAGCGCTCTACCGCCTCAAGGAGCTAGCTCGGAAGGACCGCGAGTGAGTCCCGGCCGCACTCAGCGCGGCGGCAGCAGATCGAACATCGCTCGCCCGTAGGTCCCGCGGGCCTCGTCGAGGAGCGGGGCAACCGCTGCTACGAAGGCCGCATGCCCACCCTCGCCGAGGTCGAGGATCTCGCAGCCCTCGGCCAGGATCGCCTGCCGCGCCGCCCGATCCTCCTCGACGGCAAGCCCGCGCTGCATCGCGACCGCGGCGGCAACCGCCCGCCGCATCGCCTCCTGCAGCTCCGTCGGCCACCCATCGAACGTCGGCCGATGCACGAAGATCGGCCGCGAGATGTAGAAGTGGTTGGTGACGCTGTGGAAGCGGTGGAACTTGTGCACGCCGTAGGTGTGGGTGTTGGCGAACGGGTTCTCCTGCGCGTCGATGGTACCGGCCTTGATCATCGCGATCGCCTCGGTGAGGTCCATGCGCATCGGCGCCGCACCGAGCAATTCGAACGTCCGCCGCTGCACCTCGCTCGGCAGCACGCGGATGCGCATGCCGGCCAGGTCCGCAGGCGTGCGCACGGGCCGCAGCCGATTGGAGACCTGCCGGAAACCGTTCTCGAACCAGCCGAGGATGCGATAGCCGACGCGCTCCTCGACGCGCTGCGTGAGAAAGTCACCGAGCGCCCCGTCCATCGCCGCGCGCGCCTGCCTATTGTCGGAGAACAGGAACGGCAGATCCACGAAGCCGAGCTCGGGCACGCGATCCGTCAGATAGCTCGACGACTGATAGCCCAGCGTCAGCAGCCCATGCTCGACCAGCCACAGGATGTCCTCGGCGCGATAGCCCAGATCCATAATGTTCCAGACGTACTTGACCTCCACCAGGGGGCCGAGCTCCGCCTCGAGCCGCTCCCCCATCAGCTTCAGCCCGCGCGAGAAGCCTGTCGTCGCGGGCCCATACCCGCCCATGCGGATCTGGATCGGTCTGGTCATGCGATCTCGATCATTCCGCTGGCCACGCGATCTTCATGGAGGACTTCATACTCGCGCTGCAGCCCGGGATCATGAGAGGGCAACCGTGCGCCCCGGGCTGCGAAACGCGATGCTCAGCGGCATGTGCCGGATGCCGAGCAGGCGGTTGCTGGGCATCCAGTCGACCGGTCCCTCGGGCGTGAAGGTCTCGATCCGCGCGAGAAGCTCGGAGAAGGCCAGCCGTATTTCCATGCGCGCGAGGCTGGCTCCGAGGCAGACATGGGCGCCGAACCCGAAGCCGATGTGGCGGTTGGGAGAGCGGGCAACATCGAAGCGGAAGGGTTCTTCGAACACGGCCGCATCGCGATTGGCCGACATGTCCCAGTATGTGACCTTGTCGCCGGCCTTGATGGGGTGCCCCCTGTAGCTCACGTCACGCGTGGCCGTGCGGCGCTTGTAGATCGAGGGCGTGGTCCAACGCACGATCTCGTCGATGGCGGTGCGCATCTCGGCGATGCCGGCCGTGCGCAGCTTCTCGAGCTGCTCTGGATGATCCATCAGAGCGCGCAAGCCGCCGCCGATGGCGCTGCGCGTCGTCTCGGCTCCAGCAGGAAACAGCAGCATGAAGAAATTGAGGAGCTCCTCGTCCGTGAGCGGTCCGCCCTCGCTGCCATCCTCCCCCGGCTCGAGCCGCGCCATGATGATCGTCGACATGATGTCGTCGGCGGGGTTCTTGCGCTTCTCGGCGATCAGGCGGCTGCCGTAGTCGCGCAGTCGCCACGCATACTCCCTGGCAATGAGTTCGGGCGTCGGCGCGGCGACGCCGGCATCGACCCACTCGGCGAGCTGTGCGCGGTCCTCCTGCGGCACGCCGAGCAGCAGGCAGATGGCCTGCAACGGCAAGTCACGGGAGAAGCGGGCGACGAAATCGAACGGCTCCTTCTCGGGCAGCGCCTCGATCAGAGCTACGGTGCGGCGGCGCAGCTCCGTCTCCAGCTCATGGATGGCGCGGTTGGTGAAGCCCTTGTTGACAAGGCTGCGCAACCTCTTGTGACGGGGATCATCAGTCCAGTTGAGGAACTTGCCGGCCTGGTATTCGTCATGCAGGCCCGTGCCGCCGGCCGTGCGGCCGCCACCCTTGTCGGAGGAGAACGTGACCGGATCCAGCATGACGGCCATGGCATCCTCGTGCCGGCTCATCACCCAGAACCCCTCCCCGTCAGGCGTCACGGCCGTCGGCTCATGCCAGTAGACGGGGGCATGCTCGCGCGCCCAAGTGAAGTGGTCGTGCGGAAAGCCCTGCGCGAACGTAGCATTGTCCGATAGATCGATGTGGGTGGGCTGAACCAATTGAGCGACCATTGCCGTCTCCCAAGACAGGTCTGTGCAGCCGAGCAACGACTCAATGGCAATCCAGGCGACTCAAGGCAGCGCCGGCACGTCACTCTCTCTCGATCAGTTGAATGATCGCCGGGAAATAGCGGCCGCCCAACCCCTTCTCCACCGCCGCCTGGTAGTATCCCTCGACCGCCGCCGGCAGCCTCGGCTGCACGCCGCAGCTTTTTGCCAACTCGATCGTGTATCCCAGGTCCTTCAGCACGTACTCCGGCGGAAATGACCTATCCGGGAACTTGCGCGGCAGCATGGCCTTCATGCCGTGATTGCGGAGCACGAAGCTGTCGCCCGATCCTTTCGACACCGCCTGCAACAAGACGTCAGGTGCAACGCCCGCACGCTCGCCAACGACCATCATCTCCGCCAGCGCGGCGACATGCTCGAATACCAGCGTGTTGTTGATCAGCTTGACCACCTGCCCGCAGCCGATCGCGCCGCAATGAGTGACGTCGCTGCCCATGTAGCGCAGGAGCGGCTCGATCCGCGCGAACAGCGCCGCACCCGCGCCAACCATGATGCTGAGCGTGCCGGCCGCAGCGGCCTCGCGCGTGCGGGCGACCGGCGCGTCCGCAAACTCCATGCCCGCCGCTGCAAGCCGGGTGCCGAACGCGCGTGCTTCGGCAACGCTGGTCGTGCTGAGGTCGACCACGATCATTCCGCGCCGGCCCGCGCCAGCGAGGCCGCCCTTGGCGAAACAGACTTCCTCGACCTGCTTGCCGCCGGGCAGGGACAGAAAGACGATGTCGCAAGCCGCCGCTACGTCCGCGATCGAGCGGGTGGGCCGGGCACCGGCCTCCGCCAGGTCGCGCAGCGCCGCCGGGTTCAGGTCGAAGGCGTGAACCGGCGCGGGGTGCTTCCTGACGACATTGCGACACATCGGCCCGCCCATCACACCGAGGCCGATGAAGCCAATCGTTGGAGCTTGATCCTGCATCTGCCTCGTCCATCACCATGCGGCGGGCGCCATCTCCCAGCTACTGCCGGCCGATGGCGATCACGGCCTCGTCGGTGCGCTTGCCGTCGACGTCCCAGAATTTCTGGAAGTCGGGCCCGTCGAGGTAGGCGAGCTCCTGCCCGGCGTTGGCGAGCGCGGCCGTGAACTTCTCGGACTGCACGGCCTTGCCGATGGCCTCGCGCAACGTGGCCACGATCGCGGGCGGCGTGTCCTTGGGCGCGAACATGCCGACCCACAGATAGTATTCGACGTCGTAGCCCAGTTCCTTCAGCGTCGGCACATCGGGCAGAACCTTCGAGCGCTTGCCGCCGAAGCTCGCCAGCGGGCGCAGCTTGCCGGCCTTGACGTGCGCCAGCGTCGCCCCCACCGACTGCGCTGAGACCTGGGCGTTGTTGCCGAGGATGGCGGTGATGGCAGGGCCGCCGCCGCTGGTGGGAAGATGCCGCAGCTTCAACGGGCCGGTGGCCCTCTCCAGGTACGCCAGCGGCAGATGGCTTGCTCCATAGAGACCACCCGAGCTGAACACGAGCGTATCCGGCTTGGCCTTCGCACCCTCGACGAACTCCTTCATCGTCTTATAGGGCTGCTGGTCGTTGACCAGGAACAGGATGGGATCGGCGATGATGCGCGCGAGCGGGATGAAGTCGGCGCGCGAGACCTTGACCGGACGGCCGAACAGCTTGTCGACCTCCGCGTAGCCGGAGATGCCGACGTTGTGGGAGAGCAGGCTGTAGCCATCGGGCCTGGCGGTGGCGGCGACCTGTGCGCCGACCTGCCCGGCGGCCCCGGCCTTGGTGTCGATCACCACTGGCTGCTTGAGGATCGGCTCCAGGGCGGCAGCCAGCGGCCGCGTCACGATGTCGTTCAGCCCCCCGGGCGGAAACGCGTTGATGATGGTGACGGGACGCGCGGGAAAAACCTCCTGCGCCGATGCCGCTCCGGCCGCGAGCGCTGTCGCGGCGGTTCCTACGACGAAACGACGACGATCCATGCGTTGGTTCCTCGGCTGGGTTCCGAATGAACTTCTCAATCGTCCAGGACAGTATTCGCGCATGTCCGGCCACCCCGCAACAAGCACTTGCGGCAAGCGCCCGGTCAATTGTTTGAACTCGGATTTTCGGACCGATGCCTGGCGGGCGGAATTGGCCGGCGCGGTCGGCAGGCGGCTTCGGCCGAGCCGTCGGGTTGACCAGACGCGCTCAGCGGCCCCGCTGCGTGGCGACCGCGCCGCCGCGCCAGGTCTTGCCGGACTTGCAGCGCCGGCAGACGCGCTCGCCGGACCACTCGCTCAGGAAGGGTGTCTTGCAGACGAGACACGGCCGCGTCTTGGGCTCGACCGGACGATCGGTCTCCGGCTTGGTGTGGTCGTGGCTCACGATGTCCTCTATTTCAGGTTGCAGGGGCCCCTGAGGCCGGCGTCCGCGGGACATGCCAACAAGACCGCGACGATGACGCCGCGGTCTCTCTATTCAGACGGCATTAAAAGCAGCGCCTGGGCCCTCTCGCCGACGCTCAACCCTTGAAGGGCTTGGCGGCGGCGGCCTGGGCCTTCTCGAACAGGTGCTGCGTTGCGCGCGTCGACAGATCGAAGAACTCCTTCGTCTGCTCGGCCGCCTGCGCCGCGAATCTCTGGCTGAACTCGCTCTGCAGCTTGGCGATCTCGGGAAGCGACTTGGCGGTGGCCATGGCCTGCATCGCAGCGAAGGCCGCCTCGACATTGGCCGTCAGGTTCTGCGCGATCTTGTCGTTGAGCAGCTTGGTGCTGCCCCAGGCGGTGTCGGCGATCTCGGTCATCACCTTGGCGCCGTCCTGGGCGGCGGTGGCCGTCTTCACGTAGAAATCCTTGGAGGCGGCAACGCCCTGCTGCGCGAAAGCCTGCAGGTTCTCCGGCACGCGCGCGTCCTTGAAGAGCTTCTCGGCCTGGTCGAAGGCTTGCTTTCCGAATTGCTGGTTCACGGTGCGATCCATCGGTTGCGGGCTGCGGGGGCTGGCGCCTCGGCGGCGCGTGCTCCTTATATGGGCAACTCATTGTGCATTGCAATATCAATTGTGCGCCGCCGCATCACGCTTGCGTGAACCAACGTGAGCGGCCGTTACCCAGAATCGCGGGCGCGGCATCGAGCGGCTTGTATCGACACGCCGACCCGCGCATGTAGGAGACCCATGATCGTCATAACCAGAAACGGCAAGACCACCGTCGTCACGGGCTGGCGGGCCTGGCTGATCGGAGCCGTCGCGTTCGTGGCGGCGTGCGGCCTCATGTTCCTGATCGCGTTCGTCATGCTTGGCGTCGCCATCACGGTCGGCGCCGTGTTGCTGATCGTCGTGCCGGTCGCGATCGGCCTGGCGCTGATTGCCTCGCTGTTCCGCCCACGGCGCATGTAAAGGGGATCGACATGGACGAGACGACGATCGACCGCGAGGCGATGGGGCGACTGGCAAAGGCGCTGGCGTTCATTTGTGGCGGCGATCATCCCACCACCGTTGCCCTGAAGGCCGCCGCCGAGAGCGGCACCGAGCGCGACATCAAGAATGCCCGCTCGCTGTTCCTCAGACTGAAGCCGAGCGACCGGCGCGCGGCGCTGGCGATGCTCGCCGACTGATCCCGCGTCGCCGGGCATCGCGCCATCAGTGCCGCCACTTCCTGCGCGGCCAGGTGCCGCCGCCCTGCGCGCGCCGGTCGAGCGCCGTGGCAAGGGCGATCAGGCGCTGGATCAGCGGGCGGATGTGCGGGATGAGCGTCCGCAGGCGCACGATCTCGGCGCGCTGGGCATCGCTGATCGACTCCTTCTGCCAGGCCGCGAGCTGGCGCGCATGCACGGCCAGCAGGTCGAGAGCGTCCTTGGCCTCCTGCAGCGTGAACGCGACGATCGGCTGCGGAAGTATGGCGTCCGGGTCGACGAGCAGCTGCTTGATCCGGGAGATGTCGGCCTTGAGGATGTCCTGCGCGCCGTCGATGAGTTCGCCGATCCGTGGAAGCGCGGAGATGGGCAGCGACGCCGGGGCGGCGGATGGCTCGACAGGCATGAGCGCCAATATAGTGCGAAAAGCCCGCTGCACCAGTTGCCGAGCGGATGCGACCAGCGATCAGCCCGGCCGGTCGCCCGCCAGCGCGCGGAGTGGCTCGTTGCGCGACGGGCGTGCGGCAAGGCTCACCCCGGCCAGGATCAGCACGAAGCCGACGATGTGGAACAGCATCAGCCGCTCGCCGAGGATGGTGGTGGCGAGCACGGCCGCAAACAGCGGTATGGTGTGCAGGAACGCGCTCGCCCGCGGCGCCCCGACGATGTCGATGCCGCGGTTCCAGGCGACATAGGCGAGGATGCTCGTGAACAGCGCCGCGTAGAGCACGGCCCCTATCGTCAGCGCGTCGGGGAGCAGGCGATAGCCCGCCCAATATTCCCAGACCGCGAACGGCACGCCGCCGACAATCGATACCCCGGCAAGGGCGAACAGGAAGCTCATGGGGTGCACGGGCGGACGCAGCCTGAGGCACGCGCAATAGATCCCCCAGAACACCATGTTGACGAGGATGATGATGTCGCCGCTGTTGAAGCTGAGGCTTGCCAGCCGCGCCGGATCGAGCTGGCTCACGATCGCGAGCACGCCCAGCAGCGAGATGAGCACGCCCAAGAGCTGGCTCGGCCCCAGGCCGTCGCGGAACAGCAGGTAGCTCGCCGCCACGATGAAGACCGGCGAGACCGAGCCGACCACGCCCATGTTCAGCGCCGTCGTATACTGCAGGGCCACGAACTGCAGGGTGCCGAACGCCACACCCCCCACCAAAGCCAGGAACGTCATCACGCCGGCGCTGTCCCTGAGCTTCGGCCGGCCCGCACCTGCGGCCAGGCAAATATGCCGATGAGGACAAGCACCACCACCCAGCGCAGCAGCGAGACGGTGGCCGGCGGCGCGTGGCCGGCGAGAGCGCGCGCCGCGATATGGTTGCCGGCCCAGCAGGCCGCAGCCAGCGGCAGCAGGAGATAGGCCGCCGCCTGCGATCTCAGGAACGAAACCACCCGCAGTCCTTCGTCTCTCGTGCGCGGTGACGCACTCGACAATAGCCGCAGCGCTCATTGCACAGGCCTTGTGCACCCACAAGCCGCAAGCCATGCGCCGGCGTCGCAGCAGATGAGTGGCGGGATAGTGCACTGTGAAGTCGGGAGATAGCAGCTATCAGCGCTCGTGTTGCCGACAGCGCGCCTCCGGAGGCGACCCTCGTCGACCCCCGGGGATCCGCAACCATAAAAGAAAACAGGACGCCTTAGCGGGTAAGGCGTCCTGATCTAATGACCCGCTGGTGCGGGGTTGAGCGGGTCGTCAGGACAACGGGCCACACGCAAATCTATTCTCGCCGCCCCGCAAGATTTTTTGTTGAGAAGGCTCGGCGGCCCTCCAGGTCTTGGCGTGCGCCGTCGTTCCTCGCGCACCTAGCGCACGCGGATGTGCTGGTGCGCATGTGCGCGGCCGTCGCCGTGGGCGTGCCGCTCCGTCTCGATTTCCGCAGGCACGACAAACAGTTGGCCGTGCCGCACGCCGCGCTCGGCGATCACGTGCTCGGCGAAATGCTCCACCTCCGGCGTGCGGCCCTTGAGCACCGCCACCTCCATGCAGGTCTCGTGGTCGAGGGCCACGCGCATGGTCGCCACCGTCAGATCGTGATGCTCCTGAAACGCGCTTACGAGCCGTTTCGGCAATTCGCGCCGCCCCTGCTCGTACACATAGACGAGGCCCGCCACGCAGTGCGAGGCGGCTCCCTCGGGCCGGCGTGTGCGGGCGATGCCGGCGCGCACGAGATCGCGCACCGCCTCCGAGCGGTTCTGGTAGCCGCGGGTCTCGCTCAGCCTGTCTATTTCCTCGGCAAGCGCTGCATCGATCGTGATCGTGATGCGTTGCATGAAGACCTCACTCCATAGCTTTCGTGCCACATTGCCGCGAGTATGATCTTTTCCTGTCGACATCATACCGACCTCCCCGCAGCGTCAGCAATGGGACGAGCCGGCCTAGGCCGCGCTTTTGGGGGATTGTAATGCGTATCCGCTCTCTGGCCGCGGGCCTCATCGGCCCTGTCGGGCTCGTGCTCGCCGCCGACGCCGGCAATGCCCAGCAGCAGCCGCAGGGGCAGCTTCCGCCGATCACCGTGACGCCGCCGCCTGTCAAGAAGAAGTCGGCCACACCTCAACCCAAGCAGCAGCCCACGGGGCCGGCCACAGCCCAGCCCGCGGCCGCGCCGCAGGCGGCGAGCCCGGATGCGGATGCGGTCCAGTCGATCGACCCCGCCTCCAACGCGATCGGCAAGGCGCAGTCGGCAAGCCAGGGCGTGGTGCTGGCCCCCGAGCTCGAGGCCCGCCCCATCTACCGCACGGGAGAGCTGCTCGAGGCCACACCCGGCCTCGTCGTCACCCAGCACAGCGGGGAAGGCAAGGCCAACCAGTACTTCCTGCGCGGCTTCAACCTCGACCACGGCACCGACCTCGCCATCACCATCGACGGCATGCCCGTCAACATGCGCACGCACGGCCACGGCCAGGGCTATGCCGACACCAACTTCATGATCCCCGAGATCATGCGCGGCCTCGCCTACCGCAAAGGCCCCTACTTCGCGAGCGAGGGCGATTTCTCCTCCGCCGGCGCCATCTATCTCGACGCCGTCGACCGCCTGGAGAGGAGCTTCGCGCAGGTCGAGATCGGCAGCTTCGGCCATCGCCGCGCGGTGACGGGCATGTCGGCGCCGGTCGGTCTCGACGGCACGGTGCTGGTTGCGGGCGAGGCCGTGCGCTTCGACGGGCCCTGGGACCGTCCCGACGAGCTGCGCAAGCTCAATGGGCTCGCTCGCTACTCCCGCGGCAGCTACGACAACGGCTTCGCGCTGACCGCCATGGCCTACTCCGGCCACTGGTACGCGACCGACCAGGTTCCGCGCCGCGCCATCGAGGAGGGCGTCATCGGTCGCTACGGCAACATCGACCCCACCGACGGCGGCCTCTCCCACCGCTACAGCCTCTCCGCCCGCTGGAACGCGACGACGTCGGAGGCCGCCACCCGCGTCTCGGCCTATGTCATCAAGAGCGACCTGCAGCTCTTCAACAACTTCACCTATGTCCTGAGCAACCCCGTCGACGGCGATCAGTTCAAGCAGGCGGACGACCGCTGGATCGGCGGCGCCAAGGCCAGCCGCACGCACTTCTTCTCCGGCCCCGCCGGCTTGCGCAACGAGCTGACTGTCGGCCTCGAGACCCGCTACGACGCCGTCACGGTCGGCCTCTTCAATACGAAGGAGCGCCAGACCCTCTCCACCGTGCGCGAGGACGACGTGCGCGAGGCGAGCGTCGGCGTGTTCGGCGAGGCCACCCTGCGCTGGACCCCGTGGCTGCGCACCATCACCGGCCTGCGCGCCGACCTCTACACCGCCGAGGTCGCCGGCACGCTGCCTGAGAACTCCGGCAGCGCCCGCGACGCGATCGTCAGCCCCAAGGCCGGGCTCGTGCTCGGCCCCTGGGCCAAGACCGAGCTCTACCTCAACGCCGGCACCGGCTTTCACAGCAACGACGCGCGCGGCACCGTCACCACGGTCGATCCCGTGACCTTGGAGCCCGCCCAGACGACACCCTTCCTGGTGCGCTCCAAGGGCGCCGAGGTCGGCCTCCGCACCGAGCCCTCCAAGGGCAACAGCGCCACGCTCTCCGTCTTCATCCTCGACTTCGACTCAGAGATCCTGTTCGTCGGCGATGCCGGCACGACGGAGGCGAGCCGCCCGAGCCGCCGCATCGGCAGCGAGTTCACGCTGCGCACCCGCCTCGCCTCATGGCTCACGCTCGACCTCGACGCCGCCTACACCCGCGCCCGCTTCCTCGAGGACGATCCAGAGGCGCCCGGCCGCCGGATTCCGGGCGCCATCGAGGGCATCGTCAGCGCGGCGCTCAACTTCGACAACGTCTGGGGCGGCCTGTTCGGCGGCATCCGCGTGCGCTACTTCGGCCCGCGTCCCCTGATCGAGGACGACAGCGTGCGCTCCAGGCCCAGCGCCCCCGTCTCGGCCCGTCTCGGATACAAGTTCGCCGACGGCCTGATCGTGCGCCTCGACGCCTTCAACCTCTTCGGCCAGAAATCGAACCAGATCGAGTATTTCTACGCCTCGCGCCTGTTCGCGGAGCCCGCCGCCGCCGACGACGTGCATCTCCACCCTATGGAGCCCCGCTCCTTCCGCCTGACCGCCATCAAGCAGTTCTGAGCCGACCGCTATCGAGATACGTCCTGCCCGCAACAGGCGTGACCGAGCGAATGCAGGGAAAAGCCTAGCCCTCCCGTCTCCGCGCGATCATCTCCATGCAGACCCGATAGCGCTCGCTCACCCCGTAGCCCAGCACATCGAAGCCAAAGTCCTGCAGGAGCAGATCGAGGCGGCGCCGCGAGAAATTGTGGTAGTGCTCGATTTCCGCCCAGAACGGATTGGCATTGCCCGAGTCCAGCAGGCGCCATGCGGCGCAGTTGTAGTGCGGCATCGAGACGAACAGGATGCCTCCGGGCTTCAGGAGACGCCGCGCGGCTTCCAGCCCGCGCTGCGGGAAGGGCATGTGCTCCAGCACATCGGCCATGCTGACAACGCTGCAGCTGCCGTCCTCGCCATAGTCGGCCATATCCACGCAGTGCGCCTCGAAGCCGAGCTTGCGCATGGCTTCCACGCTCGACGGGCGCAGGTCGATCCCGACCGGGTCGAAGCCGAACTCCTCCGCCGTGAACAGCAATGACCCATTGCCGAAGCCGACATCGAGCCATCGGCCCTGCGGCGCGCAATGTCGCGCGACCCGCTCGACCATCCGCGCGGAGTGGAAACGCGCCTGCTCGAAGCCGCTGCCGGGACGCTGGTTCTCGCTCGTCTTGCCGAAGATCACGGACAATACCTCGGCCGAGAAATAGCCGTCCGTGCAGACGTGCTCGCAGGCCGCACAGCGCATCCAAGTCATGTGAGGCGGCACGAGCGGGTGGTAGAGTGGATGTATGGTGCAATCGACGCTCCGCAGCTCGCTCATCTGCTTGCTGCTGCACAGCGGGCACCCCTCGAAGCGCACCCGAGGCTTGGCAGTGACGAGCGCCGTCTGCGGCTTTTGCCCGCCATAGGTAAAACTGAAGCTGATCGATGGAAACTTGTCGGTCATTGAAGCTCAGCCTGTCCCCGTGCACCATCCGTACCCAGCTTAGCTCTCAACATGGCAATCGTCGGATCACGCTATCACGGCGGGCGCCCCGCATGCCGCAGGCGCCCCAGCAGCTGTCGAGATCGCCAAGGGTTGACATCGAACAAAAAGAGAACATACTGCTCTCGATCCTCCTACTCGCGCCCCGAATTAAAGGGGTCAGCAGGCTCTTTCCTCTACACTCTGCGTCCGCATGAACCCGCACCCTCCCCTCCCCCGGATCTCCGAGCAGATCTGGGACATGAAGTACCGCCTCAAGGCGGCCGACGGCAGCGCGCTCGACCGCACGCTCGCCGACACCTGGGAGCGCGTGGCGAAGGCTGCTGCGGCCGCCGAGCCCAAGCGCCAGCGCGCGCGCTGGGCCAAGGCCTTCCGCGAGGCGATGGCCGACTTCGCCTTCATGCCCGCGGGCCGCATCCTCGCCGGCGCCGGAACGTGGCGCTCGGTGACGCTCTTCAACTGCTTCGTGATGGGCCGCATCGAGGACGACCTCACCTCCATCTTCGAGAACGTCAAGGAAGCCGCGCTCACCATGCAGCAGGGTGGCGGCATCGGCCACGACTTCTCCACGCTCCGCCCCAAGGGCGCTCTCGTGAAGAGCATCGGCGCGGACGCCTCGGGCCCCGTCAGCTTCATGGACGTGTGGGACGCCATGTGCCGCACCATCATGTCGGCCGGCGCCCGCCGCGGCGCCATGATGGCGACCTTGCGCTGCGACCATCCCGACATCGAGGCCTTCATCGACGCCAAGGCCGACCCCGCGCGCCTGCGCAATTTCAATCTCTCCGTGCTCGTCACCGACGCCTTCGTGCGCGCGGTGCGCGAGGACGCCGCATGGCCGCTGGTGTTCGACGGCAAGGTCTACAAGTCGCTGCCCGCCCGCGCGCTGTGGGACCGCATCATGCGCGCCACCTACGACTACGCCGAGCCCGGCGTCGTCTTCATCGACCGCATCAACGCCGCCAACAACCTCTCCTACTGCGAGACCATCAGCGCCACGAACCCCTGCGTCCCCGGCGACACGTGGGTGCAAACGTCGGAGGGGCCTCGCCCTGTGCGCGATCTCGTCGGACGGGCGTTCCAGGCCAGGATCGATGGACTGGATCACACGACGGGACCCGACGGCTTCTTTGCCACTGGCACCAAACAACTCGTCCGCCTGGAGACGGCCGAGGGCTACTCCCTCCGCCTAACCGCCGATCATCGCGTCCGCCGCGTAACCGAGATGACGCGCTACTCAGTCGATGCGGACTGGTGTGCAGCCGGCGCTCTGCGAGCCGGCGACCTGCTGCTCCTCAATGACCATCGCACCAGCCCGTCGTGGCAGGGCGACCTCACATTCGAGGACGGCTACCTGCTGGGAATGCTGGTCGGAGACGGCACGCTCAAGACCGATACTGCGGTTCTCTCTGTCTGGCGCCCAGCAGTTGCAGTCAACTGCACCGATCGCGCCGGCGTCGATGGCGTCATGGCCGAGGCGTTGCGCGCGGCGACAACGCTCCCCCATCGCGCGGACTTCGCGGGCTGGTGCCCAATCGCCGGCAGAAACGAGTATCGGCTCAAGCTCGCAGCATTGAAGCGACTGGCCGATCGCGTGGGAATGACCCCGCGCAGCAAGTCGATCACGCCGGCAGTCGAGCGCGCATCGAGCGACTTCTACAAGGGCTTCCTGCGCGGCCTATTCGATACCGACGGGTCCGTGCAAGGCAGTCAGGCAAAGGGGGTGAGCGTCCGGCTCGCGCAGTCGGATCTGCCGCGGCTGCAGGCCGTGCAAAGGATGCTGCTCCGCCTCGGCATCGTTTCGTCGATCTACACCGAGCGGAGGCCCGCGTCTTTGCGCAACCTGCCGGATGGCAAGGGCGGTCGCGCCGACTATGCGACGCAGCCTCAGCATGAGCTCGTCATTACCGGCGAGAACCTGCTGCAGTTTCGCGATCTAGTGGGTTTCGCCGACTATGAGAAGGGCTCCCGCCTTGATCTGGCCATCTCCAACTATCGCCGGGCCGCCAACCGCGAGCGCTTCGTCGTCAGAGTTACAGCGGTCGTGCAAGACGGCATCGAGGGGGTCTTCGACGTCAGCGTACCCGGCGTCAATGCCTTCGACGCCAATGGCCTCATTGTGCACAACTGCGGCGAGCAGCCGCTTCCCCCCTACGGCGCTTGCCTCCTGGGCTCCATCAATCTCGCCAGGCTGATCGACAAGCCGTTCACGGCCGAGGCGCGGCTCGATACCGCGCGCCTGGAGGCGCTCGCCGCCACCGCCGTCCGCTTCCTCGACGACGTCATCGACATCTCCAACTATCCCCTCCCCGGGCAGAGGACGGAAGCCAAGGCCAAGCGCCGCATCGGCCTCGGCGTCACCGGCCTCGCCGACGCGCTGATCCTCGCCGGTGCGCGCTACGGCTCGCCGCAGTCGCTGGCGCTGGCCAAGAGCTGGATGGCCGCGATCGAGGCTGCGGCCTATGCCGCCAGCGCCGAGCTCGCCCGCGAGAAGGGCGCCTTCCCCCTCTACGACGGCGAGCATTTCCTGGCGGCGCCGAGCGTCCGGCGCCTGCCCGAGGAGGTGCGCAAGGCGATAGCGCAGCACGGCATCCGCAACGGCCTCCTCACCTCCATCGCGCCGACCGGCACCATCTCGCTGCTCGCCGGCAACGTCTCCTCCGGCATCGAGCCGGTGTTCGACTTCCGCTACGAGCGCCGCGTGCTGGAGCGCGACGGCTCCGCCCGCACCGAGACGGTGGAGGACTACGCGCACGCCCTCTACCGCCAGATGTTCGGCCCCGGCGCGCCCCTGACGCAGGCCTTCGTCACGGCGGAGGAGCTCACCCCCCGCGCGCATCTCGAGATGCAGGCTGCGCTCCAGGCGCACGTCGACAGCTCCATCTCCAAGACCATCAACTGCCCCGCCGACATCCCCTTTGCGGCCTTCAAGAATGTCTACCTCGAGGCCTACGACCTCGGCCTCAAGGGCTGCACCACCTATCGGCCCAACGCCGTGACGGGCTCGGTGCTGACCCGCACGGCCGAGCCGCCGGCCCCCGTCGCGCTCACCCCCGCCGCGGCTGCCGAGCCTCCCCTGCCCGAGACTCCGCTGCTGCCGGGCCTCATCCTGCCCGACCGGCAGGGCGAGGTGGTCTACATGGCCAAGCCCCTCGAGCGCGAGGGCGCGCTCGCCGGCTTCACCTACAAGATCCGCTGGCCCGGCTCCGACCACGCCATGTACATCACCATCAACGACATGGAGGTCGCCGGTCCCGCCGGAGGCGGGCACGTGCCAAGGCGCCGGCCCTTCGAGATCTTCATCAACTCCAAGAACCTCGAGCACTATGCCTGGACGGTGGCGCTCACCCGCATGATCAGCGCCATCTTCCGCAGGGGCGGCGACGTCTCCTTCGTGGTGGAGGAGCTCAAGGCCGTGTTCGATCCCCAGGGCGGCCAGTGGATGGGCGGCCGCTACGTGCCGAGCCTGCTCGCCGCCATCGGTGGCGTGATCGAGACGCACATGATCCGCACGGGCTTCCTGACGCCCCCGCGCCAGCCGGGCGAGGAGGAGGCCTCCCCCGAGGCCAAGGCGCTGGCCGCCGGGGACCGCCGCGATCCAACGCAACCGCAAACCGGCCGCGCGAGAGCCTGCCCGCGCTGCGGCTCCCAGTCCCTGCGCCGCCAGGAGGGCTGCCTCGTCTGCGGCAACTGCGGCTATTCCAAATGCGGTTGAGGCGCCCGCCCGCACGACTCCGCCATGCCGAGGCCCGGGCTCCCCTCACGCCGGATCGAGACTTCGTGACGCCGATTTACCATCCAGCGCCTTGAAAACTCTCATCTGTCGTCACATTTCGGCTCGAAATCACCCCTACCCAGGAAGCCACTGGCACACTTGTTACGGAGTTTCGCCCACCCCATGGCCGGCCGCATCCTCAGTCTTGCTCCCCTGCAGCGGCGCTCCGAGGCGCCCGCTCCGGTGGCGCTCGGCTTCCCGCAGGACCTGCCGGCCCGCCTGCACTTCTGGCGCGGCGCCTCCGGCACCCGCTACGTCCACACCGTCTACAGCCTGATCGAATGCCCACCCCTGCCGCGCGCGCTCTACCTCCTCGTGCGCCGCAACAGGGAAGGCCGCCGCGAGGTGCTGCACATCTCCTGTGGCGAGAGCGACGCGCCGACCCTCAACCTCGCGCATGTGCGCCAGCGCGGCGCTCAGCTCGGCGCCAACGAGGTGCACGTGCACTTCCTGGCCGAGACCGAGGCGCAGCGCCGCCTGCTCACCTGCGACCTGCGCGCCGGCCAGTTCGGCGCACTGAGCGCCGAGCCCGCCGAGGCCGCGCGCCACTGAGCGCGTCGTCTCGCGCCTGACCGCGTGATCCCCGCGCCCAATCGCGTCATCCCCGCGAAAGCAGGGATCAGCCCAGATGCTGCCGATACAGGAACCGCCGCGGGTCGCCCGTGCGAATATCGCGGCGCGGCGCCGGCTGTCGGCGCGCCACGCGCAGCAGCCCGGCGACGTAGGGGCTCGCGTGCCCTGGCGTCCCGCAGCGCGCGGTGTGCGGGCCGATCAGCGTCAGCACCCGCGCGAGATCGGGCTCGCGAATGCCGAGCTCGGCCAGATGCCGCAGTGTGCTGATGAGATAATCGAGGTTGTTGCCGGACTTGCCGCGCCCGCCGCGGATCAGCCGCGCCTGATGCACGGGCGGCAGCTGCCCCGCGTAGCTCGGATGCCCGCGCTCGACGATATAGGTGAGCGCCAGCACCTCGCGCCGATCGCCCATCAGCTCCACGGGCAGATGCGCCTCGCGATAGACGCCGTTGACCTGCTCGCGCGCCCGCAGATAGCGCACCGTCTCGGCGGCGCGCGAAGCCGCCACGCGATAGGCGATGCCCTCGCACGTGCGCCCGCGGTCGAGGCCCAGCACCAGGCCGGGGCGCGCCGCCGTACCGCGATGGTGGATCGAGTAGATGCAGAAGCAGCGCCGCCAGCCGACCAGCCGCGCGTGCTGCGCTTCCTCGTAGACGAACCCCGGCCGCCACATCAGCGACCCGTAGCCGAACACCCAGATGTCCATAGGGGGGCGCCTCAGCTATCGCGGCACGGTTCTGGTGCGCAGACAGCGCGCAGCGCCAAAGGTCTCCTCGCCACCCTCTAGCCCCGCTTCTTTTGCGCGCCTTTCGGCGCAGGCCTTGCTCCGCGATGCCGGGGCCTTGGTCGGCCCGTGATCGCATCCTCCCCGATCGTGGCGAGGGCTGCGCTGGCCAGGAACCCCGATCGCGTGAGACCGCGACGCACGGCTTCGTCGTCGATCGCCTCGAGCAACCCGGCATCGAGCGAAATGTTCGCCTTGACCGGGCGTCCCCGATCCAGAATGAGCGGCACCATGACGATGCTCTCACCGGCAGCGGCGTCGAAGCCCGAAGTCTTGTCGGCAATCACAGCCTGCACGCGCCGCGGGGGCTTCAGTGCGATCCCCCTGGCCGCCTGGTGCGATGCGAGCTCGCGGAGCGCGCTGATCGCATCTGCAATTGCAGCCTCGGGAGTGGCGCCGCCGCCGTGGCACCCGGGAACGTCGGGCACTCGAACGCCCCACGCATCCTTCGCGCCATCCAGAATGCCGACATAGTAGGGCACCGCTGCGCTCCTAAACCCAACCTGCGCTCTTGGCGATCGACCGCGCGACACCCGGCGACTGCTCCTTGTGGCGCGGAACCACGATCAACACGCCAGGCTTGGCGGAGTGCGTGAACTTGTCATGCTTGCCTCCAGCCTCCTTCACCCAGCCTTCCCGCTCCAACCGGGCGACGATCTTCCTGGTGCTGGTCTCCAAGGGCGTCGCCGCTCCGAACGAGGCGCAAATATATGCGCATTCACCCGCGGCATCAAGTGGCCGACGAGACCCCTCAGGACGTCTTGGTGCCGGGCCCATGCCGGCCGAAATCGGGCGCCTCGGTGTCTTGCCCGGCCTGGATGATGCCGCGCCGCGTCTCGCGCGCCTCGGCGAACAGGCGGTAGAGCGCATCGCCCTCGCCGAAGCGGATCGCGCGCTGCAGCGCGGTCAGGTCCTCGCTGAAGCGGCCGAGCATCTCCAGCACCGCCTCCTTGTTGTTGAGGAACACGTCGCGCCACATGACGGGATCGGAGGCGGCGATGCGCGTGAAATCGCGGAAGCCGCCGGCCGAGAACTTGATCACCTCGGT
>JBGGME010000337.1:0-6756 GCA_041288195.1 Hyphomicrobiaceae bacterium
GGGACTTGCCGTTGTCATGCCCGTGCTCGGGCACTCGACCTGGCACCTCTACCGCAAGCTCGTCGAGCCGGAAGCCGGACCGCGCCCCGAATACAACCCCAAGCCGAAGGGGCGGCGCGCCGGCGCCGACTTCCCGGTCGCGCTGTTCATGCCGACCACGCCTCCGGACACGCAATAGGCGAAGCAGGCCCGGCCGCTTGTGTTACAACGCCGGCTCCCAGGCTGCGGGGATCAGCTGATAGCCGGTGCCGCGGCGCGCGAGGTGCGCGAAGCCCGGGAAATGCAGGTGCATGCCCGTCACCAGCAGGCGGTCGGTCGCGACCATGTCGAACACCGCCCGGCGCGAGGCGGCGGCTGCGTCCTTGTCGGTGTCGAACTCCATGCACACCTCGGGGCGCGCGGTCTGCACCTCCGGCACGTGCACCGTGTCGCCCCAGATCAGCAGCTGCTCGTTACCGGAGCTGATCATGAAGGTCGTATGGCCGGGCGTGTGGCCGTGGCGGGGAATGGCGGTGACGCCGGGGAACACCTCGCCCGACCGAAAGAGGCGCCAGCGGTCCTTGTAGGGGAGGGTCTGCTCGCGCGCGGCCTGGAAATAGAGCTTCTTCTCGCGATCGGTGCCTGCCGACATCCTGGCGTCGTCGAACCAATGTTTGGGCTCGTTCTCGTGCACGACGAGCTCGGCGTTGGGGTAGTTGGGCTTGCCCGTTGCCATGTCGGTGAGCCCGGCCGAGTGGTCGGGATGCATGTGGGTGAGGAGCACGGTCTCGATGGCGGCGGGGTCGACGCCGGCGGCCTTGACGTTCTCCAGCACCTTGCCGGCGGTCGGCAGCAGGTAGTTGCCCGAGCCCGTCTCCATCAGCGCGAGACGGCCGGCGGAGTAGATCAGGAAGGCGTTGACGGCGGTGCGGCGGGCGGGGCGGAAGTTATCGGTCAGGATCTTGCGGGCCTCGTCCGGCGTGATGTTGCGCAGGACCTCGATGGAGCCGTCGAGGAAGCCGTCGCTGATGGCGGTCACGGTGATGTCGCCGACGCGGCGGTGATAGACGCCGGGGATCTGGCTCTGCGGAGGCTTGACCATGAGTGCGTGTCTTTCCCTCAGTGCGTTGCGCGAGACTCTAGTAGGTGTCGGCGTGCTCGGTGGCCAGCATCGACGGGCGCTTGGCGAATTCGGCATGCCAGCGTGCGAGCCGGGGCCGGCCCTCGCGCCACGTGTCGGCGGCGAAGCGGAAGTCGAGATGGGACAGCGCGGAGGCGATCGCGATCTGGCCGATGTCCGGCCGGCTCTCGAAGCGATCGGCCTCCTTGTCCAGGGCACCGAGCGTGGCCGCCGTCTTGAGACGGTAGGCCGCGAGGTGGTTTTCGGATTTGGTCTGCGGCGGCCGGTTCTGCTCGCCGAGCCGCAGCACGTTGAGCTCCATGAGGCCGTCGCCGAGCGCCTGGCGGCGCAGCGCCGCGAACCGGGCAGCGGGATCGGTGGGGATGAGCCTGGGCCCGGAATGCAGCGTGTCGAGATACTCGATGATCACGCGCGAGTCGTAGAGGGCGCTGCCGTCGTCGAGGAACAATGTCGGGATCTTGTTGAGGGGGTTGGCGCCCATCACTTCGGCGTTGGGTTTGTCGGCCCCGACCAGGACGCGCTCGGTGGCGATGCGGGGGGCGACCCCGACCTCGTGCGCGGCCACCATCACCTTGCGCACGAACGGCGAGCGCGACGACCATAGCAGCTTCATGGGGCGACCCCTCCCTGGCACAAAATTGTAGCCGCCGGGCCTGCAATAAGAAAGACGCGCTGCCCGCGGTCCGCCGGCGGCCGCGGAGGCGGCATGTGCATACAAGGCCTTTGGGTGTCGAGGAGGAACGGGCGCCGATGGACGACTCCCGCACGCCCGGCTTGCCGCAGACCTTCAACCATTCTTATCCATACGCGGCGGTGGAAGCGGGCGCTCGGCTCCAAGGTCGGAAGTTTTGCGTTTATGTCTGGACGCATGGTGGCGCGCGGCAACGAGGCAACGATGGACGTGCGAAAGCCCCCCCTTCACGAGATCCTGTACAAAGGAGCCGAGGTCGCCCAGGCCGGTGAGAGGATCAAGCGCGCATTGGAGGCGGTCCGAGTGCACCTTGGCATGGAGGTCGCCTATGTATCCGAGTTTATCGATGAGCGGGCGGTATTCCGGGAAGTCGATGCGCCAGGGCTGGAAGCTGTCATCAAGGTCGGGGACTCCCTTTCCCTCGATGACATCTACTGCCGCCACATTCTTGCGGGGCGCCTGCCCCAACTCATGGGCGACACCTCGACGGAGGCGGTCGCCATGGCTTTGCCGATCACCACGGCGGTACCCATCGCCAAGCACGTGAGCGTGCCGATACGCCTTGGCGATGGCCGTGTTTACGGGATGTTTTGCTGCCTTGGCCGCCAGCCCGACCGTTCGCTCAACGAGCGGGACCTGCAGATGATGAGAGTGTTCGCCGACCTGGCAGCCTTCGAGATCAACCGTGACTTGGTGGCGGCCAAGGCGCTCGAGGACAAACGGGCGCGCATCCTGAATGTGATCGAGGATGACCAGCTGTCGCTCGTCTACCAGCCCATCTGGCATGTCGCGACGCGGCGTCCGATTGGGCTGGAGTGTCTTTCCCGGTTCTCGGCGAAGCCCCACCGCGGCCCCGACCAGTGGTTCGAGGAAGCCGCTGAGGTTGGCCACGGCACCATGCTGGAATTGGCCGCGGTTCGCAAAGTTCTGGCCGACCTGCCGCGCGTCCCCGCGGACCTGTATCTCGCCGTCAACGCGTCGCCGGAGACGATCCTGAGTCCGGAGCTTGCGGGCATGCTCGAGAATGCCTCGGCGAAGCGGATCATTCTGGAGCTGACGGAGCACGCCCACGTCGATGACTACGCCCGCCTGCTCGGCGCTCTCCAGCCTCTCCGGCAGCGCGGGATTCGACTGGCGGTGGACGATGCCGGCGCTGGATACGCCAGCCTGCAGCACGTGCTACACCTGCAGCCGGACCTCATCAAGCTGGATATGGGGCTGACGCGCAACATCGACATCGACCTGCCGCGTCGCGCACTTGCCTCCGCGCTGATCAGCTTCGCGCGCGAGACGGGCTGCCGGATCATCGCCGAGGGCGTCGAGACCGCGTCCGAGCTTGCCACGCTGCGATCTCTGGGGGTCGAGAAGGCCCAGGGCTACTTCCTCGGGCGCCCAATGCCGCTGACCGACATCGCCACGATGATCGACGGACTCGAAGCGCTGCCGCCGCATGCCGCCTAGCGGGCAAGCCGGCGAGGGATACGCCGCGGTTGATCGGCGCTGCTGCCTGGGGCTAAATGCGTCGTCCAGGACAGCGCACGCCGAGGGGCCTCCATGCCGATCGAGAAATCGCCGAACACGATCTACGTGGAGCACCTGAAGAAGGGCGAGCTCGCCTATCAGTTCAGCCCCGGGGCCGGCAAGGCGGTGTTCTATCCGCGCCTGGTGTGTCCCTTCACCGGCAGCGACAAGCTCGAGTGGCGGGTGAGCAAGGGCCTCGGCACCGTCTACGCGACGACCGTCGTGCATCCGGGCGAAGGCAAGCCCTTCAACGTGGCGCTGATCGACTGCGACGAGGGCTTCCGGCTCATGAGCCGGGTCGAGGACATCTCCCCCGACAAGGTCAAGATCGGCCAGCGCGTGCGCTGCCGGGTGCACACGCCGGGCGGCGAGGACGATCCATATCCCGTGTTCGTGCCGGCGGAGGGCGTGTGATGGGAGGCTTGAAGCGCGGCAGCGCGGCGATCGTCGGGGTGGCCGAATCCGATCTGGGCAATGTGGCGGAGGGCTTGTCCGTCATCGACCTGATGGCGCAGGGCGTGCACCGGGCGCTCGATGACTGCGGGCTGAAGCTTGGGGATGTCGACGCGCTGTTCTCGGCCACGACTCAGAGCCGCCTGTCGGTGGTGGCGCTCGCCGAGTACCTGGGGCTGGACCCCGCCTACACCGGCTCCACCATCGTCGGCGGGTCCTCGTTCGAGTACCACGTGGCGCACGCCATGGCGGCGATCGCGGCGGGCCTGTGCAACGTTGCGGTCATCGCCTACGGCAGCACGCAGAGGAGCGTCGGCCGCAAGCAGGCCTCCGTGCGCGAGATCAACCCCTACGAGTCCCAGTACAAGCCGTTCATGCCGTCGTCGGCGTACGCGCTGGCGGCCTCGCGGCACATGCACCAGTACGGCACCACGCGCGAGCAGATGGCGGCGGTGGCGGTTGCCGCGCGCGAATGGGCGCTGCTCAACCCGGCGGCGTGGGAGAAGAAGCCGCTCACCATCGATGGCGTGCTGTCCGCGCGCATGGTGAGCTATCCCTTCACGGTGCGCGACTGCTGCCTCGTCACCGACGGCGGCGGCGCCATCATCGTCACCTCGGCGGAGCGGGCGAAGTCGCTCAAGAAGAAGCCGGCCTACGTGCTGGGCTGCGGCCAGTCGACGACGCACTCCTCCATCTCCAACATGCCGGACCTGACGGCGACGGGAGCGCTGGCGGCGGGCAAGGCGGCCTACAAGATGGCCAAGCTCGGGCCCGCCGAAATCAAGGCGGTGGAGCTCTACGATGCCTTCACCATCAACACGATCCTGTTCCTGGAGGATCTGGGCTTCTGCAAGAAGGGCGAGGGCGGCGCCTTCGTCGAGGGCGGACGCATCGGCCCCAAGGGCAGCCTCGCCGTCAACACCAACGGCGGCGGCCTGTCCTACTGCCACCCCGGCATGTACGGCCTGTTCCTGCTGATCGAGGCGGTGCGGCAGCTGCGCGGGGAGTGCGGCGCGCGTCAGATCAAGGACTGCGAGACGGCCATCGCGCACGGCAACGGTGGCGTGCTCTCGACGCAGGCGACGGTGATCCTGGGCACGCAGGCGGCGCTGTAGGGGCTCGTCATCCCGTGCAGGCGTGGTCCCGAAGGGACCGCGCCGACGGCACGGGACCCAGGCCACCGCTCCAGAGATGCGTGGTCGCGGCTGGGTCTCAGTTCCCGGTTCGATGCGCGCATGGATCCCGGCCTGGTCCCGCTCGCGCGCTGCGCACGCGAGCGGCGCCGGGATGACGGCGTGGCGTCAGGCGTCGGCTGCATCGAGGAACTGGGTGATGGCGTTCGTCACTAGCTCGGGCGTGGCGACGGCCATGTAGTGGCCGGTCTCCAGCACCCGAAACTGGGCGCCGGGGATGGCGCGGGCCACCGGCTCGGCGAGTGCCGGCGGGCGGACGCGATCCAGCGCACCGCCCAGCACCAGCACGGGGCAGGCGATGCGGGCCAGCTCCGGCGCCAGGTCCATGCCAATGAGCATCCGGTAGATGGCGGCGTAGCTTGCGGGGTCGTTGCCGAGCCAGCGGGCGCGGAAGGCAGCAAAGCGTGCGGGGTCGGTGCGCAGCTCGGGCGCATAGCCGTTGGCCATCGAGTCCTCGACGGCCATGCGCATGCCCTCCCGCTCGATGCGCTCGACGCGGGCGAGCACGGCGGCCCGCCGATCGGGCGCGATGCCCGTGGCCGGACTGCCGACGATTGCCGCGCAGATGCGCTGCGGCAGGCGCACCGCCGCATGCAGGGCGATGGCCCCGCCGACCGCGACGCCTGCCAGCGCGACCTTGTCCGTGATGCCGAGCGCGTCCAGCAGGGCGGCGAGGTCGTCGACCATGGTATCGATCGAAAGCGTACCGCGCGCCTTCTCGGAGAGCCCCGCGCCGCGCGTGTCGTAGCGCAACACGCGCCGGCTCCGGGCGAGCACCGGGGCGACGGCGTCCCAGCTCTCGAGGCTGCCGCCCATCTCGTGGATCAGCACGACGGTGCGCTCGCCGGTGCCTGATAGCTCGTAGCGCAGGCCGGCGCCGTTGACGTCGATGAAGTTCATCTCCTGCTCCTGTGCCAGCCTGAAACCCGGTGCCCGTAGACGTCGGGATTCCCTTTATCCAGGGATGCCCTTGCGTCGCCCAGTGCCGGTATTCAGGGTTTCATTCATCGCAGTAGAAAGCGTCCTGTCGATCACCGCGCCGGCCCGGCATGCGGCGCAGGGGCACGACTGGCGCGGGCGAGCGCGTGGCGGATCAGGCGGTCGACCAGCTCGGGATAGGACACGCCGCTGGCGTTGAACGCCAGCGGATACATGCTGATGTTCGTGAACCCCGGGATGGTGTTCACCTCGTTGACCACGATGCTCATGTCTGGCCGCAGGAAGACATCGACCCGCGCCATGGCTTCGCAGCCGAGCGCACGGAATGCCTGCAGCGAAATATCCTGGACGCGCCGCACGATCTCCTTCGGCAGGTCGGCCGGGACCTTGAGCAAGGCGCCGTCCTGGTCGAGATACTTCGCCTCGTAGGTATAGAAGGCGTGACGGTTGGTTGGTACGATCTCGCCAGGAAGCGAGGTCATGAGCGCGCCGTCCGCGTCCTCGAGCAAGCCGCATTCGACCTCGCGCCCATGCATGAATTCCTCCACCAGCACCTTGCGGTCGTACCGGAAGGCTTCGCGCAGGGCGGCAGCGAACTCTTCCGCGGTGTCCGCCTTGCCAACTCCGACCGAGGAGCCGAGCCGAGCCGGCTTGACGAACAGCGGCCGGCCCAGCTCGACCACAAGCTCGGCGAATGACGGGGCATCGGCTTCGGTCACAGCGCGGAAGCGCACGGTCGGCAGCCCGGCATCGCGCAGCAGCCGCTTGGCCGCGTCCTTGTCCATGGCAGCCGCCGACGCGAACACATTCGCACCTACGTACGGTACGCCGGCCAGCTC
>JBGGME010000338.1:0-2992 GCA_041288195.1 Hyphomicrobiaceae bacterium
CCCAAGGGCACGCCCGCGCCCATCGTCACCGCGCTGCGCGAGGCGTCCAGGAAGGCGGCGGCCGACGCGAAGTTCGCCGAGGCCATGAAGAACCTGGGCCAGGACGTGGCCTATCTCGACCAGGCCGAGTTCAAGGCCTTCTGGGACGCCGATGCCGCGCGCGTCGAGGACGCCGTCCGCCAGATCGGCAAGGTCTAGGCGGCAGCGCTGCCTGGCCCACCGGTGTTGGACTGGCCGGCCGTAGCGGCGGGTCGCTCGCTCGCGCTCGCCCGTCGGCGGCAAAGCGTTTGCGAATGCTGCCGCCATCGGCTCTATTCGAGAATGAGAACAGGCGCCACGTGAACTGGAGTGACCGACGATGCGCATGACGACAGAAGAAGCCTTCGTGAAGGTGCTGCAGATGCATGGCATCGAGCATGCCTTCGGCATCATCGGCTCGGCGTTCATGCCGATCTCGGACCTGTTCCCGAAGGCGGGCATAACCTTCTGGGACGTCGCGCACGAGTGCAACGCCGCCTACATGTGCGACGGCTACACACGCGCGAACGGCAAGATTGCGCTCTGCATCGCGCAGAACGGCCCCGGCATCACCAATTTCGTCACCGGCATCAAGACAGCCTATTGGAACCACACGCCGCTGCTGCTGGTGACGCCCCAGGCCGCCAACCGCACGATCGGCCAGGGCGGCTTCCAGGAGGTGGAGCAGATGGCGCTGTTCCGCGACATGGTCTGCTACCAGGAGGAGGTCAGGGACCCCGCCCGCATCGCCGAGGTGTTGAACCGCGTCATCATCAAGGCGCGCCGTCTCTCCGCCCCCGCCCAGATCAACGTGCCGCGCGATTACTGGACGCAGGTGATCGACATCGCCCTGCCGGCGATCGTCGAGTTCGAGCGGCCGGCGGGAGGCGACAAGGCCATCGCCGAGGCAGCCAAGCTGCTCTCCTCCGCCAAGTTCCCCGTCATCCTCTCGGGCGCCGGCGTGGTGCTCGGAAACGCGATACCCGAATGCGTGGCGCTTGCCGAGAGGCTCGATGCTCCGGTGTGCTCCAACTACCAGCACAACGACAGCTTCCCCGGCAGCCACCGCCTCGCTGCCGGCCCGCTCGGCTACAATGGATCGAAGGCAGCCATGGAGCTGATCGCCAAGGCCGACGTCGTCCTGGCGCTGGGCACGCGGCTCAACCCGTTCTCGACCCTGCCCGGCTACGGCATCGACTATTGGCCCAAGTCCGCCAAGCTGATCCAGGTAGATCTCAACCCCGACCGCATCGGCCTCACCAAGCCGGTGACGGTCGGCATCTGCGGCGACGCCAAGCTGGTCGCCCAGAGCATCCTGGCCAAGCTGTCGCCGACCGCCGGGGACGCGGGTCGCGAGGAGCGAAAGGCGGTCGTCCATCGCACCAAGTCGGCCTGGCTGCAGGCGCTGTCAGGCATGGACCACGAGGACGATGATCCCGGAACCGTATGGAACGCCGAGGCGCGCAAGCGCGACGCCGATCGCATGAGCCCGCGCCAGGCCTGGCGCGCGATCCAGGCGGGCCTGCCCAAGGAGGCGATCATCTCCTCCGACATCGGCAACAACTGCGCCATCGGCAATGCCTACCCGACCTTCGAGAAGGGCCGCAAATACCTGGCCCCAGGTCTCTTTGGTCCCTGCGGCTACGGATTTCCGGCGATCATCGGCGCCAAGATCGGCTGCCCGGACGTGCCCGTCGTCGGCTTCGCCGGCGACGGGGCTTTCGGCATCTCCATGAATGAGATGAGCTCGATCGGCCGCAAGGAATGGCCCGGGATCACCATGGTGGTCTTCCGCAACTATCAATGGGGGGCGGAGAAGCGCAACTCGATCCTCTGGTACGACGACAATTTTGTCGGCACCGAGCTCGATCCGCATTTGAGCTACGCGAAGGTTGCCAAGGCGTGCGGACTGGAGGGCGTGCAGGCGAAGACCCAGGCCGAGCTGACGGCGGCACTGAAGGAAGCCTGCGCCGCACAAGCCAAGGGAGTGACGACCTTCATCGAGGTCGTTCTCAATCAAGAGCTCGGAGAACCCTTCCGGCGCGACGCGATGAAGAAGCCGGTCGTCGTTGCAGGCATCGATCGCAAGGACATGCGGCCGCAGCAGGGAGCGGCTTGACCATCCTACCTCGGCACCATCGGGGCGTGCTGATCTGTGTGCTAGAAACGACCTTGGACAGCGTTTGGGGACCTCGAAATGTCTGAGAAAACGGCCCCGTCCAAGGAGCTTGCGACCCTGCGCAGAGACCACGTCGCCGGCGCCGCCTTCATCGTTGCCGGCGTCTTTCTCTGGGCCGTCAGCGGCGATCTGCCGTTTGGCACGCTGGCCTCGCCCGGGGCCGGCATGCTGCCCAAGCTCGTCATCGCCCTGATGGTGGGCTTCGCCGCCATTCTCCTCGTGCGCGCCGGAGACAGCCCACCCCTCGCGACCCTGCCCTGGGGCGATCTCCCGCACGCGGTGCGCGTCGTCGCGGTCACGGCTGGCGGTATTGCGCTTTACACTCGTCTCGGCTTCCTCCTGACCATGGCGCTGCTGCTGTTCGGCCTGACGTTCGCCATCGAGCGCAAGCCCCTCCTCAACTCTCTTCTTTTCAGCGCCGGCGTCACCGGCATCGCCTACGTCCTCTTCAATACGCTGCTGAAATCGCCGCTGCCGCGCGGCGTGCTGTGGTTCTAGTCACTCGTTCTGGTCTCCTGTTCTGAACTGGCGCGCCCCGTGGAAGCGATCCTCGACAGCCTGGGCCTCGGTTTCTCGGTCGCGTTCCGCCCGGACGTACTGCTCTACGCGTTCGTCGGCTGCCTGGTCGGCACGCTGGTCGGCATGCTGCCGGGAATCGGCCCGCTCGCCGGCATCTCGATCCTGCTGCCCGTGACCTTCGGGCTCGACGCCACCAAGGCCATCGTCATGCTGGCCGGCATCTACTACGGCTCGCAGTACGGCGGCTCCACCACCTCGATCCTGATGCGCATCCCG
>JBGGME010000339.1:0-29278 GCA_041288195.1 Hyphomicrobiaceae bacterium
CGAGATCGCCGGGTCCGCGGCGCGCCTTCCCACGCGACTGACCTTCGTCGACATCGCCGGCCTCGTGCGCGGCGCCTCCAAGGGCGAAGGCCTCGGCAACCAGTTCCTCGCCCACATCCGCGAGGTCGATGCCGTGGCCTACGTGCTGCGCTGCTTCGAGGACGAGGACGTCACGCACGTCGAGGGCCGCGTCGATCCGATCGCCGACGCAGAGACGGTCGAGACCGAGCTGATGCTCGCCGACCTCGACAGCCTCGAGCGCCGGCGCGAGCCGCTGTTCAAGAAGGCGCAGGTGGCCGACAAGGAAGCCAAGCTCCAACTCGCCCTCGTCGACAAGGCGTTGGAGCTGCTGCGCGCCGGCAAGCCCGCGCGCTTGGCGCAGCTGACGGCGGAGGAGGAGCGCGGCTGGCGCCTGCTGCAACTGCTGACCGCCAAACCCGTGCTCTACGTCTGCAACGTCGAGGAGACCGCCATCGCCGGCAACGCCCTGACCGAGAAGGTGGCGGCCCGGGCCAAAGCGGAGGGCGCCGGCTGCGTCATCATCTCGGCCAAGATCGAGGCCGAGCTGGCGAGCCTCGAGCCCGAGGAGCGCGCCGACTATCTGAAATCGCTGGGCCTCGAGGAGCCCGGCCTCAACGCGCTGATCCGCGAGGGCTACCGCATCCTCGACCTCATCACCTTCTTCACCGCCGGGCCGAAGGAGGCGCGCGCGTGGACGGTGACCGCAGGCGCCAAGGCGCCGAAGGCCGCAGGCGCCATCCACACCGACTTCGAGAAGGGCTTCATCCGCGCCGAGACCATCGCCTACGACGACTACGTCGCGCTCGGCGGCGAGCTTCCCGCCAAGGAAGCCGGCAAAATGCGCCTCGAAGGCAAGGAGTACGTCGTCAGGGACGGCGACGTCATGCACTTCCGGTTCGCGAATTGACCAGGCCCGGCGCTTGTACCCCGGATGACCTGATATCGACCGCTATCGGAACTTGCCGCCGGACACCTGCCGTTGCGCAGACAGGCTCCGCCCGCCGCGGCAAGCTGGCTCCACAAGCCTCGGGGCCAGGCCGATGCGGACATCATCCATTGCGCTGCGCATTGCGATCTTCCTCGCGGCCATCGTCGCCTGGTGCACGGCATGGGTGATGGCGCGGGCGGAGGCCGGTCCGCCCAAGGGCAAGGGCGCACTGATGGGGCCTCTGCTGCCCAAGAGCGCGGGCAAGACCGCCTGCTTCGCCGGCACCTTCACGGGCCAGGTCATAGACGTCGAGGACTGGTCGCGCACCCGCACGGAGCCCTCGGGCACGTATATGCCGGACGGCAGGCCGTACACGCGGCCCGTGCCGGCGACGACCGAGGACGTGCCGGTACGCTCGTTCACGCTGGAGCTGACCTACGACACCCGCAAATCCGACTACGACTGGATCTACAATTTCCGGCTGCTGGCCGAGGCCGACGGCATCGGCACGATGTACGCCTCCGGCGAATGCCCCTGGTATGCGAGGGACAAGGTGTTCGGCTCGGACAAGCGCAAGATCACCGGCAGCACCAGCAGCCTCTTCTGCTACATCGACTGCGACGGCGGCGGCTTCGACCTCGAGCGCGCGCCCAACGCGCCGGCAGTCGTCATGTCGTTCGATCCGCGCATCGGCCTGCGCATGAAAGGCGGCTGCGGCGGGGGCGGCATCTATCGCATCAATCCCGCGTCCGCCGGCGTCAGGTTTCGCCTGCAGGCGACGAGCGCGGAAGCCTGCCGGCCAGTGCGGGAGTGGGCCGCGCGCCAATAGCGACGCTCCGCCTATCGCAGCGGCGCCTCAAAGGAATGGCCGCACCACCTCGTCCGGCGTGGCCAAGCCGACGAACTCGGTCATCCGCTCCTCGTCGACCATCTCGAAGGATGACGCGTTCCATTTGAAGAGGCCGCTGGCCCGCAGGCGCTTGAGCGTCTTGTTGGTGTGCACCAGCGAGAACCCGGCCGTGTCGGCGAGGTGCTCCTGCGTGAATGGGAAGTCCACGGTGTTTCCGCGCGTCAGTCCCGATTGCCGCGCGCGCTGGAACAGGTTGAGCAGGATGAAGGCGACGCGCTCGGCAGCGGTGCGCCGCCCGATGCTCACGAGGTAGTCGCCCAGGATGTTCTCCTCGCGCGCGGCGAGCCACGTCACGTCGAAAGCCAGGCCCGCATGCCTCTCGAACAGGGGCCACAGCTTCTCGCGCGGGAACACGCACAGCACGACGTCGCTCAACGCCTCTATCGAATGACCGATGCTGTCGAGGATCGATGCCTGCAGGCCGATGAAGTCGCCGGGGAGCGCGTAGTTGACGATCTGGCGCCGGCCATCCTCGAGCGCCTTGTATTTGAAGGTCCAGCCGGACAGCACGGTGTAGAGATGCGGGCTGTTGGTGCCTTCGCTGAATATGGTATTGCCCGCCTCGAGCCGCAGCTCACCGCTCTTGAATGCGGCGATGAACTCGATCTCCGCGGGCGTGAATTTTCTGAAGGTCGCAAGCCTGCGCAGCGGGCAGCGTGCGCACGGCGTCTGGATCGGCGTGCCAGCCGCCTTCTTGACCTTTCTCTTGCCCATGCGTCAGCGCGTAGCAAGTTGCAGCGACCATGTCATTGTTAAAAGACATCTCCCTGCGGGTGCAGAAAGTAAGCGCGGCCGGAGCCGGCGGGAGCCGAACTGTTCCCCGCGCAGGGCTGCCCGGCAGGGAGACCACATGCAAGGCAACGAACCGGCACTTCCCGCTGGACTGCGAATTCTGCTGGTGGAAGACGAGGTCCTGATCGCCCTCGACTGCGAGGCCATGCTGCTCGGGCTCGGCGTCGGTGAGGTGCGCCGGGCGCGCACCCTCGCCGAGGGGCTGAGCCTTGTCGAGAGCGAGCCGTTCGACGCGGCGATCCTCGACGTGCGCCTCGGCTCGGAGGACAGCATGCCGCTGGCGCGGCGGCTGGCCGAGCTCGCCATCCCATTCGGCTTCGTCTCGGGCCTCGTCGACGAGGCAATCCCGGTCGAGCTCAAGGGTCGTCCGCAAATGCCGAAGCCCTTCAACCTGGAGGAGGTGAAGAGGCTCATCAGCGCCGTGCTCGGGGCACCTTGAGCCCGGCGACATGCATGCTTGCCATGCGCTGACAAGGCGCGCTCCAGCCTGTAAGAGTGTCGCCGACCGCAATCACGGGGGCGAGCAGGCGCGTGCAGGACGATCTTTCCCAGGGCCAGAAGCTGCATCACGAGGATATCGAGGTCGGCAAGCCCTACGACAATCTGGGCTCCAAGACCGTGACCAAGGAGGAGATACTCGCCTACGGTCGCGCCTACGATCCCCAGCCCATTCACGTCGACGAGGAGGCGGCCAGGCACACGTTGGTCGGCGGCCTGTGCGCGTCGGGCTGGCACACCTGCGCCATGATGATGCGGATGGTGGCCGACGGTCTGCTCAACCACGTCGCCTCGCTCGGTGCGCCTGGCGTCGACGAGGGCCGCTGGATGGTGCCGGTGCGCCCCGGCGACACGGTCACCTGCCGCTACACGGTGCTCGAGAAGCGGGACCTCGCGTCGCGGCCGGACGTCGGCATCTCCAAGGTGCTGGTCGAGCTTCTCAATCAGAAGGGCGAGGTAGCGGCCAACTGGCGCACCAACCAGCTCGTGCGCCGGCGCCATCCAGGCCCCGCGCCGGACGCCGCCGCGCCGAAGAAGCCGCGCGTGCCTATCGCCAGCCTGTGGGAGGCTCCCGGCACCGTCAGCCCGACGCGCGCCGACCTCTTCTTCGAGGATCGCCAGCTCGGCGAGCTGACCGACCTCGGCACGCACACCTTCGGCAGGGACGAGATCATCGCCTTTGCCCGCGAGTTCGATCCGCAGCCGTTCCACCTCGACGAGGCGGCGGCGAAGGCCTCGCTGTTTGGCGGCTTGTGCGCCTCGGGCTGGCACACGGCGGCCTACGCCACGCGCGGCAACATCCGCTCGCGGCTCGCCGGCAACGAGGCTGCGCGCGCCGAGGGCATCCGCCTCGCTGCCTACGGGCCGTCGCCGGGATTCCGAAATTTGACCTGGATGAAGCCCGCCTACGTCGGCGACACGCTCGAGTATCGCGGCCGACTCGCGCAGAAGATCGACCTCCAGTCGCGACCCGACCGCGGCATCGTCGCCACCGATATCCAGGCCTGCAACCAGAAAGGCGAGGTCGTCTTCTCCGTCGTCTCGCAGATCCTGGCCGAGCGCCGCGAGCCCTATCGGCCGGCGTGACACCCTACGCGGCAGAGCGCTGAGGCCGCCTGCGGTAGCGCTTGACCCTGAGGGCCTTCTCCTGCTTGCGGGCCTTGGCGAGGTCGTAGGCCAGCTGCATGCGCATGAGGTGATCCATTTTGGGTCCGAACGCCTTCTCGATGCGCAGCGCCATCTCCGCGGTGAGCGAAGCTTTCTCGTTCAGCAGATTGGACAGGGTTGGTCGCGCAACGCCGAGCACCTTGGCCGCTTCGGTGACGGTCAATCCCAATGGTGCGAGCACCTCCTCGCGGATGATCTCGCCTGGATGGGAAGGGTTCTTCATGATCATTTCGCCAATTCCTCAGTGATAGTCGACCAGATCGAGATCGTGAGCGTCCCCATCCTTAAAGCGGAAGATCAGTCGCCAATTCCCCGTGATGCTCACGCTCCAATAGCCCTTGAGGTCTCCAGCCAAAGGATGCAGGCGCCAGCCCGGGAAGGCTTTCATCTGATCGAGCGTCGCCCCCGTGTCCAGTGCAGACAATACACGGCGGAGCCGCTTCGCCTGGTCCGCCGGGATGCCACGGGTGCGATCCATCTCGAAGAACGCCTTCAGACCCTTGTGGCGGAAGCTTCTGATCGCCATCTGGCCAATCCGTAGCGTGTAACGCTACACGTTATAACATCAGCGTGCTGCGCCGGATGGAAGAGCGTAGTCCGGCGCGCACACGGTCTGGCCCTGGGAGAGACGCTCCACGGCCACGGACACACCGTAGACGGCGCGCAGGCGTTCGGGCGTCAGCACGTCGTGCGGGGAGCCCTGTGCGATCAGGCGGCCTCTGTCGAGCAGCGCGACACGGTCGCCGATGCTGAAGGCGTGGTCGGGGTCGTGCGTGGAGAGCAGCACGGCAAGGCCCTTGGCGGCGAGGCGCTTCACCTCGGACAGCACCACCACCTGGTTGCCGAAGTCGAGGCTGGCGGTCGGCTCGTCCATCACGATGGCGGGTGCATCCTGGGCGAGCGCGCGGGCGATGAGAGCGAGCTGGCGCTGGCCGCCGCTGATGCGCGTGTACTCGGCCTCGGCCAGATCCGCGATGCCAAGCGATTCCAATGCATCGAGCGCCTTGCGCCGGTCCTCCCGCGTCGGCGAGGCGAAGAGCCCCAGGTGCGCCGTGCGCCCCATCACCACCATGTCGAGCACGCGGAACGGGAAGTGGGCGGCGTGCGCCTGCGGCACGTAGGCCGTGCGGCGCGCGACCTCCTGCCGCGACAGTGAGGCGATCGGCGCGCCACCGACGCGCACCTCGCCCGTCTGCGGCGCGATCAGGCCGAGCATGGTCTTGAACAGCGTCGTCTTGCCCGAGCCGTTCGGCCCCAGCAGGCAGAGCACCTCGCCCGGCCGTACCTCGAGGTCGACATCGCGGCCCACGACCTTGGCGCCGTAGCCGAAGCCCAGCGCATGTGCGGCCAGCATCGGGGCGTCCCCGGTCATGACCAGCCCTCGCGGCCCCTGGCCAGCAGCCACAGGAAGAACGGGGCGCCGATGATGGCGGTCAGGATGCCGATCGGCACCTCGATACGGGCCATGGTGCGGGCGAGCGTGTCGACCAGCAGCAGGTAGCTGGCGCCGAGCAGCATCGCGGTGGGCAGCAGGCGGTCGAAGCTGGGCCCCACGGCCATGCGGGCGATGTGCGGGATGACGAGGCCGACCCAGCCGATCACGCCTGATATGGCGACCACGCTGGCAGTCATCAGCGTGGCGGCGGCAATCACGAGCATGCGCAGGTGGCCGGCCTCGACGCCGAGCGCCTTCGCCTCCTCGTCGCCGAGCGAGAGCACGTTGACGCGCCAGCGCAGCAGCACGAGCGGTACGAGCCCCAGCAGCACGAGCGGCACCGCCGCCCACACCTCGCCTTTGCGGACGGCGGAGAGGCTGCCGAGCAGCCAGAACACGATTGCGGGAAGCTGGTCGTACGGGTCGGCGAGGATCTTCATGAGCGAGATGGCCGCGCCGGCGAGCGAGCCGACCACCACGCCGGCCAGCACCAGCACCAGGATCGGGTCGCGCTCGCGCACCACCAAGGAGATGCCGTAGACGAGGCCGACTGTCGCAAGCCCCATGACGAAGGCCGCGAGCTGGATGCCGGCCACGGGCAGCGACAGGAAGATGCCGAGCACGGCGCCGAGGCCGGCGCCCGTCGACACGCCGAGAATGTCGGGCGACACGAGCGGGTTGCGGAAGAGCGTCTGGTAGGCGGCGCCCGCCGCCGCAATCGCTGCGCCAACGACCACGGCTGCAAACACGCGCGGCAGCCGCACCTCGAACAGCACCGTGTCGATCTGGCCAACCGGCGGCGCGCCGGAAAGTCGCCGGCCGACAGCCGCCAGCACATCGCCGAGGGAGAGCGGATAGGCCCCGACCAGCGCCGCGACCAGCATGAGGGCCGCCAGCAGCACGGCAAGCCCGCCGATCAGCGTCAGCCGCGCGGCGCCGCCCGTAGCCAGGACGGCATGATCTGCGCTCGGGGCGGAGCTGGGCTCGGGAGGCATCGATATCCTGGCGGTAGTAGTGACGCCCCACTTGCGGGCGCGGGTGCTCAGAGTACCGCTCGGCACGCCGGGTGTCGTGGTTTTGCTGGCAACGGCCGATCTTGCGCAGTATCTCGATGCGGCCGCGAACCGATCGCCGGCGGCATCAGCAACAGACGAGGCGCGCATGGACGAGCCCAACGCCCAGGCCAAATCGGCGAGCTACCGGCTCGCCGTCGAGGACACCGATTTTCTGCTCCGCGACGAGATGCGGGCGATCCGCTTCGCGCTCGAGTACGCCAAGGCCGAGTTCAGCCTGCGCGACTGGGGCATCCGCTCCACCATCATCGTCTTCGGCGGCGCCCGCGTGCCTTCCCCGGAGCAGGCGGAGCTGGCGGTGCAGGCGGCTCGCACGCCGGAGGAGAATCAGCGCGCCGAACGGCTGCAGGCCGGCTCGGCCTACTACCAGGTCGCTCGCGACTTCGGCCGCATCGCCTCCGAGCGCGGCGGCGCCTTCGCCCCCAAGAACAGGTGGCGCGACAACGTCATCGCCACCGGCGGGGGGCCCGGCATCATGGAGGCTGCCAACCGCGGCGCCTTCGATGCAGGAGCGCCGAGCATCGGCTTCAACATCACGCTTCCCGTGGAGCAGAAGCCCAATCCCTACATCACGCCGGAGCTGAGCTTCCGCTTCCACTACTTCGCCATGCGCAAGATGCACCTCGCCATGCGTGCCAATGCGCTGGCGATCTTCCCCGGCGGCTTCGGCACCATGGACGAGCTGTTCGAGCTCCTGACGCTGCAGCAGACATCCAAGGCGCCCCCGGCACCGATCGTGCTGTTTGGCCAGGACTACTGGCGCCGGATTGTGAATTTCGACGCGCTGCTGGAAGAGGGCATGATCTCACCCTCCGACCTGAAGCTCTTCGAGTACGCCGAGACCGCCGAGGAGGGGTGGGCCTCGCTGACGCGGCGCGGCCTCAAGGCGCACACGCCCAACAACCAGCGGCCTCCCCAGACGGGTCGGTGATCCTCCGCAGCCTGCTCATTGGTGCCGAGATGCCGGCTCAGTGCTTGTGGGGATTGGTCTTGTCGAAGGCGGCCTTCTGGGCGGGGCTTGCCTCCTTCTGGTGCTTGGCCTGCCACTCCTTGTAGGGCATGCCGTAGATCACCTCGCGCGCGCCGTCCTTGGTCAGCCCCAGGCCCTTGGCGTCGGCCGCCTCCTGGTACCAGTTGGCGAGGCAATTGCGGCAGAAGCCCGCGAGGTTCATGAGGTCGATGTTCTGCACATCGTTGCGCTCGCGCAGGTGCTCGACCAGCTTGCGGAAGGCCGCCGCCTCGAGTTCGGTCACCAGCTGGTTGTCGATCTTAGTCATGGCCCCATCTCCCTTCGCACCTTCGAGGCAGCCCCGTCGAGGTGCCGCTCTCAGGTGGCTTGTGTACCCTCCGGGCGCAGCGCCGATGCGGCAATGCCGATCTGAGCGACCGCGGCCGGTTTCTCACGGCTCAATGTAGGGCGCAGAACGCCCGTGACAATACGGCCGAGGCGGGCGGCCCACGCGGCCTGGCCCGCGTCGTCGCGGATCAGGTCCTGGCGTACCTCGATGAGCGCGTTGACGAGACCCCGGCTGGTGGCGTGTTGCCACAGACAGTCACCCTCGAGCTGGCCCGAATAAGGCTCGTTGTCGCCGACGATGAGGTCGCCCTCGGCATAGAGCGCCTCGAGCAGCGGCCCCGCCAGCCGCCGATCCCCGTCCCACAGCACGCCGACGTGCCAAGGCCGCGGCCGGTCCTTCCAGCTCTCGGTGAACGAGTGGATCGACAGCACACAGGGCGTGACGCCGGTGGCAAGGCAGCTTTCGATGACGGCCTCGATGGCGCGATGGTAAGGCTGGTAGTAGAGGCGGACGCGGCGCTCGCGCTCGGCCTCGTCGAGACGGCGGTTGCCCGGGACGATGGCGCCGTCGGAGAGCCGCATGATGAGGGTGGGGTCGTCCTCGCCTCGGTTGGGGTCTATCAGCAACCGCGAGTAGCGGGTCATGACGGCCGGAGCGCCCAGCGCCTCGGCAAGCGCACGTGTCACGCTGGCGGCGCCGATGTCGTAGGCGATGTGGCGTGCGAGCTGCTCGGGCGGCAGGCCCAGCGTGCCGTACTCCGCCGGCAGCGCATTGCCCGCATGGTCGCACAGCAGGATAACGCCTGCGTCGGGCCGGCCAGCGACAACGCAATAGCTGTCGTGGTCCTCGGCGCGGATGCCGCCAACCCGCACTGCGTCATGAGCCATGCACGGAAGTATAGTTGCGGGTGACCGCCACGCAAGGCGGCGAAATCCCGTACGGCACCGGCTTGACGCTCGCTCGGGCGCGCCTGCAAATGGGTCGAGATCCTCGGGAGCGACCGGTTTCATGGCGGGCGAAGAGCTGACAGAAGCGCGCAAGAAGCTGCTCGCTCTCTACGAGGCAGCCGTTGCCGCCGCGCATCCGGACGTGTGCCTGCCCGCGCATCTTCCCCTACCGCCCGAGCAAGGCCAACTCATCGTCGTCGGAGCCGGCAAGGCGGCCGCCGCCATGGCAATGGCCGCCGAGGCGCACTACCGTAAGCTCGGGGCGCTCGACCGCCTGAGCGGCTTCGTAACGGCCCCGCATGGCACGCCGGAGGCCTTGGGCGAGATTGGACCGAGCGTGATCCACATCGTGACCGCGCGGCATCCCACACCCGACGAGGCGAGCCAGCGTGCTGCGGAGCGTGCGCTGGCGCTCGTTGCCGAGGCGGGGCCGGGCGATCTGGTTCTGGTTCTGCTGTCCGGAGGCGCCTCGGCGCTGTGGGCGGCGCCGGCGGCAGGCATGACGCTCGAAGCGAAGACGGCCCTGACGCGCGGCCTCCTCAAGTGCGGCGCCGACATCCACGAGATGAATACGGTCCGCCGCCACATCTCCCGCATCAAGGGCGGACGCCTGCGCAAGGCCACTGCGGCGCCGATGCTGACGCTCGCCATCTCCGACGTGCCGGGCGACGATCCCGCGACCATCGGCTCGGGCCCCACGGTGCCGGACGCCACCACGCTCGCCGAGGCGCGCGCCGTGCTCGAGCGGCGCCGGCCGGCGATGGAGGCTCTGGGTCTCTCGGTGCCGCCGGCTGTCGGCGCGGCCCTGGCCGATCCTGCCAACGAGACGCCTAAGCCGGGCGATCCGGCGTTCGCCAGCGCCGAGTACCGCATCATCGCGACGCCGGCGGCGTCGCTTGCGGCGGCGGCGGAGACTGCCAGGCGCTGGGGCTACGAGGTGGTCGATCTCGGCGATGCCCTCACCGGGGAGGCCCGCGATGTCGCGAGCGCCCATGCCGTGCTGGCGCGCGAGGCCCAGGCGGCAGGGCGGCGGGTGGCGATCCTCAGCGGCGGGGAGCTTTCGGTCACGGTCCGCAACCGGGAGGGGCGCGGCGGGCGCAACCAGGAATATGCACTGGCCCTGGCGCTCGCGCTGCAGGGCGTACCCGGCATTTCCGCCCTGGCGGCCGATACCGACGGCATCGACGGCGGCTCAGGCCAGGTGACCGATCCGGCAGGGGCAATGGTCGACGCCGGAACGCTCGGGCATGGGCGCCACCTGGACGCCCAGAAGTTCCTCGATGATAACGACGCTACCCGCTTCTTCGAGGCGGCGGGCGGGCTCATCGTCCGTGGTCCTACCCACACAAACGTCAATGATTTCCGTGTCATGCTGGTCGATGCCCAGCCCGGAACGTGAGCCCGGAACCTGATCCGAGAACCGCCGAGCCCATGCCTTCCACGCCGCCTAGGTCGAGCCTGCGCCTCCTGCGCCACGCGGTCGCAAGCCTCGCCGGCATACTGGCGGCCGCGTTGACTGCGATGGAGGCACGCGCCGATCTCAAGCTCTGCAACACCACCTCGAGCCGCATCGGCGTCGCCATCGGCTATCAGGACACCAACGGCTGGACCACGGAAGGCTGGTGGAACGTGGCGCCACAGACCTGCGAGACGCTCTACAAGGGTGCGCTGTCGAGCCGGTTCTACTACATCCACGCCATCGACTACGACCGCGGTGGGGAATGGGCCGGCAAGTCGGTCATGTGTACGACAGACAAGTCGTTCACGATCCGGGGGGTTCAGGACTGCGGCCGACGCGGCTATAAGGGCACCGGCTTCTTCGAGGTGGACACTCAAGAGTCCAAGGACTGGACCATCCGCCTGACCGATCCCAGCGAAAGGGGACGATAAACCGACATGAGACGCACAAGGCGCGTCAAGATCGTCGCCACGCTGGGACCTGCATCGTACGCCCCGGAGATGATCGCCCGCTTGTTCGAGGCGGGCGTCGACGTGTTCCGCATCAACATGAGCCACTCCTCCTTCGACCTGGTGAAGAAGGTGCACGCGGCCGTGCGCACGGCGGAGGCGAATTTCGGCCGGCCGATCGGCATTCTCTGCGACCTGCAAGGCCCGAAGTTCCGCATCGGCGAGATCTCAGGGGGTAGCGTCGCCCTGACCGATGGCGCTACCTTCCGCTTCGATCAGGACGAGAGCGCCGGCGGACCTGAGCGCACCTTCCTGCCGCACCCGCAGATCTTCGAGGCAGTCGAGCCGGGGCACACCCTGCTGCTCGACGACGGCAAGGTGCGCATGCGCGTGATGGAGAAGAACGCCAGGGGTATCGAGGCCACCGTCCAGGTCGGCGGCACCCTGGCGAGCCGCAAGGGCATCAGCCTGCCCGACACCGTCCTGCCGATCGGGCCGCTCACCGAGAAAGACAAGAAGGACCTCGATTTCGCGCTGCGGCTCGGCGTCGACTGGGTGGCGCTGTCGTTCGTGCAACGCGGCGAGGACGTGAAGCTCGCGCGCCAGCTGGTCGGCCAGGCAGCCTGGCTGATGTCGAAGATCGAAAAGCCGGCGGCCATCACCGACCTCGAGAGCATCGTTGCCCACTCGGACGGCCTGATGGTGGCGCGCGGCGACCTGGGCGTCGAACTGCCCGTCGAGCGCGTGCCCGGACTGCAGAAGCAGATCGTCGGCAAGGCACGCGCCGCCGGCAAGCCGGTGGTGGTGGCGACGCAGATGCTGGAGAGCATGATCGCCTCGCCGGTGCCGACGCGCGCCGAGGTGTCGGACGTGGCGACCGCCGTGTTCGATGGCGCCGATGCCGTGATGCTGTCGGCGGAGTCGGCGGTCGGCAAATATCCGATCGAGGCGATCCGCATGATGGACCGCATCGCCAACGAGGTGGAAAACGATCCGAGCTACGGCGCCCTCGTGCATGCGACGCGCACGCCGCCGCAGGCAACAGCCGCCGACGCCATCGCGGCTGCCGCGCACGCGGTCGCCGATACGCTGAAGCTCGCCTGCATCATCTGCTACACGGCAACCGGCTCGACGGCGCTGCGTGTGGCGCGCGAGCGACCGGGCCTGTCCGTGCTGGGTCTGTCGCCTGTGCTGGGCACGGGGCGCAAGCTCGCGGCCGTGTGGGGCGTGCACTGCGTGCTCACCAGCGATCCCGAGAACCAGGCGGCGATGGTGCGCAAGGCTTGCCGCATCGCTTTCGACGAGGGCTTTGCCAAAGCCGGAGAGGGCGTCATCATCGTGGCCGGCGTGCCGCTGGGCTCGCCCGGCACCACCAATATGGTGCGCATTGCCTACCTGGACGACGCCGGCAACCCGGTCGCCGAGGGCGTATAGAGCGTAGGGCGCAATAGCCCGGACTTCTCCGGGCGTATTGCGCCGATGGGGACTGCATTGAATGGGTTGGCCTTCGGCGCAATACGCTGCGCTATTGCGCCCTACAAGAGGAGTTCACCCATGGCGCAGAAGCTCGATCAGACGGCGCGGCAGGGACTGTCGGCCAAGCTGCCGGGATGGCGGCTGGCGGAGGGCCGCGACGCCCTTCAGAAGACCTTCAAGTTCAAGGACTTCAGCGAGGCCTTCGGGTTCATGGCGCGCGCGGCGCTGGTGGCCGAGAAGATGGACCACCACCCGGAGTGGGCGAACGTGTGGAACCGCGTGGACGTGACGCTGGCGACGCACTCGGCGGGCGGTCTGACCGACCTCGACGTCAAGCTCGCCGAGGCGATGGACAAGATCGCGGGCGGTCAGTAGCGGCGGCCGTAGGGCCAGCCGTAGGGGCCTCGCGGCATCTCCCAGCCGCCTGCGCCGAAGAGGGACCGCTCGGGCAGGATCGGCTCGATGTTGCGGGCGATCGGATCGGGGCGGGGCACGGCGCGATCGACGTCCACCGGCACGACGCTCCGGCGCGAATAGTCGCCGCCTGCAATCACCTCGGCATTCCTGGGTCCAGCACCCTCGGCGCCGACATCGCCCGGCGATTTTCCTTGTGCATAGGCGCGGTGGCGCTCGCGCTCCGCCTCGGACCACGGCTGCGGCCGGCATCGGCAGTCCTCGACCAGGGTCTTGCGGTACTTGAACGCGTTGGGAAGCGCGCTGTAGGCCATGCCCGTCAGGTCGACGGCGCTGCCCGCATCGCCGCCGGTGCTCGGGTGGAAGAAGAGGCGCGCCTCGGTGCCGCAGCTGGCGCTGCAAGCGTCGGCGTCGTGCATCAGGGTGTCCTGCGTCGCCGCGCTGCTGATCGGGAAGTAGTAGCCGTCGCACATCCGCACGCACAAGGTTCGATAGGTGCTGCTGAGGGGAAGGGGACGGACCTCCTCGAATTGACGAGGGCTGAAAGGGGCGCCGGATGGCGCGTAGCGGTAGGGCAGGGCCGGATAGCGATATGCCCTGGGTGGCGGGCTGGAACCGAAGTCCGGCTGCAGGAAGCCCTGCGCTTGCGTCGGTTCCACATGCGATGCACCGCACAGCACGAGAAGTCCCAACAGCAACGCAACGCGCACGCGCGACGTCATCGCCAGCCGATCCCGGCCTAGGCCACCACGGCCTGGGCGCAAGTTGGTTATGGCCGGCAATCCGCGAATTTTGTCTGAACGCAGGCTGGCCCGCCGGCCGGCATGGGGCAGTGGCGCCAGGGTGCCCCGTCAGCCGCCCGAGGCAGGGTTGAATGCGCGCTTGATCCAGTCGGGGTCCGGCCTGGGCGCCGTGCGCATGGGCTTTGCGTCCGGCCGCTCCTTGGGGGCCTCGCTGCCGCCGAGCCGCATGAGGCTGCCGTCGTCGCGACGTGCGACCTCCGTGTCCGCGGCGGGAGGCGGAGGCGCGCCGGCTGCCACCGCTCCGGCAGGGGCCGGCTGGCTCTGCGCCGCAGCTGCCGCCTGGCGCATCTTGTCCTGCAGGGTCTGCAGCTCCTTGGCCGCCGTCTTGCTGCCCTTCCTCGCCTCCTGGGCAAGCGCATAGGCGCGATGGCGGTTCTGAGCCGCCTCATCCCAAGGGTCGGGCTGGCACTTGCAGTTGGCGACGAGCTCAGTGCGGTAGAGGAAGGCGGTGCGCAACTGGCGGTAAGGCCGACCGCTCAGGTCCTCCATGTCCTCGACGCTGCCGCCGGGATTGCGATGCACGAACAGGCGGCCCTGCGCGCCGCACCGGCTGGCGCACACGCCGCTGTCGCGCTGCAGCTTGTCGCGGGTGACGGCGAAGTTGATGGGGAAGTAGTAGCCGTCGCACAGGCGCACGCACACGGTGCGATAGGCACCGGCGGCGGCCGGACGCTCCTCCTCGGGCTCGTAGCCGAACCCCCAGGGGCGACCCCAGGAGGGGCCGCGCGAGGAGCCGCCGAACTGCGGGCCGGCGATCACCCGCCACCCCGGACGCGACTGCCCGGACCACCTGTCCTGCAGCGGCGTCATGACTGCCTCACGGTGCTCGGTCGGCGCGGTGCTCATAGCGGCGAAGCGGGAAGCAGGCTTGCCCGCCTCGCGCGCGGCGGAAGCAGGCGGCGATGCGAGCTCGGCCAGGATCGCCGTACCGAGCCGGCGCGCCCCCTCGACGACGCCAAAGCCGACAGCGAGCACTGCGCACGCGTATGCGCCAAAGCTCAAGCTGGCGGGCATCCGAGCCGTTCGGAGAGGAGGGAAAGGCATAGCCCCACAACGCTACTGACGCACGCCCGGTTGCGTAACCCGGCCTCCGCCAAGAAGGTGAATACCGCGCAAACCGGCACGCGCTATGGCATAGGCGCGCCAGCGTATGACGACAAGATGGCGGCGGCCAAGGGGCGTGCCTGGTCTATCCGCCGGGGACCGCCGGCCTGATGACATGACGCGGCGGGCCGCGACTCTTCTTCCGGATCGCGATGATGCTGTCGTAGAAGGCCACGCTGGCGATTTCGGTCTTCGTCTTGGAATAGGCGCGCGGCTTGCGGCCATGATACCAGCCGTGCATGTCGTCGACGAGAAGCTTGGCGATCTCGATTGCGGTTCCCTGCTTCTGGTAGCCGCCCTCCCATTCGCGCCAGTACGACGTGTGGGTGTCCTCTATGAGGTAGAGGCCATCGTCGCTCAGCATCGGGAACAGCACGGCGAAGCTCATGAGCTGATGCTTGCCGAGGTGGCTGCCGTCATCGAGCACGACGTCCACGCCGCCCATCTCCGCGACGACTGAGCGCAGGAAATCAGGATCGTCCTGCGAGCCGATCCGGACAGGCAGGTCGGGCTGGTCCAAGGCCGCACACTGCTGGTCGATGTCGATGCCGAAAATTATAGCGGCGGGCCCTAGGAACTTGCGCCAAAGCTGCAGAGAGCCGCCTTTCCACACGCCGATCTCCAGGAACCTGAGCGGGCGCCCGGTCGGCGGCATCCCCAAGCGATAGCGCGCGAGAACCTCATCATAGGTCGGGAAATAGTGGTGCCATTTGTGGGCCGGCCGACCGGTGTGATCGTAGAACAGACGCTCCATGTCGCCGGCGCCGCGGTCATGCTCAGGGCGCTCGGATCCGCCGGCGTAAGACAAGAAGAATTGTCTGCCCTCGTCTTGCTGTTCGGCCATGGCGCTTCCTCGATGTCGTCGACTCCTCGGGTGGCGCTGCTCGGACAGGCCTCAGCCCCCGCGGCGGCCCCAGAGTGCATCCGAGGCAATGCGCGCGCCCTCGGCCGCTGCGGCGAGCTTCAGCCACACGACTTCCTCGGCGACGTATTCACGGCCGGCAAAGGTGCCGAACCCGCAGTCGGTGCCAGCGATCACCCGCTCCCGGTCGCCCACCACCGACAAGGCCTCGCGCAAGCGGCGCGCGACGATCTGGGGATGCTCCACGAAGTTCGTCGTCGTATCGAGCACGCCGGGGATCAGAAGCATGGACGAAGGCAGCGGATGAACGCGCAAAGCCTCGTACTCGTGCTGATGGCGCGGGTTGGCGAACTCGATCGAAAGGGCGCCGACGTTGGCGCGATAGAGCTCGGGCAGAATGCTCGTCATGGCGATGTCGTAGATGTGCGGGCCGTCGTTGTTGCCCCAGCAGACGTGCAGCCGAACGCGGTCGCGGGGAATGTCGCCAATCGCGGTGTTGATCGCGGCCACATGCAGCTCGAGCTGCTTCAGGAAGGCGCGCTCGTCCAGATGCCCGAAGAACCGGTGCCGTTCCATGGCGAGGTCGGGGCTGTCGACCTGCAGCACATGGCCCGCCTCGTGGATCGCCTGGTACTCGTTGCGCAAAGCCGTCGCCAGCGCGGTCAGATAGGCCTCGTGGCTATCGTAGTGCTGATTGATCATCGTGGTCGCGACGATGCCCGGCGACGGCGCCGTCATGAACGTCTCGCTGAACCCGGTGCCGAGCTTGCGCAAGCGTGCCGCGTCCTCTCGGATCGGGCCGCCATTCACGTACGCGACCGCGGACAGTGCGGCCGGCGCATTCGCGACGCGGGCCGAGTGCGGAAAGCGTGCCGCCGTCTGACGCGCGTAGCTCGGGAACTCGATCTGATCGCGCGCGGGAGGGCGCTTGGATTCCCCGCCGAAGCCGCACATGCAGCGCGGCACGTAGGTCTGGAAGCCGACGCGGGACTGCTCACCGTCGTTGCCGATATCGACCCCGGCTTCGACCTGGCTGGCGATCACGTGGGCGGTCGCGGACTCGACCTGCTTGGCGAGTTCGGCCGTGTCGATGGCCTCCCCGGCTTCCTGACGGACCAGGAGATCGCTCAGCGTCTCGTTGCGCGGCAGGCTGCCCACATGCGTGGTCAGGATGCGGTCGGTGCTGGAGAGCATGGGCGTCTCCTCCCTGGATTGCCGGAACGCGCACACGGTCAGCAAAGCGCCGGGAGGGAGCCGATCAGTCCCTCTCCGACGCGGTGATCAGCCTCAACGCGGCGCCATGCGGAGCGAGCCGTCGAGGCGGATGCACTCGCCGTTGAGCATCGGGTTCTCGCAGATGTGCACCGCCAGCGCCGCATACTCCGACGGGTCGCCAAGGCGGGAGGGAAACGGCACCGAGGCCGCAAGCGACTTCTGCGCCTCATCCGAGAGGCCCGCAAACATCGGCGTCAGGAACAGGCCCGGCATGATGGTGCAGACCCGGATACCGTCGCGGGAGAGGTCTCGCGCCACGGGGAGCGTCATGGAGGCGACGCCGCCCTTGGAGGCGGAATAGGCCACCTGGCCGATCTGGCCGTCCTGCGCGGCGACCGAGGAGGTGCAAATCATGACGCCGCGCTCGCCGTCCTTGTTGATGGGCTGCGTGGCCTGCATGCCGACGGCGGACTTGGCCATCATCATGAACGTGCCGATCAGGTTGACCTGGATCACCTTGGCGAAGGTGGCGAGGTCGTGCGGCTCGATGGCGTTGGTCTCCTTGACGCGGCGGGAGATGCGCTTGGCGACACCGATGCCGGCGCAGTTGACGAGAATGCGCTCCTGGCCGTGCGCCTTGCGGGCGGCAGCGAGCGCCGCATCCACGCTCGCCTCGCTGGTGACGTCGCACTTGGCAAAGACGCCGCCTAGCTCCTTGGCGAGCTTCTCGCCGGCGTCGGCGTTGAGGTCGAGGATCGCTATCCTGACGCCCTTGGCCGCAAGTGCCTTAGCCGTGGCGGCACCGAGGCCCGATGCGCCACCGGTGACGACGGCGGGAATGGTCTTGTCGAGCTGCATCGTCGCTACTCCCTTCTACGAGCGGCTGCCCTGCTCCATGGGCGCTCGCCACATCCACTGCATCAACAGGACGAGAACGGCAAGGGCCAATCCGATCAGATGCGGATAGGCGAGCCCCACCTTGGCGAGGCCCAGGATGGCACCGATCAGCTCGGGGAACACCAGCAGCATGCCGCCCACGGTCAGCATGACCGTCTCCAGGGCGCTGCTCCGGCGCAGGATGCGGCCCTGGAAGGCGCACGCCAAAACGGCGATGCCGGCCATGGTCTCCAACAGCACGACAGCGACGCTGCCCCAGTCGCCCCCCTTTGGTACCTGGAGCAGGAGACCGACGCCGAGCGGGTCGCAGACGAACACGAAGGGAACCAGGAAGGCCGGCATGGTGTACTTCCAGGCCTGCATGGTGGTGAGGTAGGGGCTTCCCCCCGTGATCGCGGCGGCCGCGAACGGCGACAGCGCGGTCGGCGGCGACACCTCCGACAGGACCGCGTAGTAGAAGATGAACATGTGCGCGGCGTAGTCGGGGACGCCGAGCTTGATGAGCGCTGGCGCGGCGATCACGGCGCACATGATGTAGGAGGCAGTGACCGGCACGGCGAGCCCCACCACCCACACGATCGCCGCCGAGAACAGCGCCGTCAGCACTAGGTTGCCCTGTGCGTAGCCGATGATGATGTCGGCGAAACGCTGCGCGAGGCCGGTGAGCGTGGTGACGCCGACGATGATTCCGGCCGTGGCGCAGGTGGCGGCGATGCTGAGCACGCCCGTCGTCCCTTCGGCCAGCGCACGCACGAGCTTCGGCGGCACCAGCGCCGTATCGCGCCGCAAATAGCTCGCGGCAATCGCCAGCATCGTCGCCCAGAACACCGAGAGGACTGGCGAAAAACCGTAGAGCATCAGCACGATGATCGAGATCAGCGAGCCGAAATGGAACCAGTAGGTGCGCGTGATGCGCCACAGCTCGCCCTTCTGCACAAGCAGCTCGCCCCCACCGCCGTACTTGGCAGCGTCCAACTCGACCATGATCAGGATCGAGAAGTAGTAGAGGATGGTCGGCAGCGCCGCCATCCAGATCACGTCGAGGTAGGAGATCTTGAGGAACTCGGCGATCAGGAACGCGGCCGCGCCGAGCACGGGCGGCGAGATGATGGCACCGAGCCCGCCGGCGGCCAGCAGCCCGCCGGCAGCGTTCTTCTCGTAGCCCGCCTTCTCCAGCAGCGGATAGGCGACCGTGCCGATCGTGACCGTCGTTGCCACGCCTGAGCCGGACGGGCCGCCGAGCAGGAAGGAGGACAGCACGACAGCGCGGCCCGCCGCGTTGCGACGCCCGCCCATGGCCGCGAACGAGAAGTCGATGAAGAATTTTCCGGCGCCGGAATATTGCAGGATCGCGCCGAAAATCGTGAACAGGATGATGAGGCTCGACGACACGTCGACCGTGACGCCGAAGATGCCCTCGAGCGTCATGTAGAGATGGCCGACGAGGCGCTCGATGGAATAGCCGCGGTGCGTCCAGGGCGGCGGCAGATGCTTGCCGAACAAGGCGTAGGCGATGAACAGCAGCGACACCACCGGCATGATCCAGCCGCTGGAGCGCCGCGTCGCCTCGAGCAGCAGCAGGATCAGGACGACGCCGATGTAGAAGTCGAGCGGATCGGGGTCGATGGCGCGATCGCCGAACTCGGGCCCCTGCGAGACCACGTAGCCGATGACGGCCAGGCTCGCCAGCGCGCAAATCCAGTCGAGCGGCGTGACGCGATTGCGCCAGCGCCTAAACATCGGATAAAGCACGAAAATCAGCGCCAGAACCATGCCGACGTGCAGGGGCCGCAGCAGATAGGTCGGCACGATCGGCGCCTTCCAGAACGGCGGCGCGCCGGCCGCTGCCGCGTAGAGGTGGAACACCGACACAGCCACGGCGAAGGCGATCACGGCCGAGCCGAGCCAGCCGCCGAGGCGATTGGTGGCGCCTTCCTCCTCCTCGATCAGCTCCTCGACCTTCCGGCGCTTGTCCTCGGACAGGGCGCCCTCGCCGAGGACCTGCTCGACGGAGGAGTCCGCCTTCGCGGGCTGCTTGGGCTCGCTCGCCATTGGCTCCTCCCAATCCCCCTGTTGGCCGCCTGTTGGCCGCCCGGTGGCCCCCTGTTGGCCAAGCGGACCGCCTAGCGCTCGACAGAACTGCCGGGCTCGCGTCCGGCAGCTCCAGTCCTCGTGCTCATTGTTGGGGGGGCTAGTCGACCTTGATGCCCTTCTCGGCGAAATACTTGAGGGCACCCTTGTGCCAGGGCAGGCCCGCGTTGGCCGCCTTCTGGTTCTCGATCTTGATATTGAGCGCCTCCTTGTGGACCTTGGCGAGGTCCTCGCGCTTCTCGAGCATGATCTTGGTGAGGTTGTAGGCGAGCTCCTCGGGGAAGTCCTCGACCACCGACATGATGTTCCAGACGGCCGCCGTCTTGTTCTCTTTCTCGAGGCTGGGATATGCCCCTTTCGGGATCAGCCCCGTGGAATAGACCGGGCCGTACTTGGCCCTGATCTTGTCGACCAGGAAGTCGTGGTCGATCATCACCATCTTCAGGCCGGGCGAGGCGGCCACGTCGGTGATGGCCGAGGTCGGCACGCCGGCGACGAACATGAAGGCGTCGATCTTCTTGTCCTTGAGGGCGTTGGCCGACTCTGCCGCGCTCAGCCGCTCGCGCGACATGTCCTTGTCCTTGTCCAGGCCCGCCGCCTCGATCAGGCGGAAGGAGAAGATCTCGGTTCCGCTGCCGGGCGAGCCGGTGGACACGCGCTTGCCCTTGAGGTCGTCGAACTTGGTGATGCCGCTGCCTTCCACCGTCACGACCTGCATCAGGTTGGAGTACATGACGACGAGCGCGCGCACGGGCAGCTTCTTGGGGAAGCGATCGCGGCCGTTCAGCGCGTCGACGGCAGTGTCCACCTGCGTGAAGGCGATATCGGCGTTGCCCGAGCCGATCAGCTTCATGTTGTCGAGCGAGCCGCCGGTGACCTCGGCCGTGGCCGTGATGCCGGACAGCTCCTTGCCGAGGATGGCGGCGAAACCGCCCGCCAGCGGATAGTAGATGCCGCCGGTGCCGCCCGTCGCGATCGAGAGCTGCTTGGCCTGCTGGGCCTGGGCCCCCGCTGCCGACAGCATCAGGGCCGCGGCAAAGCCCAAGAGCATGCGAGACTGCATATGGAGGAACCTCCCGAGGTTTCTGACTTGGCTCGCGTTTTCTTCGCGAGTATGGCCACTTATCCGAAGGGCCCCGACTGGGCAAGCCGCGCCGCCGCGCAACAGATGCGCGCACGCGCGATTGCCTAATACGAAAGGCGAAGCCCGTCGGCGGGCGAGAGGACAAGGTGAGGCAATGTCCAACCGACCAGGCGATACTCTGCCGCGCGGCTATTTCGCCATCGGCGCCGAGCGCATCTCCAAGGCCCTGAACCTCGGCAACCTGATGCGCTCCGCGCACGGCTTCGGCGCATCCTTCACCTTCACCATCGGCGCCAGCTACCAGGCGCTGGAGGCGCGCGCCGACACCTCCAAGGGCCGCCAGCACCTGCCGCACTACAGCTGGGCGAGCACAACCGAGCTGACGCTGCCGGAAGGGTGCCGGCTGGTCGGCGTGGAGCTGCTGGACGAGGCCGTCGACCTGCCGAGCTTCCGCCATCCGCTGCGGGCCGCCTACGTCCTGGGACCGGAGCAGGGCACTCTGTCGCCGGAGCTTCTCGCCCGCTGCGACCACGTGGTGCGCATCCCCACCAGCTTCTGCGTCAACCTGGCGATGGCCGGCGCCATCGTCATGTACGACCGCGTGCGCTGCCTCGGGCGCTTCCCGCCACGTCCCGTGGGCGAGGGCGGGCCACCGGGCGCGACCGAGCCGATGCCTCGCCGCAAGATCGGCAGATCACCGCGCAAGTAACAGGCGACGTGAGCCTTGAAGCCTGGACTCACCACCGCCGAGATCGAGCCGACGCTTGGCGAGGACAAGCCATGAGGAGGGCGGACCGCTCGGCGAGCTGCATTCGGTCGCCGTGCCCGCTGAAAGGTCGCCCGACCTATCTGATCACCAACACCGGCACTTTCGCCAAGTTGAGCACCTTTTGCGTGACGCTGCCGATGAAAACACCGCGAAGGCCGCCTTGGCCATGCGTCGCCATGACGATGAGGTCACAGTTCCGCTTCGCAGCGATCTTGAGGATCTCGTCCTCGGGAAAGTCGCTTGTCGTGTGCAGGCTCTCGCACGGCACGCCGGCCGACTTGGCCGTTGCATCCACCAATCCAAGCACCTTCGCCGTCGCCGCGTCGATCATATTCTGGTGCTCCTCCGTAGTCGCGTAGCCGACCGGAAGATGGTCCCGGTAGATGATCGGCGTCGCCGGGGGCGCTGCGAAGTATGCGGTTACCTTCGCTCCGAGGGCCTTGGCGAGCTCCACGCCTTGGACCACCGCTTTCTGCGACAATTCGGAGCCGTCGGTCGGGATGAGGATATTCCTGTACATGGCGCCCATTTCCTCAGTTGGCGTACGGCAGAACCCAGACGATCATCGCGAAGACGTAGCAGATGATGGAACTGACGAGGGTAAACGGCAGACTCCAGGACAGGAACTCGCGCAGCGAGACCTTGCGGTCCTCCTCCTTTTCCGCGATGCGCAGCGCTACATAGAGCGCGGGCGCGCCTGCGACGGTGAGGTTGCTGCCGAGCGTTCCCGACCACAGCACTATCCACCACAGCGGCCAGGTCGGGACACCGCTCGTTCCGAGGTCGCGGATCATATACAGGAACGTAAGAATGTAGGCGTCGTGCTCGACGAGCCCCACGATCGGTATCGTGACCCAGTACAGGATCGTGGCACCCATCGCGAAGTTCTGCTCGAACAGCGGCTTGATGGCCTGGGCCATCACGTCGAGGATGTGCGTCTTTTCGAGACCCCCGACCAGCGCGAACAGGGCGATGTAGAACAGCACCGCGCGCCAATCGAGCTCCTGGATTACATGCTCGAAGCTCGGCGCGCCCTTCAGGCGGTCGCCCAGGAGTTCGACGATCAGCACCAGAACGATGGCGCCGGTGATGGCGATGAATCCAAGCTTGACGCCAAGCGTCTCGCGCATCGCCATCGCGACCACCGTCAGGAGAAACATGCCGACCGTGATCTTGGCAAAGAGTGGATCGGGAATGTCGGACTTGATGCTGGCCAGACCCTCGGCGGTCGGCTTGCCGATCCGGCGGAAGCCGTAGACGAACATGAACGTCAACGTCAGGACGAAGGTCGCCATCAGGATCGGGAACGAGGATGGCCGACCTTGGCTCCAGATGAAGTCGAAGAACTCCGCGCCGGCGACGCTGTGCAGCATCTGCGGTGGCAGGTCGCCAAGCAGCAGCGCAGTACCCATGAAGTTTGCGCTGAAGCCGATCATCAGCACGAGCGGCGTTGCGGGAATGCCGACTGCGCGCGCGAGCGGCAGCGCCACCGGCGCCATCATCAGGATGCAAACGACGTTGTCGATGAACATCGACAGCAGGCCGGTCAGCATCGACAATACGACAACCAGCATGCCGGGCCTGCCGCCGGACAGCTTGAGCGACTGTACCGAAAGCCAGCTCGGCACACCGGTCTTGCTGAAGTAGCCGGCGATGACCCAGATGCCGATCAGGATCGCCATGACGTTCCAGTCGACCAGGGCGGCGGCCTCGACCTCGGTCATGGTTCCCATCCAGACCATGACGGCAACGCCGAGGAGCGCCACCACGGTGGCATCCAGTCTGTTCATGATGATGCCGATGATGGTCACCGCGAACACGGCAGGCGTCAGAAACTGCACCATAGACATGCTCATGGACGTGCCTCTCCGAGGTCGCAGTGTTGGGATCGAGTTGCCGAGTGCGCACGCGTGCACGACGCGCGCGGCCATCGCCGGGGGCGGCGAGCCTCATGCCGGCCGCTACGGTCTTTCAGTGCAGCCACGCCGGCCTTGAAGACGTCTGGTCGGGGCTCCGGCACCGGTGTTGCCGGACTTGAGATCAAGAAGAGGACTTCGCCGGAAGAACAGGGCCGCCGCGCGCAGCGAGCGCCTTCGACACGGGACACAGATGGACACTCCGAAAGTGTGTCCAGTCCGACATCGCAGCTACGTAGCTGCCAGAGGGGCCCGGTCTGGAAGAGAACTCAGCTTGAAGCAGGAAATCCCTCAGCGAGGACCCTGCCTGCAATGTCTTTTAGACAAGTCTTGCGACCACGCGAATCCGCGAGACTTGGGTGGTATTTGTACGGGTGCCCAGATCGTTCTGCGCACAGCATTGCGCACGCACCCGATGTGCGTGCGGAAACCCTGGAGGCTCGTGGGGTCGAGTCGGTTGGGGAGCTACTCGGTGGCCGCGTAGACCTTCTCCAACTCTGCAAACGCAGAGAGGGCCTCGCCGACGTTTGTCATCATGGACGCGCCAAATCCGAACAGCAGGAACATGCCGGCCATGTGTTTTGCATGCTCGCGCGACGCCAACGAGGCTGGCGGCCGCAGGTACAAACGAAGCGTCATGAACAGACCGCAGCCCACGGCAACGATGCTAATGGCGGGCAGAATCAGTGCAAATGGTAGCGTTTGCGAAAGCACAATCAGCAGAGCCGGGATGCTCAGCGTGGCAACGACCCAGTTCCCATTGCTCAACCAGGACCGGCGAAACCATCCGATCCACCTCGTCTCCCGCTTCGGCAGCTCTGTCGGCAATGCTCGCGGCCTCCCTCGGCACCTTGGTCGGCAGTAGCGGAGATACTTGACAGCCCTCGGCTGCGGTTCCGGCGCAATGATTGGCCAACGGCGTGCCACTGGGTATTCGGATCAATCGGGGCGTATTTCTACGTGGGTCGTGGCCGACCTGAGCGCTCACCCGCTCGAGCCGCACAGCCTGGCGCAAGGCGCTGTAACGCTGTCGGCTTGCATCTTGTCCATGACGCGCAGTCGGCAGCTGAGGTCAGCGATGGCCGGCTCGCGTGACTTTGTGCGGGCGCTGCCTAGCCTCGCTCGAGCGACCTGCGCAGGGCGCGCGCGAGGTCGGCGCCCGAATAGGGCTTGCGCAGGACCTCCACGTCCGGGAGCGGCGTCTCGCCGGCGCGGGCGATGTCCTCGGCGAAGCCCGACGTCAGCAGGACCGGCACCGTCGGCGCGTGCTCGCGCACCCAGCGCGCGAGATCGAAGCCCGACATTCCGCCCGGCATCACCACGTCGCTGAACACGAGAGCGATGCCCCTGCCGGCGCCGAGCCGCTGGATGGCCGCGGCGGCGCTGTCCGCCTCGATGACTCTGTAGCCCAGGTTGTTGAGGCGGCGGGCCGTCACGCTCCGCACCTCGGCGTTATCCTCCACGAGCAGGATGATCTCCCCGGTGGAGGTGGCGGCAGCCTCCTGCGGCCGCTCGGCCGCCTCGCGCCCGCCGTCGCCGTAGCTGCGCGGAAGGTAGAGGTTGACTGTGGTGCCCTTGCCCTCCTCGCTGTAGATCGTGACGTGTCCGCCCGATTGCTTGACGAAGCCGTAGATCACGCTGAGGCCGAGCCCGGTGCCCTTGCCGGGCCCTTTGGTCGAGAAGAACGGCTCGAACACGCGCGCGAGCACGGCAGGCGGCATGCCGACGCCCGTGTCGGACACCGCCAGGCGCACGTAGTCGCCGGGTGCGACGCCGACCTCGCTGGCGAGCGTCGCCTCGTCGAGCACGACATTCCTGGTCTCGATCACGAGCTTGCCGCCCGCGGGCATGGCGTCGCGCGCGTTGATGGCGAGATTTAGCACCGCGTTCTCGATCTCGCTCGGGTCCGCGCGCGTGGACCACAGTCGCGGCGCCAGCAGCGTCCCGAGCGCGATCGTCTCGCCGAGCGTCCGGCGCAGCAGCTCCGCCATGCCCAGCACCTGTTCGTTGAGATCGAGCACGACGGGCTCGAGGCGCCGGCGGCGGGCGAACGTGAGCAGCCGGCTGGTGAGCCGCGCGCCCATCAGCGCGGCGTTGTTGGCGCGCGCCAGCAGGTCCTTCTGCTCGGGATCGGCGAGCTCCATCTCCAGCAGCTCGTGGTTGCCGGTGATGATGGTCAGCAGGTTGTTGAAGTCGTGGGCGATGCCGCCGGTGAGCTGGCCGATCGCCTCCATGCGCTGCGATTTGCGCAGCGCCTCGTCCTGCACGACCTGCTGGCTGATGTCGCGGTTGAGCAGCACGAAGCCGATGAACAGCCCCTGCTGGTCGCGGAGCACCGAGATGACGACCTCGGCGGGAAACTCCTCGCCGGACTTGCGGTGGAAGCGGACGACGAGCGGCTCGCCGTTGCCCTCTGTCTGCTCCCGCAGGTGCGCCTTCAGCGTGCGCACCCGCTGGTATTCCTCGGCGTTGGCGTAGAGCGCGCTCATCGGCTTGCCGATCAGCTCCTCGGGCGCGTAGCCGAACACGCGGGTCACGGCGGGGCTGCAGAGCATGATGGTGTTGGCGCCGTCGAGCACCAGCACCGCGTCCGCGAGATGATTGAAGATCGCCTGGAACAGCGCCTGCTCGCGCAGCGAGTCGGTATGGCGCTGGTCCGCGAGGTCGAGCACGATGCCGGTGAAATAGTGCCGGCCCTCGGCTTCGAAGGCGCTGACCGAAAGGTGCAGGGGAAAGATCGCGCCGCTCTTGCGGCGGCCCATCACCTGCCGGCCGATGCCGATGATCTTCTTCTCGCCGGTCTCGAGGTGATGGCGGATGTAGCCGTCGTGCCGGCTGCGATACGGCTCGGGCATCAGCATGTTGACGTTCTGCCCGATCATCTCGGCCTCGGCGAAGCCGAACACGCGCTCCGCGGCCGGATTGACGCTCGAGATGATGCCCTTGTCGTCGATGATGATGATGGCGCCGACCGCAGTCTGCATCGCAGCCTGCAGCATCTGCGAGCCAAGCTCGCGCTCCGCGGGCGATTTGTCGGGCACGCTCATCGGTTCGTCCCTGGCCTTCCGGCTGGGATAGGACGTACGACGTTGCGCCGTTGACGTCCAGGCTTCCGGTCCGAACCTGGCTACAGGATGAACTTGCTCAGGTCGGCGTTCTTGGCGAGGTCGCCGACGCGGGCGCGGACGTAGGCCGCGTCGATGGCGATGGTCTCCCCGCTCTTGTCGGCGGCGTCGAAGGAGATCTCGTCGAGCACGCGCTCCATCACCGTCTGCAGGCGGCGCGCGCCGATGTTCTCGACCGTGGCGTTGACCTGCGCGGCGATGTCGGCCAGCGCATCGATGGCGTCGTCGGTGAATTGCAGCGTCACGCCCTCGGTCTGCATCAGCCCGATGTACTGCTTGATGAGGCTCGCCTCCGGCTCGGTCAGGATGCGCCGCAGATCCTCCGTCGTCAGCGGCTTCAGCTCGACGCGGATCGGCAATCGGCCCTGCAGCTCCGGCAGCAGGTCGGAGGGCTTGGCGGCATGGAAGGCGCCCGAGGCGATGAACAGCACATGGTCGGTCTTCACGGGGCCGTACTTGGTGGACACCGTGGTGCCTTCGATCAGCGGCAGCAGGTCGCGCTGCACGCCCTCGCGCGAGACGTCCGCGCCGACCCGTCCCGCCTCCGAGCGCGCGCAGATCTTGTCGATCTCGTCGAGGAACACGATGCCGTCGTTCTCGACGGCGCGTATCGCGTCCTGCACCATCTGGTCCTGGTCGAGCAGCTTGTCGCTCTCCTGGGCAACGAGGATGTCGTAGGCCTGGCCGACGGAGAGCTTGCGCGGCTTGGTGCGCCGGCCGAACGCCTTGCCCATGATCTCGTTGAGATTGATCATGCCGACCTGGCCGCCCGGAATGTCGAAGGAGGGAAACTGCGGGCCGGCCTCGGCCACCTGGATCTCCACCTCCTTGTCGTTGAGCTGGTTGTTGCGCAGCTGGCGGCGGAAGCTCTCGCGGGTGCCGGGGGACGCGCCGGGACCGACCAGGGCGTCGAGCACGCGCTCCTCGGCGTTCTTCTCCGCCTGCGCCCGAACCTCGCGGCGCTTGGCCTCGCGCGTGAGGCCGATGCCGACCTCGACCAGGTCGCGCACGATCGAATCGACGTCGCGGCCGACGTAGCCGACCTCGGTGAACTTGGTGGCTTCCACCTTCAGGAACGGCGCGCCCGCGAGCCGAGCCAGCCGGCGCGAAATCTCGGTCTTGCCGCAGCCGGTGGGGCCGATCATCAGGATGTTCTTGGGCAGCACCTCCTCCTTGAGGTCGCCCGTCAGCTGCTGACGGCGCCAGCGGTTCCTGAGCGCGATGGCGACCGCGCGCTTGGCGTCCTTCTGGCCGACGATGTAGCGATCGAGCTCGGAGACGATCTCGCGGGGGGAGAAGCTGGTCATTTGCTGCTGTCGAGCGCCTCGAGGACGACGTTGGTGTTGGTGTAGACGCAGATCTCGGCGGCAATGGCCATGGCCTTGCGCGCAATCTCCTCGGCGCCCATGGGCGTGTCGGCCAGCGCGCGCGCCGCGGCCAGCGCATAGTTGCCGCCCGAGCCGATGCCCATCAGGCCGCGCTCGGGCTCCAGCACGTCGCCGGTTCCCGTCAGCACCAGGGTCGTCTCCTTGTCGGCGACGATCATCATCGCCTCCAGCCGGCGCAGGAAGCGGTCCGTGCGCCAGTCCTTGGCCAGCTCCACGCAGGCGCGGGTCAGCTGCGCCGGATACTGCTCCAGCTTGTTCTCCAGCCGCTCGAACAGCGTGAAAGCGTCCGCCGTGGCGCCGGCAAAGCCGCCGATCACGTCGCCCTTGCCGACCGAGCGCACCTTGCGGGCGTTGGCCTTGATGACGGTGGCGCCGAGGCTCACCTGCCCGTCGCCGGCGATCACCACCCGGCCGCCCTTGCGCACCGTCAGGATGGTGGTCCCGTGCCAGCCGCTCTGAGATGAAGCTACATCGTTCATTTTTCGCTTGAACTCGTCTGAACCACGCCGAACCTAACCTCCTGCAATCATTGATTTTTCTTGCGGTTCCTGCTCTGTCTCTGTATCTTGCTGAACGCCCAAAAACCACCCTCAAAAGTGTACCAGCGGTGTACCACGATGCGACGCAACCTCACCGACGCCACCATCAAAACACTGCCTTTTGGCGAGAAAAAGTACAACGTTTGGGACCTGAATCTTCCGACCTTCGGCGTCCGCGTAACCAAGTCAACCCGCACCTTCGTCCTCAAGAAGGACAACAGATACCACACCCTCGGGCGTTGGCCTGCTGTCTCTCTGAAGCAAGCCCGCGAAGAGGCCAAGCGGCGGCTGGCGCTCAAGTACTTCCCCCAGCCTACGACGGCACCCCCGGACGCTATAGATCAGTACCTTGAACACCAAAAAAGCCGCATCCGACCGGGCTCATTCATCCGCTTCCGATTGCATCTTCTCCGAGACTTCCCGAAGAAACGGCTCGAGAACGTAACGTCGAATGACTTGCACGACGCAATCAAGCATCTCTCGCCATCCCAAGCTAATCTGGCATTCACCGTCTTCAAAGTCTTCCTCAACCACTGTGTACAGCGCGACTACATCGCTAAATATCCCCTCCAGGGTGCCAAACTGCCCCATAAGGTGGTTACGAGAGATCGCGTGCTC